>CAZPOS010000015.1:20979-43821 GCA_964588065.1 uncultured Reyranella sp.
CTACATTGAATGCCGATTGACGGAACTGGCGCGCGCGGAAATTTTCAACGACGCGCTGACGGAATTCGTGATCAGGAAGATCCGCGCCCGCGTGAAGGACCCGAAGATCGCCGACAAGCTGATCCCGACCAACCACGGCTACGGCACGCGCCGCGTCCCGCTCGAGAGCGGCTACTTCGAGGTCTACAACCAGCCCAACGTGAAGCTGGTCGACATCCGCGAGACGCCGATCGAGCGCATCACCGAGACCGGCCTCCGGGTCGGCGACGTCGACTACGACTTCGACATGATCATCTACGCGACCGGCTTCGACGCCATCACCGGCGCCTTCGACCGCATCGACTTCCAGGGCCGCGGCGGCGAAAAGCTGCGCGACAAGTGGGCCGACGGGCCGCATACCTACCTCGGCCTCAACGTCACCGGCTTTCCCAACATGCTGACCCTGGTCGGCCCGCACAATGCGGCGACCTTCTGCAACCTGCCGCGCTGCATCGAGCAGAACGTGGAGTTCGTGTCCGATCTGCTGGGATACATGCGCGACAAGGGTTTCACCCGCATCGAGGCCACCCCGGAAGCCGAAGCGACGTGGACGGCGCACGTCTACGAGACGGGCTCGCGCCTGCTGCTCACCAAGGTCGATTCCTGGATGACCGGGGTGAACAAGAACGTTCCCGGCCGCCTCAAGCGCACCTTCATGGCCTATGCCGGCGGCGCACCGAAGTACCGCCAGAAGTGCGAGGAGATCGCGGCGAACGGCTACGAGGGATTCGCGCTGCGCTGACGCCTCAGCGCGCGCCGCGCACGAGCCGGCCCGGTCGCGCGCCGGTGAAGTCGCCATCGCGGTAGGTGACTTCGCCGCCGACGATGGTGGCGACGTAGCCTTCGGCCTTCTGTTCGAGCCGGCGGCCGCCGCCCGGCAGGTTGTTCACCGGCCGTGGCGCCGAGACCTTGAGGCGGTCGAGGTCGATCACGTTGAGGTCGGCCTTGAAGCCGGCCTGAATTCGTCCGCGATCGCCGAGGCCGACGGTTCGCGCGGGCACGTCGGTCAGCTGCCGGATGGCCCAAGGCAAAGGCCAGCGCTCGCCCTTGCGGTCGCGTGTCCAGTAGGTGAGCGCATGGGTCGTGTAGCTTGCGTCGCAGATCAGACCATAGTGCGCGCCGCCGTCGCCCAGCGCCATCACCGTGTGTTCGTGGCGCAGCATGCTGGCCATGTTGGCGTCGGAGCAGCCGGTGTAATTGGCGCCGGGATGAAACAGGATCGTCCGGCCGTCGCCGCCGACCAGAAGATCGTAGGCGAGTTCGAGTGGCGTGATGCCGAGCCGGGCGGCGCGCGCGTCGAGTCGCTGGTCGGCCGGCGGCGTGTAGTCGGGCGGATCGCCCAGCACGAACATGTTGGCGACGCTGCGCATGAAGGCCAGCATCTGCGGATTGCGGTAGGTCGGCTGCTCGACGAGCAGCTTCGCCTTCATCGCCGGATCACGCAGCTTCGCGAGCTTGGCGTCGAGAGGCAGGCCCTCGACCTTGCGGTAGCTCGGGCAGGTCGAGAAGGGATGGAACGAGAGTTCCAGTCCATAGAGGATCGCGACCGGCCGCGCCGCGACCTGGCCGCGGATCGGCAGCCCGTCGCGATGGGCCCGCTCGATCTCGCGCAGCAGGGTCTGCCAGCGCCCGGGATAGAGCGACAGGTCGAGCAGGGTGAAGGAGAGCGGCCGTCCCGACAGTTCGACGAGCCGGCGCAGCATGGCGAACTCGGTCGCTCCTTCGGCCGTGGTGTCCGCGAAATCGTCGAGCAGCTGGATCACCCCCTTGCCGGCACGCCGCATGGCGCGGGCGATCGCCGCCAGCTCCTCCTCGCCGGCGGTGATGGTCGGCGTCAGCGCGCCGTCGGGCGTACGATGGAACAGCGAGCGCGAGGTCGAGAAGCCGAGCGCCCCGGCCTGCAGCCCTTCCTCCACCAGCCGGGCCATTTCCGCCATGTCGGCCGCGCTGGCGGGCTCGCGGTCGACACCGCGCCGGCCCATCACGAAGACGCGCAGCGGCGCATGCGGTACCTGCGTGGCGAAGTCGATGTCGCAGTGGCGCTTCGACAGCGCCTCGAGATAGTCGGGGAAGCTCTGCCAGTTCCAGGGCACGCCCTCGCGCATCACCAGCTCGGGAATGTCCTCGACGCCTTCCATCACGTTCATCAGCGTGTCGCGGTCCTCGGGGCGGCAGGGCGCGAAGCCGACGCCGCAATTGCCCATCAGGACCGTCGTCACGCCATGCCCCGACGACGGCGAGAAGCGGTCGTCCCAGGTGACCTGGCCGTCATAGTGGGTATGGATGTCGACGAAGCCCGGTGTCACGGCGAAGCCGCCGGCGTCGATTTCCTCGCGGCCGTGGCCATCGATGCATCCCACGGCGGCGATCCTGCCGTCCCGGACGGCAACATCCGCTTCGCGCGGCTCGGCTCCGGTGCCGTCGATCACCATTCCATTGCGCACGATCAGATCGTACGAGGCTGCCATGGCGTCCTCCCGCAAGAGTTGCTGCTGGCTTGCTAGCACCGCGGCGGCGGGAAGGGAAACCTCGACACGAGAACGCCGGGTCCTTGCGGCCCCGGCGTTGCCATCGACATATGCGGAAACGACTAGCGGATGATCGTGACCTGGAGCGCGGTCTGGACGCTGTAGACCGTGGTGATCTGCGTGCCCGGCTTGATCGTCTGCAGCGCCGCCTTGCCCGCCTCGCTCACGACCTGCGGCATCTGAATGACTTCACCGCTGTCGGGCGAGGGCTTGTCGGGTTCGCCACCCGAGGCGTTGATCAGGAATACCGTGTTGGTCGCGAGATCGACCTTGGTGCACATGCCGGCCATCGACCAGAGGCGGATGCGCTCGCGGGCGCCGGGGATACCCTCGATGCGGGCGCCCTGGGTCATCATGGCCTTGGCGCGCGCCGTCACGGCGGGCGTGGTCGGGGCGATCAGGAAGTCGACGTAGTCGTAGCACTGATGCGGCGATCGGGGTGGAGCCCGTCGATCTTGCCGCGCTTGAAGTTCTGATACTTCGAGGAAATGTAGAGATCTTCCTGCGCCATCGCGGAGAACGGCAGGACGGGCAGCGCAGCGGTCGAGAGCGCGGCGCCTCCCAGCAGCTTCAGAGTCGAACGGCGATTCGCGTGCATCAATGTCTCCCCTCTCATCGCGCGGGATGATCGGCTCCGGCGCGGAACTTGGTCAGCCTCCGAACAGACGCGCGGTTTTATGCCGACGAAACAATTGGTCGACAACTCCCTTTGCAGCATTTCTGGGGCCGCGGACCGGCAATCGAAGTCGCGGGCGTCAGAAAAACGTGACTTGAACCTTGGGGCACCCGGGGCGGTTATGGCGGCGGAAGGATCACGCCATGTCCCCTGCGAGCGCCCTGCTGTCCGTCGCCCACGCCCTGCCTCCCCATCGCCTGCTGCAGACCGAGGCCGCCGAGGCGGCGCGACGGATGTTCGCCCATCGCTACACCGCCTTCGAGAGGATGGCGCCGGTCTTCACCACGTCCGGCATCGAATCGCGCTACACGGTGAAGCCGCTCGACTGGTATTTCACCTCGCTGGGATGGCCGGAGCGCAATGCCGCCTATCTGGAGGGCGCGCAGGACCTGTTCGTCGAGGCCGCAACCCGGGCACTCGCAGCGGCCGGGTGTGCAGCATCCGACGTCGACACGATCGTCACGATCTCCTCCACCGGCGTCGCGACGCCCAGCCTCGAAGCCCGTGTCGCCGGCCGCATGGGCTTTCGCGCCGATGTCGAGCGGGTCCCGGTGTTCGGCCTCGGTTGTGCGGGCGGAGTCTCGGGCCTGGCGATCGCGAACCGGTTGGCGATGGCGCGACCCGGGGCAACCGTGCTGATGGTCGCCATCGAGATCTGCACGGCGGCCTTTCGCATGGACCAGCTCACGCCCGCCAACATGGTCGCGACCGCCCTGTTCGGTGACGGCGCCGCGGCCTGTGTCGTTCGTGCGGGCTCGACCGGCGAGGGGTTCGCGCGGGTCGAAGGGGCGGGCGAGCATCTCTGGCCGGACACGCTCGACATCATGGGCTGGAAAGTGGATCCGACGGGACTGGGGGTCATCTTCGACCGGTCCATTCCGCCCTTCGCCGAGCAGGAGGTCGGTCCGGCGGTGACGACGATCCTCGACCGGCTCGGCATCGCGCGCGACTCGGTCGATCGCTTCGCCTGCCATCCCGGCGGTGCCAAGGTGATCGCCGCCCTGGAAACGACGCTGCGCCTGGCGCAAGGCACGCTCGACCACGAACGCGAGGTGCTTCGCCAGTACGGCAACATGTCGGCGCCGACCGTTCTGTTCGTGCTGGAGCGGCTGGTGGAGACGGGGTTGCCGCGGCGCACCGTGCTGGCGGCGCTCGGGCCGGGCTTCACCTGCAGCGCCCTGTCGCTCGTCCGTACGGCTTGAGGATCCGGCGATGAAGTGGGCCGCGCTGATCCTGGGACTCGTCACCGCCCAGCGCCTGGGCGAACTCGTGCTGGCCCGGCGCAACACCCGTCGCCTGTTGGCGAAAGGGGCGCACGAAGTCGGCGCGGCGCACTATCCGCTGATCGTCGCCCTTCATGCCGCCTGGCTGCTCGGCCTCTGGTATCTGGCGGTGTACGATCCGCCGGCGGACCTGACTGTCGCGCCGCTCTGGCTTGCCGCCTTCATTTTCCTCCAGCTGGGACGAGTCTGGGTGATCGCCTCGCTGGGCGAGCGCTGGACGACGCGCATCATCGTGCTGCCGGGGGCGCCGATGGTCCAGCGTGGGCCTTATCGCTTCGTGTCGCATCCGAACTATTGGGTCGTGGCCGGCGAGTTGCTCGTCCTGCCGCTCGTGTTCGGACTGACCGGGTATGGACTCCTCTTCACGCTGCTGAATGCCGCGGTGATGTGGATCCGGATCCGGGCCGAAGCGAGGGCCCTCAGTCCTCAATAGGACGCCAGGACCTCGATCTTGTGATTAGCGATGATCAGGCGCTTTGCGAGCAGGCGCGCGAGATTGGCCATGATCTTCTCGCCGGCATGCGGATGCCGCTCCCGGAAAACATCGAAGGCGTCGAGTGAGAGTTCGAAGCAGGTGACATGGGTGTCCGCCCAGACATCGGCCGATCGGTTCTTCTCGAGCAGGGCCATTTCGCCCACGGCCATGCCGGCCGACAGGGTGGCGAGTCGGACGCCGCTATGGAGGCGGACACTCACGATGCCGCTCGAAACGAACATGAGGGAGGAGGCCGGGTCCCCCGCGGAAATCAGCCGATCCCCAAGGCGGTACTCGCGCCGGACCATCGACCCGGTGAGGGCCCCCAACTGGTCCCCGTCCAGCCCGGCCAGCAGTTCCTGCTCGGCAAGATCGACCGGCTTGCCGCGATAGAGGTCGCCATCCTCGCTGTGAATGATGCGGTCCTCGGCCCACTCGATCGCCTCGTCGAGCAGCCCGATGCCGCGAACGCTCGGCCGGTCGGTAAGCCAGCTCGCAAGAGACTGCTCGGCTGGCGTTCCCTTGGGGATGCCGCTGAACACCATCTCGATGCGGCCCTGCGTGAGATCCTCGAAGATGTCGCCCAGCAGGCGCAAGGCCGCCTCGCTGACCGAGGGCACGCGACGGAAGTCCAGAATGAGATGCTTGAGGTCGTTGCGCAGGCTCCTGACGCGCCGCGACACATACTCCAGGTTCGCGAAGCTCAGTGCGCCGGTGAGTTCGAGGATGGCACACTCGGCATGACGCGCCTCGATGATGGCCTGTTCGCGGGCCGGCCGGCTGCGGCGCGACGACACGCTGCCGACGTCGTAGCTGGCGGCGATGCAGGTCTGCACGTCGCCGACGCGGTTGAGCATATGCAAACCGAAATGGGTGGACAGCGCCTCGCAGGTGCGCAGTCCGCGGATGCTGTTGCCCTGGTCGTCGATGCGCGGCGAATAGGTGCCCAGACCGAGCTGCGAGGGAAGGGCGGCGACGATGCCGCCGCCGACGCCGCTCTTGGCCGGAATGCCGACGCGGTAGACCCAGCTTCCCGCCGAATCGTACATGCCGGAGCTGGTCATCACGGAGAGCGTGCGGGCAACGGCATAGGAGGACACCACCTCCTCCCCGGTCAGCGGGTTGCGGCCCTTGTTCGCGAGAGTGGCCGCCATGACGGAAAGGTCCCGCGCGGAGACACGGAGCGAGCATTGGCGGAAATAGACATCCAGCACCTTGTCGACTTCGCCCTGCAGCATCCCGTGGGTGCGCAGGAGATAGGCGATGGCCCGGTTCCGGTCGCCGCTCTCGCGCTCCGACCGGAACGTGGGCTCGTCGACCTCGAGCCGTCGGCCGGCGAAGCGTCCGAGCGAGACTCGCACGCGTTCGAACGCGCCGTCCGGGTCGTTCTCGCAGAGCAGGCCGATGCAGGCGATCGCGCCGGTGTTCACCATCGGGTTGAAGGGACGGTTGTCTGCACGCAGACGGATGGAGTTGAAGGCATCACCGCTGGGTTCGACGCCGACGACGGCTTCGACCTTGTCGGCGCCCAGCTCCTCCAGGGCGAGAGCGAAGACGAAAGCCTTGGAAATGGATTGAATGGTGAACTCGACGGTGCTGTCGCCCACCTCGTAGACGTATCCATCGACGGTCGTGGCGGCGATGCCGAAATGGTCGGGATTGGCGAGCGCGAGTTCCGGAATATAGGAGGCGAGCTCGCCACGATCGTCCGTCGAGAAGTCTGCATGGCAGCGAGCCAGAAATCGCGCGAGGGGGAGCTCGGTGGAGGACATCGGTTGATCCATTCTTTCCTGGAGGGCGAAATGCCGGAATCTCGTTGCCGCAGGCCTATCCGGCTTGGATGATCTCGCGCACCCGCGTGGCCAGCGCTTCCATCGTGAAGGGCTTGGTGATGAGCGTCATGCCCGCGTCGAGCGAACCTTCGGCGAGCGCCGCGTTCTCGGCATAGCCCGTCATGAACAACACCCTGAGGTGGGGGCGAAGGGCCCGGGCTGCGTCCGCCACCTGCCGGCCGTTCAACCCGGGCAATCCCACATCGGTGATGAGCAGGTCGATGCGCTGCGGCGACTGCACGATCTCCAGACCCTGCGGGCCGTCCACGGCCTCGATGGCGCGGTAGCCGAGATCGGCCAGCACCTCGACCACCAGGCCGCGGACCACGGGCTCGTCTTCGATGACGAGGACGGTCTCTCCGCTTTCCGCCGGCGCCGCTCCGGTCGCGTCCACAGCGGCGTCTTCGTCGACTTCGCCCCGGAAGCGCGGCAGGCACAGATGCACGGTCGTGCCGCGGCCGGGTTCGCTCTCGATCTCGACATAGCCCTCGGACTGGCGGGCGAAGCCATAGATCATCGACAGGCCGAGGCCGGTTCCCTGGCCGATCGGCTTGGTCGTGAAGAAGGGCTCGAACGCGCGGGAAACCGTCTCGGCATCCATGCCGGTGCCGCTGTCGGCGACCGAGATGCAGACATAGTCTCCCGCCACCCTGTCGGCGTGTGCGGCGGCCGTCGGTGCGTCGACCGCCCGGTTGGCCGTCTCGATCACGAGACGCCCCCCTTCGGGCATGGCGTCCCGCGCATTGATGGCGAGGTTCAGGATCGCCGATTCCAGCTGGTTGGCGTCGCAGCGCGTCAACCAGAGACCGCCGGCCAGTCTCAGGTCGAGATCGATCCGCTCACCCAGCGTCCGCCGCAGCAGTTCCTCCATCGAGCCGACCAGTGGGTTGACGCGGACGGGACGAGGATCCAGCGGCTGCCGGCGCGCGAAGGCCAGCAGCCGGTGGGTGAGGGCGGCTGCCCTGTTGGCGGACGTCATGGCGCCGGTGATGAAGCGGTCGAGATCTCCCAGGCGGCCTTGGCTGATGCGCCGCTGGACCAGGTCGAGGCTGCCGGTAATGCCCTGCAGAAGGTTGTTGAAGTCATGGGCGATTCCGCCGGTGAGCTGGCCGATCGCTTCCATCTTCTGGGCCTGGCGCAAGGCCTCCTCTGCGGCCCGCAATTCTGCGGTCCGTGCCTCGACCCGGGCTTCGAGCGTGGCGTTGAGCGCGCGCAGCGCCGCTTCCGCCTCGCCGCGCTCGATGACCTGGCGTGTCCGCTCGGCCACCTCTTCCATGAACGTGACCTCGTCGGGCTGCCACTGACGGGTCGGTCGGTCGTTGAGATAGACGATGGTGCGCAGGCGCCCGGCGCGCACGAAGGGCACCACCAGGATGGCGCGCGTATCGACCGCCCGCGCGGTGGCACGCGTTTCCTCCTCGTCGCTCAGCGGATCGGTCTGCAGGTCGCTGACCACGACCGTCTCGCCGGCGCCGAGTTTGGCCACGATCTTCGTGCCGAACGCCCGGGCCGGGACGCGGCCGAGCAGCGGCTGGGCGCGGCCGTCGGTCCAGCAGACCGAATAGTCGAACACGTCCTCGACGGGATCGAGATGGCCGTAACCCACGCGGCTGACGCCGAAGAAGCGGCCCATCAGCGCACAGGCCTCGTTCAGCGCTCTGTCGGTATCGCTGCCACGCAGCGCGTCGCTGAGCTCCAGCATGAAGGCGTGTCGCGCCTCGGCGAGCTTGCGTGCGCTGATGTCGATGGCGGTGCCGACGGCGCGATAGCACTTGCCGTCCGCATCGAACAGGCCTTTGCCCTTGGCGGCGATCCATCGGACCACGCCATCGTCATGGCCGATCGTCCGGTACTGCACGTCATAGGTTGCCCGGACCGCAGGATCGAGCGCCGCGCCGAACGCGCGCGTGGTGGCGTCGCGATCTTCGGGATGCAGGCCGGCATAGAAGTCGTCGAGCGTGCAGACGGCGTCGGGCGAGAAGCCGAACATGGCCTTGGTGCGGGGCGACCAGGTCAGCGTGTCGGTGGTGAAGTCGACGTCCCAGATGCCGATCTCGGCCGCCTCCGTGGTCAGCCGCAGCGATTCCTCGTTCAGCACGGACTGACGCTCGGCTTCCTTGTGCGCCGTGATGTCGTGGCCGCCGACGAAGATGCCGTAGACCTCGCCCGCCTCGTCGCGCATCGGTTCATAGACGAAGTCGATGAACCGTGTGCTGGCCTCGTTGCTGAGCCGAATCGGCATGGCGCGGGCGATGAACCGCTCACCCGTGCGATAGACACGGTCGAGCAGCTCATAGAAGCCCTGGCCCTCGATTTCCGGCAGCGCCTCGCGCACGGTGCGGCCGACGAAGTCGCGCTGGCCGGCGATGGCGAGGTAGGCCTCGTTCACATACTCGTAGACGTGATTGGGTCCGCTCAGGACGGCGATGAAGCCGGGCGCCTTCTGGAACATGCGGCGCTGGCGCTCGATCTCGGCCATCAGCCGCTGTTCGGTCAGGACCTTCTCGCTGCAGACCACCAGGACGCCCCCCACGCCATGCGGGGCATCGGTATCGTCGATCGGACTGTAGCTGTAGGTCCAGTAGACGTCCTCACGGCGGCCGTTGCGGGTGATCGGGACAAGGTGGTTCTCGTGCCAGGTGGCGCCGCGACCCGACATCACCTGCTCGATCTGCGGGCCGATGATCGGCCAGATCTCCTCCCACACCGCCCGGCCCGGCTGGCCGAGGGAGGAGGGATGGCGTTCCGGTCCGATCGAGCGCCGATAGGCATCGTTGTAGAAGGAAATGAGGTCCGGACCCCACCAGATGTACATCGGATGGCCGCAGTTCAGCAGCAGCCGGACCGCGGTCCGCAGCGACTGCGGCCATGCGCTCGGATCCCCGAGCGACGTCGCCTGCCAGTCGTGGGCCCGCATGAGCGCGCCCATCTCTCCGCCCCCGGCAAGAAAGGTCGTGTCGCGCTCGCCCGTAGTCATTCCCGGACAGTATCGATTTGCGCCCGGCCTGCAAGCATCGCGGCGGGCGCTGCGTCTCAGATGACCCGCTGGGTGCGGGCGAAGGCCATGTAGAGGTCGTGGGCGCGGGCGGCGATCGGGCCGGGCTGCAGGTCGCGATCCTCGTAGCGGCTGACCGGCTGCACCTTGCCGGCATTGCCGGTGGTGAAGATCTCATCCGCTTCCTCGAGTTCGGGCGGCCGGATGGTGCGCTCCTCGACCGTGATGCCGGCCGAGCGCAGCAGCTTGATCGTCCGGAAGCGGGTGATGCCGGCCAGGAAGCTGCCGTTCGGCACGGGAGTCGCCACCACGCCGTTGCGCGCGATGAAGAGGTTCGAACTGCAGGTCTCGGCCACGTTGCCGAGGGGATCGAGCACCACGCCGTTGTTGAAGCCGCGCTTCAGCATCTCGGCCACACCGCGCGAGGAATTGGGATAAAGGCAGCTCGCCTTGGCGTCGGTCGGTGCGGTCTCGGGAGCCGGCCGGCGGATGCTGCGGCAAAGGCCCAGGGTCAGGGGCGTTCCGGCTCGCATCGGCGAGACATAGGTGCAAAGCAGGAACTGTGCGGAGTCGGGATCGACCGAGATGGGGCCGGCGCCGCCCTTGCCGGCCCAGAACATCGGCCGGACGTAGAGCTCGGCCTTGGGCCCGAAGCGCCGCAGGCTCTCGTGCATCAGCTTCAGGATCTCCTCCGGCGTCTGGGTCGGGTTCAGGCCGATGGCGCGGGCCGAACGCACGACGCGTTCCGCATGGAGGTCGAGGTCGGGGCCGCACCCCTCGAACGCGCGCCCGCCGTCGAATACCATGGAACCCAGCCAGAAGGCATGGTCGCGCGGTCCCAGGATTGCCGGGTTGCCCTCGTGCCAGGTGCCGTTCCAGTAGGTGAGCGTGTCCATTCCAACCTCGTCGTCCCTCGAAGCGCGCGGACATAGCAGACGATGAGCGGCGCGGCCATCCTCGCCTTGGGAGCAGCCTTCTGCTTCGCACTGGCCCTGATTCTCACCCAGTTCGGCTTGCGGACGATGCCCTCCTGGCGCTCGCCGCTCTATTCGATCGGCGGCGCGCTGATCGTGGCGTGGCTGGCCGCGATCCTGTTCGTCGACTGGCAGAGCTTCGACCTCGATGCGGCCCTGATCTTCGCCGGGGTCGGTTGCATCTTCCCCGTGGTCGTCTCGATTCTCGCGGTCCGGTCCAACGAGCGGCTGGGGCCGGCGGTGGCGGGGGCCGTGGGCAACGTGACGCCGATCTTCGCCGTGCTGGGTGCGGTTCTGTTCCTCGGCGAGCATCTCGGGCTGCTGCAACTGGCGGGCCTCGCCATGGTCGTGGGTGGCGTCGCGCTGCTGGCGCTGCGCGGCGGTACCGGCGGTCGCCACTGGTCCGTCTGGGTGCTCGGCTTGCCGCTCGCGGCCGCACTGGTGCGCGGCGCCATCCAGCCGGCGATCAAGACCGGGCTCGCGCTCTGGCCCGAGCCGCTTGCCGCAGCCGCCATCGGCTATGCGCTCTCCACAGTGGTGATCGTCTCCCTGGTCGGTCGTCGGGCCCTGAGGGAAGGGCCGGCGATCCGCAGCGGCGTGCTCTGGTTCCTCGCCGTCGGTTTCGCCAACGGCACGGCCACCTTCCTTCTCTATGCGGCGCTCGGCCTCGGCTCCATCACCGTCGTCGCGCCGCTCGTGGCGCTCTTTCCTCTCATGGGCGTGGTGATGAGCTGGATCTTCCTGCGCGGGGAACGGCTCCACGCGGTTGGTTTGCTGGGCATCCTGGTCAGCGTGGCAGGCGTCATTCTGTTGCTGGTCGGAGGAACCTGACGGCGGCGGAAAAGCGGCGGAATCAGCGCGCTAATTCCATAGGTGAGACAGCCACGTTCGGTCCTGCCAATGCGTATCTCTGGAGAACGCGGCGTTACCGCCGCGCAGAACGGAGGCAGACAATGATGAAGCGCATCGCTCTCACCGCACTCGCCGCCGCCGCCACTTTCACGACGGCGACGCTGGCATCCGCGGCCGTCACACCGGCCGCCGCCCAGGCATTCGGTGTCTGGATCGGCACGCCGCAGCCACAGCGCTACTATGCGCCGCCGCCGCCGCGTTACTACGCGCCGCCGGTCCAGCGCGTCTGGGTGCCGGGTTACTGGACCTGGCACCACGGTCGTCAGGTCTGGGTCGACGGCCGCTGGATCAATGAGCGGCCGGCCCCGGCCTGGGGGCCGGGGTGGAGCCCCGGGTGGGGCTGATCCGCAGCTGACGATTTCGCGTGTATGTGACGGGGCGCTTCGGCGCCCCGTTTGCGGCCGGTGGATGTCGTACTAAGGTCGGACCGGAATGTCGCCGAAAGCGCGACGCCGCCCCGAGGAGACACACATGACGGCCCCGCTCGCCATCCGACTGCATCCCGCCGACAACGTCGTCGTGGCCCGCATGGACATCCTGCCCGGCACGAAGGTCGAGGGCGACGTGGCGGCGGCCACGCGCGTGCCGCCCGGTCACAAGATTCTGACGAGGGCGGTTGGGAAAGGGGAACCGCTGCGCAAGTACAACCAGATCATCGGATTCGCAACCGACGATCTCCCGCCCGGCACGCATGTCCATACGCATAACTGCGTGATGGGCGACTTCGAGCGCGACTATGCTTTCTGCGCCGACGCACAGCCGACCGAATTCATCGTGCCGCCGGCGACCTTCCTGGGATACCGGCGTCCCGATGGGCGTGCGGCCACACGCAACTACATCGGCATCGTGACGACGGTGAACTGTTCGGCTGCGACCAGCCGCATGATCGCGGCGAAGCTCGCGCCCGTACTGACCGAGTTTGCGAACATCGACGGCGTCGTACCGCTCACGCATGGCGGTGGCTGCGGCATGGCGGCCTCCGGCCTCGAGATGGACGTGCTGCGGCGGACGCTCGCGGGCTATGTCCGGCATCCCAACATGGCGGCCGTCGTGGTGCTCGGTCTCGGCTGCGAAACCAATCAGATTTCCGGCCTCATGACGGCGGAGAAACTGAAGGAAGGGCCGAAGCTCATTCCGCTCGCGATCCAGGACGAGGGCGGCGTGTCGAAGACGGTGATGCGCGCCGTCGACTTCCTGAAGGAGATCCTGCCTGAGGCGAATGACGTCGAGCGCGAGCCGATCCCGGCAAGCGAGCTCATCCTCGCGCTGCAGTGCGGCGGGTCCGACGGATACTCCGGAATATCGGCCAATCCGGCGCTGGGCGCGGCGGTCGATCTACTGGTGCGCAACGGCGGGACGGCCGTTCTCTCCGAGACTCCCGAGATCTATGGCGCCGAGCATCTGCTGACCCGCCGCGCGGTCAGCCGCGAGGTCGGCGAAAAGATCGTCGAGCGCATACGCTGGTGGGAGGATCACTGCGCCCGAACCGGCGGTGAGATGAACAACAATCCGTCGCCGGGCAACAAGGCCGGCGGCCTCACCACGATTCTCGAGAAATCCCTGGGCGCGGTGGCCAAGGGCGGCACGACCAATCTGGTCGACGTGTACAAGTACGCCGAGCCGATCACCGCCAAGGGCTTCGTCTACATGGACTCGCCGGGCTACGATCCGGTCTCGGCAACGGGGCAGGTCGCGGGCGGCGCCAACGTGCTGTGTTTCACGACGGGGCGCGGCAGCGTGTTCGGCTGCAAGCCGACGCCCTCCCTCAAGCTTGCGACGAACAGCTCGCTCTATCGGCGCATGACCGACGACATGGACATCAACTGTGGAACCATCGTCGACGGCGAGGAGACGATCCAGGAAAGCGGCCGCCGCATCTTCGACCTTATTCTCGCCACGGCCTCGGGCCAGAAAACCAAGTCCGAGGTTCTGGGCATCGGGGACGACGAGTTCGAGCCGTGGAAGATAGGCGCAACAATGTAGAAGAACGTCGGGAGCCATTTCGCGGCCGGCGCGTTACGTCCTTCATATGCGATCCTACGACTCCGAACTTGGCCACGATTTGCCGGCCCGGCCCGCATGGCCCCGGATTCCTCCGCAAGCTTTCACTCCAAATTCCAGGTTGTCGAAGGCGGTAGCCGCGAGCGCTCCGCCAGCGCGCATTTGCTTGCTCGTTCAAACTGCCCAGGAGAGAGACATGGCTACAGGCACCGTCAAGTGGTTCAACGCCACGAAGGGATTTGGATTCATCCAGCCGAGCGACGGCGGCAAGGACGTGTTCGTCCACATCAGCGCCGTGGAGCGGTCGGGCCTGAATGGTCTGAACGAAGGTCAGAAGATCGGATACGAGATCGCGACCGAGCGCGGCCGTTCCGCCGCCGTGAACCTCAAGGCTGTCGACTGACGGCATGAGAATCGTCCCTCTCGTCGAACGCCCGGACCTGGCCGAGCAGGTCTCCGTCTGGGGATTCGACGAGTGGGGACATCTCAGTCCTAGCCAAACGCTGCACGAGCGCCGGGCCAAGGTCCAGGGCAAGATGAACGTCGACCGGGTCCCGATCGCGTTCGTCGCCCTCGACGACCACGATGAGATCGTAGGCGCGGCCTCGCTGATCTTCGACGATCTCGAAGGCGATCCGCGCAATCCCTGGCTCGCAAGCGTCTACGTCCCGCCGCAGCATCGACAGCGGGGCATCGCCTCGGCGCTCGTCGATGCGGTCGAGGCCGCGGCCCGGCGCATCGGATACGATCGCCTCTATCTTTTCACGTCTTCCGCCGCCGCACTGTACGCGCGCAAGGGCTGGACGGCGCTTGAGCGGCGCGACTATCGCGGCGAACATATCCAGGTCATGGAGAAGTCGCTGTGAGGGAGTCCGCATGCCAGCCGACCTGCATTACCTGCCGCTGCACGAGGTCGCGCAGCGTCTCAAGGCGCGAAAGCTCTCGTCCGTCGAACTGACGCGGTCGATTCTAGACCGCATAGACCGGATCGATCCGCAGCTCCGGAGCTACGCGACCGTTACGGCCGACCGCGCCCTCGCCGATGCCGCGCGACTGGATGCCGAGTCCGCCGCCGGCACCTCGCGCGGTCCGCTGCACGGCGTTCCCATCGCAATCAAGGATCTGTGCAACACCGAGGGCGTGCCCACCGCGGCCGGCATGGCGATCCATCGCGGCAACGTTCCGTCGCGCGATGCGACGGTCGTTGCCCGCTTCAAGCAGGCGGGTGCGGTGATCCTTGGCAAACTGCAGATGACCGAGGGCGCCTATGGCGCGCACCATCCCGGCATACCGGCACCTCTCAACCCCTGGAACGCGGCTTACTGGACGGGCTCTTCCTCGTCGGGGTCCGGTGCCGCCACCGCAGCCGGCCTGTGCTTCGCCTCCCTGGGATCCGACACCGGCGGCTCGATCCGCTTTCCCTCGACCATGAACGGCCTGTCGGGGTTGAAGCCCACCTGGGGACGCGTGAGCCGCGCCGGCGTCTTTCCGCTGGCAGAGTCTCTCGACCATGTCGGTCCGATGGCCCGCAGCGCCCTCGATGCCGCGATCATGCTCGGTGTGATCGCGGGGCCCGACCCTGACGATCCGACCTCTGTCGGCCTGTCCGTTCCCGACTATGCCGCGTCGATCGACCAGGGGGTCCGCGGCAGGCGTATCGGCGTGCCCTCGAACCTTCATGGGCTCGACGAGGATGCGGAACGCGCCCTCTATGGCGCCGTCGACGTGATGAAACAGGCGGGTGCCGAGATCGTCGATGTGAAGTTGCCCGACGGCTTCGATCAGGGCGCGCGCGACTGGGTGCCCTTGTGCGGAGTCGAGGCGGCGCTGGCCCATGAGGCCACCTATCCCTCGCGAGCCTCGGAATACGGGCCGGTCCTGGCCGGGCTGCTGGACCAGGGACGCCGCCTCTCGGCGGTCGAACTCGCCCGCCTGCAGGTGCGCCGGGCGGCACTCACCGGCGAGCTCAATCGCCTGCTGGCATCGGTCGATCTGCTGCTGATGCCGGTGATGGCCAGGGCGGTCTGGTCGACCGAGGCCCTGCTCGCGGCGGGGCGGGAGCCCGAGGCCGTCGCGGGCCGGCTGCGCTACACCGCGCCGTTCGATCTCAGCGGCCACCCGACATTGACGCTTCCCGGCGGCATGACCGCCGATGGCGTGCCGGTGGGGTTCCAGATCGTCGCAAGAGCCTTCGATGAAGGCGCCATTCTGGCGGCAGGTCACGCCTATCAGCGGGCGACCGAGTGGCACTCGAGGCGACCGCCGCTGTAGCGGCGCTGCGGGGCAGGGCGCGTGGACGCTGATTCTCCTTTCATTTATAGTGTTTGTATCGCCCGCCCTAGGATGTCCCAGCCGCGCAATGCCAAGCCCCTTCGCGAAAAATCTGCGGCTGCGCCCAAGCATCCTGACCCTGTTCATCCTGTTGACGGTGCCGGTGTTCTTCGCGATCGTGGCGGTGAATTACGTCTCGAACGAGAAGATCGCGCGCGACAATGCCGATGAGCTGATCGGGCGGTTCAGCGTCGAGGCGATCGAGAACATCCAGCACCTGTTCGACCCCATTAAGTCGCTGGTCCGCAGTGCCGCCGCCATCGGAGCGGAACAGCCCGGTTTCTTCGAGGAGAACCGCTCGCTGAAGTATCTCTTCAGCATCCTGCAGCACAGCGATCGCATCATCAGCATGTATGTCGGCCTGAACGACGGGTCCTTCCGCCAGGCGCGGCAGATCGATCCCGCCGTCGAGATTCAGGGCAAGCTTCCGCCTCCGGGCACGCGATACGCCGATCGATGGATCACGCCGCAGCGCGGTTCGGCGCCCATCGACCACTATCTGTTTCTCGATGCGGATCGCAGGGAACTGGGTATTTCCGAGCAGACCACCTCCTACGATCCGCGCGCACGCCTGTGGTATCGTACGGCACAGCAGACCCGCGAACTCTCGGTCAGCGACGTCGACGTCTTCGCGACCCTCGGCCTCGTCGGCTTCACCGTCGGGGCACCCTTCTACGTCGATGGCGTATTGCGCGGGGTCGCGGCCGCGGACATCACGCTCGACGGTCTGTCCAACTATCTCGCCGAGCGCAAGATCAGCCCGGGCACGCAGTCCTACATCCTCGACCATCAGGGCCGGGTGATCGCCAATTCCGAGCGTGTGAGGACCTATGCCAGCCACAATGGCAGGGTCGAGCTGCAACACATCACGTCGCTCGGCGACGAATTGCCGGCGATCGCGTTCAGCTTCCGGCCGCGCGACAACGAAAGGATGTTCTCGTTCACCCGCGGCGGCCAGGACTATGTCGCGCGACTCGCGACCCTTCCGCCCGAGTTCGGCAAGCGGTGGCAGCTCTTCGTCATTACCCCCCTGGCCGATTTCACCAGCGCGTTCGACGAGCAGAACAAGCGGCTGGCCCTGTTCGGCATGATCGCCATCGTGGTGCAGATCTGCATCATCTATTTCCTGTCCAGCGTGGTCTCGACGCCTCTCGAGAAACTCGCGCGGAAGGTGACGCGAATCCAGGATCTCGAAGGCGACAATCTCCCGCCGCTGAAATCGCCGATCCGGGAGATCGCTGTGCTCTCTCGGGCCATCGACACGCTCGACTCGGCGGTGAAGTCGTTCGCCGCCTTCGTGCCCGTGGGTCTCGTTCGCCAACTGCTCGATTCGGAGCAGAGGCTGGTCCTGGGGGGCCATAGCCGCTTCCTCACGATCTTCTTCTCGGATCTCGAGGGCTTCTCGACCATGTCCGAGGAAGTGCCCTCGCAGGAACTGCTGTTGCGCGTCTCCGCCTATCTCGGGGTGGTGACCCATGCCGTGAACATGGAACATGGGACGATCGATAAATTCATCGGCGACGGCGTCATGGCTTTCTGGGGGGCGCCGGCCCTGCTGGAAGACCATGCCCAGAGATCCTGCTTCGCCGCCTTGCGCATCCGCGAAGGCATGAAGGAACTGAATGCCAATTGGGAGGCCGAGGGCAAGAAGCCGCTGAAGGTCCGCATCGGCATCCACAGCGACGCGGTCCTGGTCGGCAATATCGGCTCGAAGGAGCGCATGAGCTACACCGTCATGGGCGACGGCGTGAACATCGCGGCGCGCCTGGAAGGCATCAACAAGGAGTACGGCACCGGCATCTGCATCAGCCACGCCGTGTTCAAGGAGGCCGGCGAACGGCTGTGCGTGCGTCCGATCGACGACGTCACCGTGAAGGGCCGGCGCTCGAAAGTTCCGGTCTACGAGTTGGTGGGTGCCTACGGGGGCGGGCCCGAGTACGAACCGGACGAGGCGACCGTCCGCCTCTGCGCATTGACCCGCACCGCCTACAATGCGCTGGTCGCCGAAGATTATGCGACTGCACTGTCGCGCTACCAGGCGATATTGGCGGAATATCCCGCCGATCCGGTGGCGCGCGCCATGGCGAATCGTCTGGGAACGATCGATCCCTCGCGACTCGTGCCGCTGCAGATGTCGCGCTGATCGATGTTCGACGCCCGCAAGCCCTCTCCGGCGGTCGCGGCGCTGCGACCCAGCGAATACACTGCGGCACTCGTTCAGGCGCTTCGCGCCGAACCGAGCCGCGTCTGCGGCGTCCGGGCATTGGAAATCGGCTGCGGCAGCGGGGTGGTCCTGGCGGTCCTGGGCAGCCTCGGTGCCGCTTCCCTCTGCGGAATAGACATCGAGGACGAGGCCATCGCCACGGGGCGCGCGCTGCTGCAGGATCTCGGCCACGAGGCCGAAATCCATCGCGGCGACATGTGGCAGCCGGTGGCGGGACGGCGCTTCGATCTGATCGTCGCCAACCTGCCGCACTTTCCGATGGATCATTTCGAAGTGGCCGGACGATTGTCGACCTGGAGCTCGGGAGGCATCGATGGCCGGGAACTGCTCGACTCGTTTCTCGAGGGTCTGTCGGATCATCTCGCGGTCAATGGGCGTGCGCTCATCACCCACAATGCCTTCGTCGGCGTCGAGCACTCGCGCCGCATCCTAGAACGGTACGGACTCGCGCTGCACATCGTGAGTACCGTGCTGGTCCACATCGCCAACGAGAAGATCGATCTGATGACACCTTCCATTCTGCGCGCGGAGGAGGGTCGCTCCATCCATCGCTACGGGCCTCATGTCTTCGCCGACATGCACATCGTCGAGATCGCCGCTGCCGGCGCGCGAGGCTGAAATGGCCCTGCGTCGCTTACTGTTCATGGTGTTCGCATTGGTCCTCGCGGCAACCGGCCTGCCGGCGCGCGCCGAGACTCCCGATGCCGCCCTCGCGAAGCTGGTGGAGGAGGCGCGGGCCGCTGCTGCCGGCCCGGGCGCCTGCGAGCAGGCCGGCCTCGACCGTCTGGTCCGCATCTTCTGCGACGGCAAGATCCGCGTCGGCGTGCGCGAATATTATCCGCTGTTCGGGACCCGCGAGGGCCAGAATCGCCTGGGCTACGACGTCGACGTGGCGCGCGAGATCGCCAAACATCTCGGCGTCGAGCCGGCCTTCACGCGCGTCAACGCGGCGAGCCGCATTCCCCTGCTCGCGGACGACAAGATCGACCTCACCATCGCGACGATGGGCCACAACACCCAGCGCGACAGCCAGGTACGGTTCATCCGTCCGCATTACTATCGGTCGGAGACGATCATCGTCGGACCGAAGGGGCTCGCGATCAGGGACTGGCCCGACATCGCCAGTCGCACGATCTGCGTCACCATCGGCAACGGCTCCAACGCACAGATCGTCTCGCACAATGCCCGCCTGATGCTGTTCGACGAGGCGGGTGTGCTGCCCGACAGGTTGCGCGACGAGACCTGCGTGCTGGCGGCGCAGGACGACAGCTTCTTCGACTATTACTTCACGGACCCGGCCTTCGCGAACGCCTACGACCGGAAGTTCGGCTTCGCCCAGCTTCCCTGGGGCATGGCCGTGGCGCTGACCGGCAGCGATCGCCTCGCCCGGGCGCTCGACCTGATGAGTCAGATCTTCCATCGCGACGGCATCTTCCTCGCGGTGGCGAAGGAGAACCGCATCGGTCTCGGCTTCCTCGAGGCCCAGCGCGCCGTCTGGAACCGCCCCGAATGCAACACCGATAGCGGCAGCAGCAACCCGGCCTGCGTCCTGCCGGCGCTGAGCGCGGTCCTGCAGCCCACGCCCTTTGCCGGCGAGGTGACCCAATTCGAGCATTGGCTGGAGAAGCACACCGGCATCAGCGTCCAGTTCCCGATGTTCAAGACCATGCCGGCCTGGCAGCTCTTCAAGGCAGGCATCGTAAACTCGCTGGTGCTGGTCGCAGGCGCCCTCGGCGCCACCCTCCTGTTCGCCATCGTCCTCGGCGCCCTGCAGAGCTCGCATTTTTTCCTGCTGCGCTGGCCCGCGCGTGCGCTCACCATCGTTCTGCAATCCTCACCGGTCGTGCTCACGCTGGTCATCTCCGCGGCCGTCGCGCTGGCACTGTTTCCCTATTCCTCGGCCGTGGCGATCGGCGCGGCCATCGTGGCGCTCGGCCTCATGAACGGCGCCAATGCCGGACAGGCCATCGGCGAGGCAATGCACACCTTGCGGACGGAGCGGGGAGGGCCGCCGGTGCCCACCGTCGACCTGTTCGGTCGCGCCGTCAGCCGCTCGGCGACCCAGATCGTGTCCTTCCTCGTCAATGCCGCAAAGGGAACGCCGATCGCGAGCTTCATCGGCGCGCCCGAACTCCTGAGTGCGCTCACCGACATCACCTCGTTTGCCAGCGGCCGGGCCAGCACCTATTCGCTGCTGCTCGTCTTCTATGTCTGCGTGGTGATGGTCGTGGTCTGGCTGTGCGACAAACTGCGAATCTGGCTGGAGCGCCGGCAGATGGTGACGGCATGAGCAAGATCTCTCCCGACTTCGTGCCGCAGCTGCTGGCCGGCATGGTGGTCAATTTCGAGATCGCCGCCGTTGCGCTGCTGATCGGTCTCGCCGTGGGCGGCCTGCTCACCCTGGCGAAGCTGGCCGGCGGCGTGCGCGGCGCGGTGGCGACGACCCTGATCGGCCTGATGCGGGCGGCGCCGACCTTCGTGGTCATGTTCTTCCTGCTGAACATCATCCCGTCGGATGCGACGCTGTTCGGCGTCCATGTGGCGCCGTCGGGCATCATGACGGTGGCGCTGTCGCTCGTGCCCTATGCCGCGGCCTACGTGGCCGACAATGGCGGCGAGGCCTTGCGGCAGTTGCGCGACGGCTCGCCGCTCGGGGCGCTGCTCTTCCTGCCGAACGTGACCCGCGCCTTCTTCGTACTGGTGATGTCCTCGAGCGCCGGCGCCGCCATCGGCGTACCGGAAGGCATCGCCGTCATCCTGCGCGAGGCCGAACTGATGCCGACGCTCGGCGACAAGATGGTCCTGTTCGCCATCGGCATCCTCTGCTTCGGCGTCACTTTGCAGGCCGGGTTCGCGCTGATGCGCCTCCTGCAACGACATCTCGGCCGCCTCGCGCTGCGCACCCGCGAGGGATAGTCTCCGCGTCAAAGCGTGGGGAGGAAGATGACAGGCAGCGTGCGTTACGACTCGGTGTTTCGGCCGGGTCTCTTCTCCGGCAGGACCATCATCGTCACCGGGGGCGGTTCGGGCATCGGCCGCTGTACCGCCCATGAGCTGAAGGCGCTGGGCGCACGGATAGCCCTCGTGGGCCGGACGCGGGAGAAGCTCGAGCGGGTCAAGGAGGAGCTGGGCGATCCCGACACCTACGTCCATTCGGCCGACCTGCGACGCGAGGACGAGGTCAAGGCGGCGATCGACGGCGTGATGGCGTGGAGCGGCCGCATCGACGGACTCGTGAACAATGCCGGCGGCCAGTTTCCCGCGCCGCTCAAGGACATCTCGCTGAACGGCTGGAATGCCGTGGTCGCCAACAACATGACCGCCACCTTCCTGGTGTCGAAGGCGGTCTATCTCGCCTCGATGGAAGCCCATGGCGGCGTCATCGTGAATGTCGGCGCCGACTTCGAGCTGGGCAATCCGGGCATGGCCCACAATGGCGCC
The DNA here is from genome assembly GCA_964588065.1 of uncultured Reyranella sp. Classification (GTDB taxonomy): domain Bacteria; phylum Pseudomonadota; class Alphaproteobacteria; order Reyranellales; family Reyranellaceae; genus Reyranella. Next base: position 42,691 of record CAZPOS010000015.1, read on the forward strand.
GCCCGCGCCGGCCAGACCAACTTCACCTACAGTGCGTCGATCGAGTGGGCGCATTCGGGCGTGCGCGTGAACTCGGTCATTCCGGGCTTCATCGCCTCGTCGGGCTTCGACCGTTACCCGGAGCGCGCCCACGCGGCGCTGCGGTCGGTGAAGGAACGCATTCCTGCCAAACGCCACGGCACCGAGTCCGAAATCGCGGCCGCCATCGTCTACCTGCTGAGCGATGCCGCAGCCTACGTCACCGGCGCCACGCTCCGGGTCGACGGCGGATTGCACAACTATGGCAAAACGACCTTCTATCAGGTGCCGGATCACGACAATTCGAAGCCGTTCAACGGCTTTCCGCTCTACCGGCCGCCGAAGGTCCTGGAGTAGGCTACCCTCCCCAATCAACCAACGAGGAGAGAACGATGCGTTTCGCCCGAGTGATGTGCGGCCTCGCGGCCGCTGCCGGAGTCGCCGCCCTGTCCTTTTCCGTCCAGGCCCAGAGCCCGACCGCGAAGGCGTCGTTGAAGGACGCGGCGGGGAAGGATGTCGGCAACGTCCAACTCGTTCAGACTCCCCACGGCGTGCTGCTCAGGATGTCGCTGAAGGGCGTGGCGCCGGGCGAGCACGCCTTCCACATCCATGCGGTCGGCAAGTGCGAGGCGCCGTTCACCAGCGCCGGCGGTCATTTCAATCCCGCTTCCAAGAAGCACGGCATGGAAGCCACTGAAGGCGCGCATGCCGGCGACATGCCGAACCTTTTCATCCCGGCCAACGGCGAGCTCAGGATCGACGTCGCCAATCACATGATCACGCTGGCCAAGGGGCAGCCCAATTCGGTGTTCGACGCCGACGGCTCGGCGATCATCATTCATGCCGGGCCCGACGACTACAAGACCGACCCCACCGGCAATGCCGGCGACCGCATCGTCTGCGGCGTCATCACGGAGTGACCTGAAGACTTCGTCCGCGGTGGCGGGCGAGGGCGCGTATACCTAGCTGGAGCTGATTGAATGGACCTGTCTCGTTTTCCGCGTCGCATCTACACCAACGCGCCCACGCCCATCGAACGTCTGCCGCACTTCACCAAGGCCCTCGCCGCCAGCTGCCCGGGCGGCGTCGGCCCCGAGATCTGGATCAAGCGGG
>CAZPOS010000016.1:0-2969 GCA_964588065.1 uncultured Reyranella sp.
CGCCCTCATCTCCCAAAACGCGGCTTGGTTCGACGAGTACGACGCCCGCAACGGCGTCTCGATGAAGCTCATTGAGGACTTCCCCAACTTCTACAAGAAGCCGGTGGTCGTCGCCCAGAACGGCGTCGTCGTGGCCATCAGGAAGCCGAGCGGATAGCCGAGCAGAAGGCAGAACAGGGTGACGAGCAGCGCGATCTCGAAGGTGTTCCAGAAGACCCGCAGATAGAGCTGCTCGCCCAGCGCCTTGGCGTACCAGTCGAGCGTCCCGCCCTCGAGGCTGAAGCCCAGCATGCGCACGACCGGGAACAGGAAGAACACGAACAGCAGGATCAGCGCCGGCAGCGCGGGGAGGAAGCCGCGAGCAGTCACGACACAGCCCTCATCCTGAGGAGGCGCGCAGCGCCGTCTCGAAGGATGGGAACGAGCACCGCGCCTGCGGCCCATCCTTCGAGACGCATCGCTGCGCGACGCTCCTCAGGATGGGGTTGGGGTTCAGAACACATGGATCGACTCGGGCTCGATACCGACGGTCACCCTGGTGCCGGTGGCGGGCAGCGCGCCGCGGGCGGGCTGGCGGACCAGCAGTTCGAGGCCGCCCTCACAGGCGAGCCGAAGCTTGAAGGACGTGCCGAGATAGACCGATTCGATCACCTCGCCGCTGAACGCATTGGCGCCCGACGATGCGAAGCGCTCCGGGCGCATCAGCACGCCGACCTTGTTCCCGACGGGCATGTCGCTGCGCACCTGCAGCGCACGCCCGCCGTCGAGCGTCACCGTGCCCGGCGCGGCGATCGTGCCGTGGAAGATGTTGCTCTCGCCCACGAAGTCGGCGACGAAATCGTTGGCCGGGCGCTCGTAGATCTCCGTCGTCGTGGCGATCTGCTGAATCGTGCCCCGGTTCATCACCGCGATCCGGTCGGACAGGACCAGCGCCTCCTCCTGGTCGTGGGTGATGAAGATGGTGGTGAGGCCGAGCCGGCGCTGCAGGCGGCGCACTTCGAGCTGCATCGTCTCGCGCAGCTTGCGGTCGAGCGCCCCGAAAGGTTCGTCGAGCAGCAGGAGCCGCGGGTTGAAGACGATGGCGCGCGCCAGCGCCACCCTCTGCTGCTGGCCACCGGACAGCTGCCGCGGCAGGCGCGCCTCGTAGCCCTTGAGTTCGACCATAGACAGGGCCTCGGCGACGCGGCGCTCGATCTCGGCCCTGGCGACGTTGCGCATCTCCAGCGGGAAGGCGACGTTGGCCGCGACGCTGAGATGCGGAAACAGCGCATAGTTCTGAAACACCATGCCGATGTCGCGTTTCGCCGGCGGCAGCGAGGTGATGTCGGCACCGCCCACCGTCACGCGGCCGGCGTCAGGTGTTTCGAAACCGGCGACAACCTTGAGCAAGGTCGTCTTTCCCGAACCGCTCGGCCCCAAGATGGTCAGCAGCTCTCCCTGCGCCACCTGCAGGGAGACGTGATCGAGCGCGACCACCTCTCCGAAACGCCGGGCCACGCCTTCGATGAGAAGGTCAGCCGATCCCCCGCTTGCACTCAAAGGAGATCAGCCCTTCTTCAGCATCCAGGCGTTCCACAGTTCGGCCGCCTTGGTGCCGTTCTCGGCATACCATTCGTCGCTGACCCAGAACTGTTGATCGAGATAGGCGGTCGGCAGGAAGGGCTTCACCTTCGGATCGACGAAGTTCAGCGATTCGAGGTTGAGGCCGGGATAGCCGAGCTCGGAGGCATAGACGGCCTGCTGCTGCGGCACCGCAAGCTCGGCCAGCATCTTGTTGGCCCAGTAGGGACTCTTGGCGCCGCGCGGAATGGCGAAGCTGCCCTGCTTCAGCGCGCCCTCGTTCCATTCTATGCCGACCGGGGCGCCCTTCTTGATGATGTCGTAGAAGCGACCGTTCCAGCCGGTGGCCAGCACGACTTCCTTGTCCAGCAGAAGCTGGGCGGGCTGCTGGCCGGTCGACCACCAGACGGTGACGTGCGGCTTGATCTGGTCGAGCTTCTTGAACGCCCGGTCGAAATCGATCGGATAGATCTTGTCCTTCGGCACCCCGTCGGCGATCAGCGCGAATTCGAGATTGTCGGTCGGATGGTTACGCATCGAACGCGCGCCCGGGAACTTCTTCACGTCCCACCAGTCGGCCCAGCTCTTGGGCTGGCTGCCGTTCTTGAACACGTCGTTCCGGAATCCGATGATCGTCGTATAGACCGACGAGGCGAACACGTAGGGGTTCTGCGCCGAGGGCGGATACTTGGAGCGATCGACGACCTTGGTGTCGATCTTCTCCAGCAGGTTGGCCTTGCCGGCGCGGATCGCATCCTGTCCGCCGATCTCGGTCAGGTCCCATTCGACGTTGCCGGAATCGACCATCGCGCGCAGCTTGCCGAAATCGACCGGGCTCGTCTCGACGACCTTGATCCCGTACTTCTTCTCGAAGCCGTTGAAGAAGGCCTTGCGCATCGCCGAGCCCATCGACCCGCCGGAATGATTGACGACGAGCTGGGCCGGCTTGGCCGGCTCGGCCTGCGCGAAAGCGGGCCCGGCGGCGCCGACCGCGGCGGCACCTCCCAGCAGCGAGAGAGCGTGGCGGCGATGCAGGCGCTTCATGTCCATGGCGTTTCCCCTCCGTAATCCCCACGCAACTGTACGAGCGGTATCTGCACGGAGCAACACCCAACACCATAACCTTCGGGAATGACCAGACGGGACGAATGAATTTCTCGACCGCTGCAGGAGGCGTCTAACGTCGATGCAAAGCGACAACGGCGGGGGCCAGCGATGATGAACCGATTGAAGGCGTTGATGTGCGGTGCAGTCCTGGCGTGCGCGGGCGCGGCCAGTGGCGCGGGTAGCGCGTCGGCCCAGGAACTCACCATGGCGGTATGGGGCGGCGGCGGCGCCAACACCTGGCGCGAGGCCTTCATCAAGCAGTTCAACCCGGGCAACGGCTCGACCATCAAGATGGTCGAGGT
>CAZPOS010000016.1:2979-42416 GCA_964588065.1 uncultured Reyranella sp.
GTGCCGAACCCTGCCGGCGCGCTGCGCTCTCCCGCCGCCGCCGGGCAGTACAGTCTGGCACTGGTCACGTATTTCGAGGCGATCGCGCTCTCGAATGCCGGGTTGATCGAAAGCTTCGACGACAAGCAGCTTACGGGAATCGCCGACGTCGATCCAAAGTTCCTGACCAAGGACAAGGCCGGCCGTCACGTCGGCCTGCCGGTCTACTTCACCTACTACGGGATCGCCTACAATACCGACCTCGCCAAGGCCCAGGACTTCGCCTCCTGGCAGGGCCTCGCCGATCCGAAGTGGAAGGGCAAGCTGTCGCTGACCCGGCCGGTCTATCTCGCACCCTACGACGCGGTGATCATGGCCAAGGCGATGGGCGGCAGCGAGAAGGACATCGATCCGGGCTTCAAGCTGCTGGAGAAGATCGTGCCGAACGTGCTGGCGACCTACACCTCGCTCGCGCACATGAACACGCTGCTGACACGCGGCGAGGTCGCGGCCGTTCCCTTCTATGCCTCGCGCGTCTGGGCGCTGCGCCGCCAGGGCGCGGCCAACGTCGGCATCGTCATTCCCAAGGAAGGCGCCCTGATGCTGCCCTACGTGGTGGTGGTGCCGAAGGGCGCCAAGAACCTCGACAAGTCGCCGGCGCCGAGCCGCAGCTGCGCGCCGCGATGCTCGACGGCTGGCTGCCCATGAATTCCAAGGTCAAGCTGCCCGAGGACCTGCAGAAGACGCTGGGCCAGCCCTACGACGAGATCGTGAAAGCGCTCTACTCGCCGGACTGGCGCATCGTCGTCGAGCATAACGAGGCACGGGTCGACCGCGCCGAGAAGCTCATGTCCGGCGTCAAGCAGTGAGCCGCGGAAAGATCTCCATCACCGGGGTCGGCAAGGCGTTCGGCACCGCGACGGTCCTGCACGAGGTCGATCTCGAGATCGAAGGCGGCAGCTTCGTCACCCTGCTCGGGCCCTCGGGTTGCGGCAAGACCACCCTGCTGCGCCTGATCGCCGGCTTCCTCGAACCGAGCCGCGGCAGCATCGCCATCGACGGCGCGCCCATGCAGGGCGTGCCGCCGCGGCGGCGCCCGCTCGGCATGGTGTTCCAGAACCTGGCTCTGTTCCCGCATCTCGACGTCTTCGAGAACGTTGCCTACGGCATGCGGATCCGCGGCACGGCTGCCTCCGAGATCGCGGCCCGCGTCTCGCGCTTCCTGGGCCTGGTGGGCCTGGCCGGATTCGAGCGGCGACGCATCGGACAGCTTTCCGGCGGGCAGAAGCAGCGTGTGGCGCTGGCACGGTCGTTGGCGCTGGAGCCGGCGATCCTCCTGCTCGACGAGCCGCTGAGCGCTCTCGACCTTCAGCTGCGCCGCCAGCTCCAAGTCGAACTGAAGTCGATCCAGCGTCAGCTCGCCACCACCTTCGTGTTCGTCACGCACGACCAGGAAGAGGCGACGATGCTCTCCGACACGATCGTCGTGATGAACGGCGGGCACGTGCAGCAGGTCGGCACGCCCGGCGAGATCTACCGCCGTCCCGCGTCGCCCTTCGTCGCGCGCTTCGTCGGCGACATCAACATGATGGAGGGCCGTGTCGAGGCGGTGGATGCCACGTCGGTATCGGTCTCGGTTCTGGGACGCGCGGTTTCCATTCCCCGCTCGTCCGTCGTCGGTATCGTGTCGCCCGGCGGTGCCTGCCAGCTCGCGTGCCGTCCCGAATCGGTGCAGCTGACGACACAAGCGGGCGCGCTGTCGCTCGAAGGCCGCATAGCGGCGCTGCATCGTCTCGGCCCGACGGTGAAGGCCGTTTTCGACACGCCGTTGGGCCCGCTCACGGCGCTCTCCATGGCCGACACGCCGCACATGGCGGAACTCGCCGAGGGAAAGACGGCGCATCTCTCCGTACCGTCCGACACATTCACACTCTTCGCCTCAACCTGAAAGACCGATCATGCCCGCTCAGGATTTCGCCGGCCGCACCGTCGCGGAACACGTAGAAGCCTTCACCTCCGGCAAGGTTGCCGCGCGCGACATCGTCGAGGGCCTGCTGGAGCGTACGAAGAAGGCCGAGCCCTTCAATCCGATCGCAACGCTCGATGCCGAGGGCGCGCGGGCAGTCGCCGACGCCCTGGATGCGCGGCGCAAGAAGGGTGAGTCGTTCGGGGCCCTGGCCGCCGTGCCGGTCTCCGCCAAGGACCTGATCCTGACAAAGGGCCTGCGCACCGCCTTCGCTTCGGTCACGATGAAGGACAACGTGCCGTCGATCGATGCCTCGGCCATCGGACAGTGGCGCGACGCCGATGCCGTCCTGTTCGCCAAGACCACGACGCCGGAGTTCGGCCACAAGGTGCTGACCGACAGCCCGCTGCACGGCATCACGCGCAATCCCTGGAACCGCGAGCATACGAGCGGCGGCTCGAGCGGCGGCGCGGCCGTCGCTGTGGCCTTGGGTCTCGGACCGATCGCCATGTCGACCGACGGCGCGGGGTCGGGCCGCATTCCCGCGGCCTGCTGCGGCGTCTACGGGCTGAAGGCGACCCTGGGCCGCGTGCCGCACGAAGTGCCGCCCGACCAGTTCGGCCAGCTCACCTATCTCGGCGTCATGGCGCGCCATCCGGCCGATCTCGGCGCCGGTCTCGCCTCGATGTCGCGCGGTCATCGCGACGATCCCTGGACGCTCGCCATCGGCCGCGAGCCCTTCGCCTGGCCCGACGAATCCGGCGAGCATCCGATCGGCGGCCGGCGCATCACCGTCATCCGCCGCATGACCGGCGGCTATCTGGATCCCGAGACCGAAGCCCGTCTCGACGCGGCCATCGCCTTCCTCGAACGGCAGGGCGCCCACATCGAGGAAATGGACGGGCGCGAGATCGACTGGAAGCTCGACGTCGCGCGCATCATCCTGCGGGCCAACCAGATCGAACGCTTCGCCGACATCCTGAAGAACCGCCGCGCCGATCTCGACCCGTCCTTCGCGAAGACCCTCGACGAGGGCAATGCCGTCGACGTCGTGGCGCTGCGGCGCGCGGTGGTCGATCGCACCACCGCCTTCAAGTCGGTGCAGCGCCTGTTCGCCGACTGCGACCTGCTGCTCACGCCCACCGTCGCCACGCCGGCGCCGCTCGCCACACAGAACCAGTTCGAGCCGCTGGTGGTCGACGGCAAGCCGCTCGGCGACCTGCGCGCCGCCTGGTACACCTACACGATCCCCTTCAACATGACCGGCCATCCGGCAATTTCGATCCCCTTCGGACACTCGAAGGCGGGCCTGCCGATCGGCATCCAGTTCGTGGCGCCGTGGTATGGCGAGGCGCATCTCATCAAGCTCGCCCAGGCCTTCGATGCCGAGACCGGCGCTTCGGCGGCCTTTCCGCCGGGCTTCGCAGCCGGCGCCTGAGATGCGCAGCGCCACCTCCGCACCGCGAAGCCTGGGCTGGCTGCTGCTGCCGGCGCTGCTGGTGCTCGCGCTGTTCCTGGGTTCGGTGGCGCTGCTCCTCTTCCATGCCTTCTGGGGCAAGGACGGCTTCTCCCTGGCCTACTTCCGGCAGATCCTGGAACGCGCCGATTATCACGACGTCTTCCTGCGCACCGTGTCGATCGCCGCCATCGTGTCGGTCGCCGCGGCGGTGCTGGCCTATCCGATCGCCTGGCTGCTGTGGCGCCTGCCGCGCTGGCGCAACCTCCTGCTGGTGATCGTGCTGGTGCCGTGGCTGGTCAGCCTCGTCGTCCGCACCTATGGCTGGCTGGTCATCCTGGGACCCAAGGGCTTCCTCAACGAGACGCTGAAATGGGCCGGTATCATCCAGTCGCCGCTGCCGCTGATCTTCAACGATCTCGGCGTGGTGATCGGCCTCACGCACGTGCTGATGCCCTTCTCGGTGATCGCGACGCTCTCCGTCCTGCTGCAGATCGACAACCGTCTGGAGGAAGCGAGCGAATCGCTGGGCGCGGGCGGGTTCGAGACCTGGCGTCGGGTGGTGCTGCCGCTATCGCTGCCCGGCGTCTTCACGGGGCTCAGCATCACCTTCCTGACCTCGATGGGCGCCATCGTGACGCCGATCCTGCTGGGCGGGATCCGCCAGAAGATGGCCGGCACGCAGATCTATCAAGAGGTCGTCTACAACTTCAACATGAGCAAGGCGTCGGCCTGGGCCATCTGCCTGCTGCTGCTGAGCGGCCTGGGCCTCGCCCTGCTGCGCATGCTCGAGGCCGCCCTGGTGCCGAAGGCCGACCGATGAACGCTCCGATCCTCCGACTGGGCCGCGCCGCGTCGTTCGCGCTGCTGCTGTTCCTGCCCCTGCCGATCGTGGTGATCGGTGCCACCTCGTTCGCCGCCGCCGGATATCTGAGGTTTCCACCGGGCGAACTCAGCCTGCGCTGGTACGCCGAGGCCGCCACCGATCCGCGCTGGATCGAGGCCTTCGTTACCAGCCTTGGCATCGCCGCCGTGGTGTCCGTGCTCGTCACCGCCATCGCCTTCGCGGGCGCCTATGCCTGTCACCGCCTGAGGCCGCGCTGGCTGGCGGCCTTCGAGCTCGCGGTCATGTCGCCGCTCTTCTTCCCGCATGCCGCCCTGGGCGTCGCTCTCGTCAACGTGCTGGCGATGGCAGGTTATCTCGGCTCGGCCACCGGCATCGTCATTGCCCACATCGTCTGCACCCTTCCCTTCGCCTGGCGGCCGATCGTCGTCGCCCTGCAGCGCATCGACGGCGAGATCGTCGAGGCCGCGTCGCTGCTGGGCGCCGACGAGCGCCGCATCGCGCTCGGCATCGCCCTGCCGCTCGCGCGGTCGGGCCTCGTCACCGCGCTGCTCTTCTCGTTCATCATCTCGTTCGACGAGGTGACGATCACGATGTTCCTCACCGGACCGCAGGTCACGACCCTGCCGGTCCAGATCTATGCGTTCATCCAGGAGAATGCCTCGCCGGTGCTGGCGGCCATCTCGACCGCGACCGTCGTGGTGACGCTGGTGGTGGTCATGCTGCTGGAACGGCTGATCGGCCTCGAATTCTTCGTGGCCCATGACCCCGCCTAGCTTTCGGGCTGAGCAAAGCTCAGCCCTACCACCCCTTTGCCTTCATGTGCGCCTTCACGGCATCGAGGAACGCGTCGGCGAGCCGCGAGGGCTTGCGATGGCGCGGCCGCATGGCGCGGAAGAGATAGCGGATGCGCGGCTCGAACGGCACGACCGCGATACCCGCACCGAGATAGTCACGGGCGGTGAACGGATCGACGATCGAGACGCCGAGGCCGCGCGCGGCGAGCGCGCAAGCATCGGCGGAAGAGTAGACGTCGATCTGGAGCTGCCGCTCGATCCTCTCCTGCTCGAAGACGGCATCGATCAGATGGCGCATGCGGCCATCCAGCGGAAAGGACAGGAAGCGTTCGCCGCGCAGGTCGGTGGGGCGGATCACCTTGCGCCGCGCCAGCCGGTGGCCGCCCGGCAGCACGCAGACCGCCGCCGCGCGGCTCAGCTCCTCGGTGACCATCGCGGGATGCTCGAACGGCATCATCGAGAAGCCGAGGTCGATCTGCTGGTCGATCATTTTCTGGTTGATGTAGGTCGAGCTGCGGACCTGGAAGACGATATGCGCCTTGGCATGCCGCTTCATGAAAGTGGCCATGACGTCGGGCAGGACGGTGCGGCCGAGTGCCGGCGTCGAGTAGATCAGCAGGTCGCCGATCTGGCGCTCGCGGATTTCGCGCGCCACTTCCGTCACGCGCTCCAGGCTGTGGTAGAGCCGCGTCACCTCCTGCTCGAGCAGGCGGGCCTCGCTGGTCGGCGCCAGCCGGCGCTTGATCCTCGTGAAGAGGGGATAGCCGATCTCGTGCTCCAGCCCCGCCAGGATCTTGCTCACCGCCGGCTGCGAGACACCCAGACGCTCCGCCGCGGCGGTCACCGTTCCGTGCGCCATGATGGCGCGAAAGGCTTCGAGCTGACGCGACGTGATCATCATAACCTCGACGACTTAACCCCGCCGGACAATGACTTTGACTGCCCGGCGGCTCAAGCCCTTACTCATCTCCGTCAACGTTCTTGCGTGTGAGCCTCGTCATGCCTGCGGTTAACCAGTCGATCTTCTCCAGCGACTTCAAGGATGAACCCTACTGGTGGGAGGCCTTCCGGCCGCAGGCGATCACCACCCCCTCGCTGCCCGCCCGCACCGACGTCGTGGTCGTCGGCGGCGGCTACGCGGGCCTTGCGACGGCGCGCGCGCTGGCCGACGGCGGCGTGCAAAGCGTCGTCCTGGAAGCCGACGAGTTCGGCGCCGGCGCCTCGACGCGCAGCGGCGGCGCGCTGAGCGCCGGCCTCTCGATCGGCAAGAGCTTCACCGGCCGCACGCTCGACTATTCGCCGGAGTTGGTGCGCGACGTGGTGGGCTGGGCGATCGACGCCTATCGCGCGCTGATCGACCTGGTCGAGCAGGAGAAGATCGACTGCCATCTCGAACAGCGCGGCCGCTTCCTCGGCGCCTGCGCCGCCTCGCACTACGAAGGGCTGCGCACGCGCTTCGCCAAGCTGCGCGACGGCGGCGCCACCGACTGCCGCCTGATCACCCGCGAGGAGCAGCGCGAGGAGATCGGCAGCGATTTCTATCATGGCGGCATGGTCTTCGAGACGGCGGGCAAGCTGCATCCCGCCCTGTTCTACGGCGGGCTGCTGGCAGCGGTGCGCCGGCGCAATTCGGTGACCCTGGCGGGCCATTGCCGCGCCACCGGCCTCGCGCGCGACGGCGAGGGCTGGCGGGTCAGCACCAGCCTGGGCGAGGTCCGCGCGCGCCACGTCGTCGTCGCGACCAACGGCTACACGTCCGGCGTCACGCCGCGCCTGCAGAAGCGCCTGGTGCCGATCGCCAGCCACATCATCGCGACCGAGGAGCTGCCCGCCGACCTGATTCGCGAAATCTGCCCGAAGGGACGCACCTTCTCCGAAACGCGGCGGGTGCTGCACTACTACCGGATCTCGCCCGACGGGAGACGCGTTATCTTCGGCGGTCGCGCCCGCTTCACCGAGATCGACGCCGAGCTGCGCGCCCAGCTGCTGCACCGGGCGCTGGTCGAGCGACTGCCTCAGCTCGCGGACACCAAGGTCACCCATACCTGGCAGGGCAACGTCGCCTTCACCTACGACGCACTGCCGCATGCCGGCGAACTCGACGGGCTGCACTTCGTCCTGGGGTGCAACGGCTCGGGCGTGTCGATGATGCCGTTCCTCGGCCATGCGATGGGCAGATCGATCGCCGGGCGCCTGCATGGCAAGGTTCCTTTCGCGGGAACCGAGCTGCCGCCCATTCCGCTCTACTCCGGCAAGCCCTGGTTCCTGCCGATGATCGGCGGCGCCTTCCGAACCCTCGACTACATCGACGAGAAGGTCAGATGAGCGCCAGCTTCTTTTCCGCCGCCTACGGCGAGGCCCGGCAACGCTTCCTGGAGGCCGCGACCAGGACGGGCGCCGCCGTCCGGCACCACATCCATCCGCTGAAAGGCGCGGCGGGCGAAGAGATCGGCACCGATACCGCGCTGTTCGGCCCGGTGGACGCGGCCAAGCTCTTCATCGTCAGCTCGGGCACGCACGGACCCGAAGGCTTTGCCGGCTCGGCCTGCCAACTCGCGCTGCTGAACGACGACCTGGCCAGGCGCGCGGCCGATCGCGGCATCGCGCTGTTGCTGATCCATGCGGTCAACCCTTACGGCTTCTCGCACCTGAAGCGGACCAACGAGGACAATATCGACCTCAATCGGAACTTCGGAGACTTCTCGCGGCCTTATCCCGACAATCCGGTGTACGAGCAGATTCACGACCTGCTGGTGCCGGCGACCTGGCCGCCCTCCGCCGAGAACGAGGAGCGCCTGACCACCGCGATGGCACGCCTTGCCGGGCAGCGCGATCCCGGCGTGTCGAGCGGCCAGGCGAAGCATGCGGACGGGCTTTTCTATTGCGGTACCGCACCGGCCTGGAGCAACGCCACCATCCGCTCGATCCTGCGCACTCACGGGACAAACAAGCGCCACGTCGCCTGGATCGACGTCCATACCGGCCTCGGTCCCTATGGCCACGGCGAGAAGATCTTCGGTCGCCATTCCGAGGAAACCACAAAACGCGCGAAAAACTGGTGGGGCAGCGACCTGATCGTCAGCACGGCAGGCGAGTCGGTTTCGCCGCGCACCATCGGCCACATTACCGGCTGCGCGCCGGAGGAATGTCCCGGCGCGGCGATCACGCCGACGACGCTGGAGTACGGCACCGTGCCCAATCCGGTCGTACGCCACGCGCTGCGGGGGGAGGCCTGGCTCGCGGGGCATCCAGATGCGCCCACTGGCTTGGTGAAGGCCATCAGGCGGGCGGTGCGCGACGCCTTCTACGTCGATGTCGACGACTGGAAGGGCATGATCCTCGGCCAGTTCCGGGCCCAGGCGCTGCAGACGATCAACGGGCTGATCAATGAACAAATTTAGGGAGGAACCATGAACTTCAAGACCCTGCTGGGCGCCGTCGCCGGTCTCGCGCTCGCAATGCCGGCTGCCGCGCAGCCGACACTCAAGATCGTCATGCATTCCGATCTCAAGATCCTCGATCCGATCTGGGCATCGGCGCAGATCAGCCGCACGCACGGCTATCTGGTCTACGACACGCTGTTCGGCCTCGACGGCGATCTCAAGCCGCAGCCGCAGATGGTGGGCAACTGGACCGTCGATGCCGCCGGGCTGGTCTACAGCTTCACCCTGCGCGACGGCCTCAAGTGGCACGACGGCGCACCGGTCACCGCCGAGGATTGCGTCGCCTCGCTCAGGCGCTGGGGCAGCCGCGATCCGGTCGGGCTCAAGCTCATGGCCAATGTGAAGGACCTCTCCGCACCGGACGCGAAGACGATCCGCCTCGAACTCGCCCGGCCCTACGGCCTGGTGATCGAGTCGCTCGCCAAGCCCGCCGGCGTGGTGCCTTTCATGATGCCCAAGCGTGTGGCAGACGCGCCGGCGACACAGCAGATCAAGGATCCGACCGGTTCTGGCCCGTTCATGTTCAAGGCCGACGAATGGCGGCCGGGCGACAAGGTCGTCTACGTCAGGAATCCGAACTACGTCCCGCGCGCCGAGCCGCCAGCCAACTATGCGGGTGGCAAGGTCGCCAAGGTCGACAGGGTCGAATGGACGTCGATCGCCGATCCGCAAACCGCGGTGAACGCCTTGCAGAACGGCGAGGTGGACGCACTCGAATCGGTAGCGCACGATCTGCTGCCGCTGGTCGAGAAGCAGCGCGGCATCGAGGTTCAGCGCGGCGCCTATGCCAGCCAGTACACGCTGCGGCCGAACTGGCTCCATCCGCCGTTCAACGATCCCCGGATGCGGCTCGCCCTGGGCTATGCGATCGATCAGAAGGGCTTTCTGGAGGCTGCCGTCGGCGACCCCAAGTACTGGCGCCTCTGCAAGACCTACTATGGCTGCGGCACGCCGCTCGCATCGGACAAGGGCACGTCCGGTCTGCTCGAGGGCAACGTCGAGAAGGCCAAGGCACTCCTCAAGGAAGCGGGCTACGATGGCCGACCGATCGTTCTGTTGCAGGTGACCGATCTCGCCTCCCTGGTCGCTCTCGGTCCCGTCGCCAAGGCACAGCTCGAACGGGTCGGCTTCAAGGTCGACATGCGCCCGGCCGACTGGCAGACGCACCTGGCGAGGGTCATGCGCAAGGAGCCGCCGGAGGATCGCGGCTGGAACGTCACCCTGTCGAGCATCGGCATCATCGACGTCGCGAATCCGATCACGTCGTTGTTCCTGAACTCGGCCTGCGAGAAGGCGTCCGCCGGCTGGTCGTGCGACGAGCGGATCGAGGCGATGCGCGAGGCGTACGCGCTGGAACCGGATGCGGCGAAGCGCAAGGCCATCGCCGAGGAGATCCAGGAGCGCGCCCTGCAGCTTGGGACGCACTATCCGCTCGGCGAATGGTACAGCGCCTCGGCCGTCAGCGCCCGCACCAAGGGCTGGATCCGCCCGCCCTCGACGACCGTCTTCTGGAACGTCGAGATCGCCAAACGCTGAGCTCGCGCGTCTACGAGGCTCGCCTCCGCCGCCCGAGCTTGAGCGCTGCGTATGCCGCCAGCAAGGCAGCCAGCAGCAGTATCAGGTCGATGCCGCTGATCGGCCACAGATGGCGTGCACCGAAGGTGCGCCCGGGATGATGGCCGGTGGTCGTCCAGTTCAGCAGCACGGCGGCAACGGCCAGAGCCACGATGAGCCAGCACTGCTCTATCCACGCGCGTGCCGGCCGTGCCCAGGCATGGGCGAAGGTTGCGAGCCACACGAGATAGAAGGTCCAGATCTCCAGCGCGGGGCGTCCGTGGCCCAGGAACGCCGCCCCCGAGGGCAGGAGGCGATTGACCACGAAGAACGCAAGCGTCGCGACGAGAATGCCTCCCACGGAGCCGATCGTCAGCCCTTCCACGATGTGTACGCCGCGCAGCCCCAGCTGCGCATGCCTGCGGCGGCGTGATTCCAGCCAGAACAGGGTTCCCGTTGCGATGAGGACGCAGCCCAGAAGGCCGAGCGCGAAGTAGAGCCACCGCAGAGTCCAGTGGCGGAACTGAATGAGATGAAACCCCGAGATGAAGCGTGAGGCCGTCACCACCGGCTGTGCGCCGAAGCGTTGGTGCAGCAGTCGGCCGGTAGTCCCGTCGAACGACGTCACATCGGCCGCTGCGCGCACCCGATCATCGTTCGCGCGGCTCACCTGCACGACCGCCGCGGCGTCGCCGGGATGGCGCACGGTCAGAAAGCGCGGCACGTCGCCTTCCCAGCCTGCGCGAGCCTGAGCGACCATCTCGTCCAGCGAAGCAAGCTTGGCGGGCCTGTTCGACTTCGCGCGATCGAAGAGGTCGAAAGCCTCCATGCCAAAGGCGCGCCTATCGCCCTGATAGGAGACCTGCCATACCGAGGCGAAATAGACCGAATAGAAGATGATCAGGCCCGACAGGGTGATGGCGATGTGGAACGGCAGGCCGAGCACACCGGCGACATTATGGAGGTCGAGGATCGAGCGACGCGGTTTCCGGTCGATCCGGAAAGCAAAGAAGTCGGCGAAGAGCTTGCGATGGATGATGACGCCGGAAACGCACAGGACCAGCATCGCCATTCCAGCAAATCCCACCAGCCACGAGCCGATCTGGGCAAAGCGGATATGCAGATTGTAGTGGAACGGATAGAGGAATTGCGTCGCGGCCAGCGTGCCCGGATCGGGTAACGAAGCGCCGGTGACGGGATCGAGATAGCGCACGACCGGTCCTGACGGCGTGCGCCATGCCACACGAAAGATTGGCATCCGGTCGGTCGGCAACAGGACGGACCAGAAGGGGGCACGCGCCGCAGCCGCCTCCTGGATCAGGGGCTGTAGCGTATCGAGCGGGAGGGGATTTTCCGGCAGCGCCAACCGCGTCGCGGGCATCATCCATCGGTCGATCTCGCGATCGAAGACACTCAGCGTGCCCATCCAGAAGATGGCGAACAGCAACCCCGCCAGCACCACACCGGTCCAGGTATGAAGCCAGCCCATCGCCCCCCGGAACGTCGGTTCCATCTACATCGACCGCAGCACGACGAAGGGCTCAGAAGTCCGCGGTCAACGCCAGACGGAATGTCCGCGGCGCCCCCAGGAACAGCGTCGTGGCGCCTGACCCGCCCGCCCAGTAGTTGGTGTCGAACAGATTGTCGACATTGAAGCGAATGGCCACGGGACTGCCGGTCGGGCTGTTGTCGGTATCGAAGACGTAGCGAGCGCCGATGTCGAAGCGCGTCCAGTCCGGCAGGCTGCGCCGCGGCAGCGTCGTGTCGATGTACTGCGAGCCGGTATAGACGACACGTCCGTTTACGGTCAGGCCACGCGCAAACGGCAGATCCCACTCGGCACTCGCCCTGAGCTGGAGGTTCGGCGAAAAGGGTGCCGTCCAGCCGTCGGTTGCGCCACCCTGTGTCTTGGTCAGCAGGGCATTGAGAAACATGGCGCCGCCCAGAAGCCGAACGCCGGGGAGCGGTTCGCCGAACACGTTCAGTTCGAGGCCCTGATTCTTCTGCTCCCCGCCCAGGAATTGGGTATTCGTGACGGTGTTCGTCAGGATGCTCGGCTGGGTGATCTGGAAGAGACTGGCCGTGGTCGTGAACTTGCCCCAGTCGGCCTTCACGCCGACTTCGTACTGGGTCGACTTGTAGGGCGGGAATACCTCACCGGCGTTTGCGAAAGCAGTGCCGACGGTCGTTCCCTGTTGCAGCCCCTGGATGAAGTTGCCGTACAGCGAGATGTTCTTCCAGGGCTTGAAGACGAGCGCGACGGAGGGGCTGAGCGCGCTCTGCTCGTAGCTGCTCGTGCGTGCGCCGGTGACGACGTTGAAGTTCGTGGCTCCCACCTGTTGCAGGCGTGCGCCGACGGTGAGCTGGATGCGCTTGTCGACCGCGAAGAGGGTATCGGCAATCACCAGGCTCTGCAGGCTTTGCGTCGCGGTCTTGTTTGCGGCGGGATTGGCGAGGCCGGCCGGTGCCACGTAGACCGGATTGTAGATGTTGGTGTTGTAAGTCTTGCCGATCACCGACGCGATACCGCTCGCCGATTCGTAGACCGACCCGCTGAACACGAACTCATGCGAGATGGGACCGGTCGTGGCCAGCGCCCTCACCCCCGCTTCGCCCGTGAGGATCTGGGCATAGGAATTCTGGACGGCCTGAGATGCCCGCGCCGCGCCGTTCTGGTTGGTGATGGTAAAGCTGTCGGTGCTGTAGAGCTGGCCGTAGCGGCTGTCATGAACGCCGAACGACGCGAACGCCGTCACCGTTTCGAGCATGTCGACCTCGGCGCGGACGACCGCAAAGGCATCCTTGGTCCATTTGTTGCTCCACGCCTGCGCACCCGGATTGTTGCGGACGTTCGGAGCCCAGGGAAGCGGCACGCCCGCGGCAAGACCGATATAGGGCACCACGCCTGTGACGAGTTCGTACTGGTAGCCGAGGTCGGCGGAGAGTCGCACGTGA
Source organism: uncultured Reyranella sp. (assembly GCA_964588065.1). Classification (GTDB taxonomy): domain Bacteria; phylum Pseudomonadota; class Alphaproteobacteria; order Reyranellales; family Reyranellaceae; genus Reyranella. Next base: position 15,974 of record CAZPOS010000016.1, read on the forward strand.
TCGCCGCGATAGTCGAGACCGAGGACCCCCAGCAGCCGCTCGTCGGTATTGTACTGGACGTTCGTCTGGCCGCCCCGATAGACGCCGTTGAAGCGCACCCCGAACTGCTGATCGTTGCCGAAGCGGCGGCCGACATCCACGGCCCCGCCAACTTGCCCGGCCGAGATATAGTTCAGCGTCGCCTGGGTGAGCGGCGTCTCGCCGGCGCGCTTTGGGACGATGTTGACGGTGCCGCCGATCGCGCCCGAGGGGGACATGCCATTCAACATCGCGCTCGGCCCCTTCAGGACCTCGATGCGTTCGGCCATCTCCGGCATCACAGAATAGGTCGGCAACAGCCCGAACAGGCCGCCATAGGTCCAGGCATTGTTCTGGATGTTGAAGCCGCGGATGTTGGTGAGCTCGGCCCCTGGGCCGCCGTCCGGCACATAGAAACGAACGGAGGGGTCGTCGATCAGAACGTCACGCACCGAACGCGCCTGTTGGTCCTGCGCCTTCTTCGCCGTGAAGCTGGTCTGGTTGAAGGGCGTGTCCATCACGTCGCGATTGCCGAGCACGCCGATTTGCCCACCCGTGGCGACCTGCCCGCCGGCGTAGGGCGGCGGGACATTGTCGATCATCGCCTGCGACGGCACCGGGAACATGCCCTGCACCTGCACCGGGTCGAGCTGCAGGGCACCCGGCACCTGCGCGCCGGCGCCGAGCTTTTCGAGGACTACCGTATTGGCCTCGCTGAAGCGCCAACCGACGCCGGATCCCGCCAGCAAGGCGTTGAGCGCCTGCGCGACGGTGTAGGTACCCGCCAGACCGGCCGTGCGCTTGCCCGCAAGATCTCCCGAGGCGCCGAGCAGGCGGATGCCGGCCTGGTCCGCAAGCCGCGTCAACGCCGTGTCTAGATCCTGCGCCGGGATATTGAAGGTCACGGTGCGCGGCGCCTGCGCCTGTTCCTGCGTCCGCGGCGCCGACCCCGGTCCGCCCTGCGCATGGACCATGATGGGCCAGCACAAAACAGTCGCGATCGTCGACGCGAGCAGCCTACGTGAAACCAGCATGTCGTCCCCCAAAGCTACGCGGCGGCGGCAGGCGAGCTCCTTGATCTGGAGTGCGTCTCAGTCTCACCGTCTTACGGTAAGACGAATCGATGATGGCGAACTTGCAGCGCGCTCAGCGAATGATCGTCAGCAGGGGCATCTGGACGACCCGGGCCTTGCTGGTTTCCACGAGCGTACGCAACAGATGATCAGGATCGTCGAGGTCGAAGACGCCTGTGACCTGAAGAGTCTTGAGTTCTTCGTTGGCGATGACGATCCGTCCGCGGCGGTAGCGCTGTAGTTCCTCGAGGACACTCTGCAGCGACCGACGATTGAAGATGAGCTTGCCACGCTGCCACGCCGTGACAGCGTCGACGTCGACGGTGCGAACCTTCTGCCCGTCGCCCTCACCGAAGCCGAGCCTCTGCCCCGCTTCCAGCCGGACCGGCGCAGCCTTCCCGACCGTGACCTCGACCGTGCCCTCGGTGACGATGACCTGCTCGCACGTGTCGTTGCGCCGCACCACGAAGGCCGTGCCGACCGCTCGGGCCTGGCCGTTTCCCGCCCTCACGATAAACGGGCGATTGGGGTCCTTGGCGACCTCGAACAGCGCTTCGCCGTCGTGGAGGGCAATCCGTCGCTCATCGCCCGAATAGTCGACCGAGAGCGCGGTGGCGGTGTTGAGCGTGACGACCGAACCGTCCGTGAGGACGACCCGCTGGCGCTCGCCGACGGCGGTGGCGTGATCCGCGTAGAATCCGGAGAGAGGTCCCACCACGTTGAGCCCGACGGTGACGACCGCAACGGAAGCGGCGGCGGCCGTCGCACCTGCAAACACGGTACGTCGGCTCACACGCCGCGGCGGGTGAGAGAGCGAAAAAGGTACAACGCCGCGACGCAGCGTGTCGGCCTGTCGGGTTTCGGCAACGGCGCGCATCAGAGCTTCCGCCTCAGCTGCCGCAGCGTCGTGCATTGGCGACCGCTCGCGCCAAAGCAGGAACGCCTGCCGATCGTCCACCGTAGCGCGGCCCGAACTCAGCCGCACCAGCCAGTCGATGGCTTCGTCGCTCAGCGCTCGGTCGCGAGAACGCGACGCGCCGACTGTTTCTTCCCCCTCACTCGACATTCGACGTTACTCTTTCCCCCGACTCAATGACGATTGACGGAGTGCCGGCTTGCAGCGGCTGCTGGTAACTCATCCGTTATCATTGCGGCGCAGCCGGTCGCGGCAATGACGAAGCGCCTGTGCGATGTATTTGGCCACCATGCTCTCGGAGACGCCGAGTCGGCGGGCGATCTCGACGAAGGACCGCCCCTCGACCCGGCTGAGCAACAGGGCAAGACGCGGATTTGGCGGCAGCTCGTCCAGCGCCGCTTCCAAAAGACGCAACCGCTCCCGGGCAAGTGCGCTTGCCTCGGGAGATGGCGTCGCATCTGGCACCGTTTCCGCAGCCTCGAGGACGGTGAGGTCCGCTGCGATCCGGCCTTCGCGCCGCATCGTGTCGATCGCCAGATTGCCGGCAACGCGATAGACGAAGGCTCGCGGATTTTGAATGTCGAGACTGGTCGGCGGGATGGCCGCCAGACGGACATAGGTATCCTGGGCCACATCGGCGGCACGCTCGGCATTACCGGTCCGCCGCGTCAGGAAGCGCAGCAGATCCTGGTAGTTCTCGCGAAAGCTAGCGATCAAAGCAGATACGTCGTGCCGCCCCATGGTCCCGATTCGCTATCCCGGGACCGGTCTATTCCAATTGCGAATGACTCGCAAATACTAACGCGGGGCTACTTCTTCTCCGCGCCCGGCAGGAAGTCGTCGAGCGGGACGCCGAAGCTGTTCAGCGCCCAAGAGACGAGATTGTACTGGCCGACCGTGAACACGGCGTCCATGAGCTGCTCCGTCGAATAGGTCTTCGACAGGGTGGCCCAGGTCTCGTCGGACGCGACCGAGTTCTCGAAGAGATCGTCGGCGAGCTGCATGAGCGCCGCCTCGTGCTCGTTCCAGCCCTTGGCCTTCGGCCCTTCCTTGAGGTTGGCGATGTCGGCATCGCTGACACCGCCGCGCTTGGCGATCAGCTCGTGCTGCGCGAACTCGTATTCGGCCTGGTTCAGCCAGCCGATGCGCAGGATCAGCAGTTCGCGATCACGGAACGGCAGCGTCTGCTTGGAGAGGATGTGGCCGGCGAACGGCGTCCAGCGTTTCGTCAGGGCGGGGTGATTGGCCATCACCTTGAAGATGTTGAACACCTGGCCGTTCATGGCGTTCTTCTCGATCGCCTCGCGATCCTCCGGCTTCATCGTCGCGAGGTCACGAATCGGAATACGCTGCTTACGCTTGATCACCACTTTCCTCCATTGTCGGTTCCGATTTGGACTAGCGCCCCCTCAGGCGACCGACAAGGCGAAAGGACCTACTCCGCGCGGGCGTTTTCGCCCGGCGGCTGAAGCTTGGCGGCGGCGAGCCGCGCCTGACCCGGCGTGTTGAACTGGTGACCGTCGAGTTCGAAGAACGGGCGGGTGAAGGCATGGAAACGGAACGCATTGCCTTCCTTGAGGACGACGCCGGCGGGCTTTCCCCAGATTTCGACGACGAAGGGCTCGGGCATGGCGCGGTCTCCTTCAGGCTGAGATGTCTGCGATCGGTTCTGAGATGGGGGCGACATGGGAGAAGACAATGGCCAGGAATGTCGAAACAACAGACGGTCACAGAAGAACCTTCGCGTACGGCATCAATATGGCGTCGGGCCTCCCTGCTGGTGCACCCGCCATCATTGCTGAACAATGACGGTGCAATGTCACGTGTCCTCACCCGCTCCCGCTTCCTGCGCAGCGCCGGTGTCACCGCCGCCATGCTCGCCGCCGGTCCGGCGAACGCGCAGTCGCGACGCGAGGAACAGGTCCTCATCAGCGAGATCGAAACGGCAACGATCGACGGCCGCGACTGGGACAGGCCGATGCCAGGCGGCCGCACGATGGACGCCGTGCATCGATCCGTTCTTCTGCGCTTTCCCGGCGCGGCCGATGCGATCGCGCTCCAACTGCTGCGCGGCCGCGTGCTGGCAAAGGCCGAGCTTGTCTTGGACTATGGCGGTTACGAGATCGTGCCCGAGGGCTACATCTGTCGCGAGGGTCTGGGTCGCAAGCTCTGGACCGGCGATCCGCCGACCTGGCATGTGGTGGCGTGGCCGCTGCGTCAGCCATGGACCGCCGATCCGGCCATCGGACCGACCTACAACGCGAGCATCAACGGCAGGCGCTACTGGGCCCGCTGGGGTGCGACGGATCCGGAGCGCGACCGGTTGGACGGAGGGCTCGACCCGCAGGAGCTTTCGCTGCAGCGGCGCACGGCACGCTTCGACATCACACGCTTCTTCTCGACGGACTTGCTGGCGCGCGAGCCGGCGAGCCGGCTCCTGATGCCCGAGCGCTGCGGCTTCGTGCTGCGCAAGCTCGAGACCTACGACACGCGCTATCGCGAACGCGGCAATGCCTACGAATGGGCCATGCCGATCGGCGGCCACGGGCTGACGTTCAAGGCCGCCCGCCTGCAACTCACCCTGCGTCCCCTCGCGGCCGGAGGCGAAGTCGCGATCAGCCTGCCGATGGCTGCGGACCGCGCCCTGCCCCGCACTGCCGACGGCAGCCAGCCGACGGCACGACTGCTGCCGATCGAAGAGATCGCAGCGCGGGCACGGGCCGCCACCCGCCCGTCCGGAAGCCGCCCCGAGTGGCAGATCGAGCACATCCGCGAGCTGCAGCGTGTCGGCGGCGACAATGTCAGCCCGTGGGCGGCAGTCGTCGAGCCGGACGCGCGGCGCGCCTATGCGAGCCGCCTCAAGGCGCTCCTCGCCCTGCCGCCGCGCTACTGGATGGGCTGGGAGATCGCCGATCTGCTGCTCATCTGGCACCTGTTCCGCGACCTGCTGCCAGAACCGGCGCAGGAACACCTGAAGGCCTATTGGACCGCCTGGCTGCAGCCGGATCTGCCGACCAGCGCCTTCGTCTCGCCGCAAGGGCCCGAAGCGATCGACTACTGGCAGCGTAACCGGGACTGGCGCGGCCGCGCCTCGTTCTTCCGCGACGGCTACAACTACGCCGTCAGCACGCAGAACTTCAACCACACCGCCGCCATGGGTGCGCTGCTCGGCGGTGCGACGATCGATTCTTCTCATGCGATGGACGACGGGCGGCACGGTCTCGAGACCCTGCCGCTGCGCTTCTGGGGTTTCCTCGACGGCAGCACGCAGGAAATGCTCGACCCCTATTACCTGTCGATCACCCTGAGCGCCCTGAAACTGTTCCGGGACCACGGGCCGACACCGCTCGACCGCCTCATGGGGCGCATACTGGTCGATCGCACGCTCGAGCTGCTCATCAGCGTCTATCACTCCGGGTTGCGCCGCTTCGTCTGTTCCGGCACCCGCGTCCGACTGTCGGGCGTGCTCGCCGAACAGGACGGCATCTACGGCGCACTTCACACGGTGTCGAAGGCCGGCGTGGTCAATCACCTCGACCTGGACTCGACCGGTACGGTGCACGGCATGCCGGCCTGGGGTTACGACTTCCCGCCGGGCAGGGTGGCGATGCAGAGCCTCGCCGCCCCATGGGCGCCCGACTGGGTGTCCGGCCCGATCGACGACCGCAGCGCGCCCTGCGAGGAAACATCCGCCGAGACGACGCGCGGACGCTACAAGCCGCCGCTCTGGAAGCGCACCTATCTCGGGCGCTGGCACGGGCTTGCGAGCCAGGACATGCGCGGCGGAACGATCGATCTCGTCGGCCAGTGGGTCCGCGCCCCGCAGACCGCCACGACTCCGGCGGAGCGAGGCATGCTGACCGCCCGGTATTCCGCCAATACACCGAACCTCACCACGACGCGCGAAGGGCTGATTCCGCAGGCCGGCCTGCTGCTCACCTTCCAGAGCCGCAACCGCGCCATCGTCTTCGCGACACCGCACTGCAACCGCCAACGCTTCCTCGAGGCCGCCACCGACAGGCTCGCCTCGCTGGCAACGGTGATCGGCCTCTGGAACTTCGCCACCTCGCCGGGCTGGGAAATCCACGCGGGCGACCGCCGCCTCGACACGTTTCCGCAGAAGCTGCCCGCCGGACAGAGCCTGCTGATTCGCGACGGCGTGACCTATCTCGCGATCCTGCCGCTGCCCTCGACCGATCTTGGCCGCGACACCGGCATTGAGATCGCGCCGGGGGTCGCGGCAAAGGCCGAGCCGAACGGCGCCATGGTCGGACCCGCCCTCACGATCTCCCTGTTCAATCTGCACCGCGCGCAGCCGGTGCCGGTCTCATCGCTCGACCTCGATGGCATCCTGTCGCGCACGTATGGCGGATTCGTGCTCGAGATGGGCGACGAGGCGCAGCATGGCAGCTTCGAGGCCTTCCGCCGTCATATCGACGCGAGCGCGCTGAAGGCGGACTGGAACCCCTCCAAACGGATCATGGACGTCAGCTATCGCAGCGGCGGGGATCTGCTGGAGGCAGGCTTTTCGACGGAGTTCGCCCAGCCACGGGAGATCAACTACCCGGTGGAGAGCGGCGCCCAGCAGAAAGCGATTCCCTACCGCCGGCTGAACGGCGCCTGGCCCTATCTGCCGGCCGGCATCGATCGCGACAGTTTCTGGGCGCAGCAGGGCACGACCGGGCACCTCGCGAAGGCTGGTGCGGTGCTGACGAGCGAACCCGGGCGCAAGGCGTATCTGATCGCCGATCCGGCAAGCGGTGCGGTGGTCGCCTACAATCCGCTGCCCGACCCGCAGGCATTTGCTCTGGCGGCACGGGATGGCGTCGCCTTCCGGTCCGATGGAAAGGTCGGCCTGATGCGGCTGGAGTACCGGCCCTGGGCCGGGGAGGTCGAGATCGACCATACGCCCAAGCCTGGACAGGACGGCCTCGCGACGACGATCACAGTCTCGGGACTTGCCCGCGACCCGAAGGTCACGGTCAATGGACGGCCTGTCCGTGCGCGCCAAGTCGGCTCGGACTTCCAAATACCCCTGGCCTGACCGCCGATGGAATATCGTGGTCGTGGAGAGTTTCATGCCCCTGACCCGTTCAGCCCTGCTCGGCCTCGCCGGCGCCACCGTTCTTGCGGCGGGGCGGGCCGCCGCACAGCCGGAGGCGCGCATGCATCAGCGCAGGATCCCGTCGTCGGCCGAGATGCTGCCCGTCGTCGGTGTCGGCACCTGGCGCACCTTCGACGTCGGCGCCCGTCCAGCCGACCGGGCGCCCCTGGCGGAGGTATTGCGCCTGCTGTTCGACGCCGGCGGATCCGTGATCGACACCTCGCCGATGTACGGGTCGGCCGAAGCCGTGGTCGGCGACCTGCTGGCCGGCGCCGATTCCCGGGCCAGGGCCTTCATCGCCACCAAGGTCTGGACGACCGGTCGCGACAACGGGATCACGCAGATGCGCACCTCGATGCGTCTGCTCAAGACCGACCGCATCGACCTGATGCAGATCCACAATCTCATCGACTGGCGCGCCCATCTGCCGGCCTTGCGCGCCTGGAAGGCCGAGGGTCGCATCCGCTATCTCGGCATCACCCACTACACGCAGAGCGCCCATGACGAGCTGGAAAGCGTGATGCGGGCGGAGAGATGGGATTTCGTGCAGATCAACTACGCTCTCGACGACCGCGCCGTCGAGCGGCGTCTTCTGCCGCTCGCCGCCGAACGCGGCATCGCGGTGATCGTGAACCAGCCGTTCGGCGGCGGCGGCCTCCTGCGCAAATTGCTCCCTCGCAAGCTGCCTGAATGGGCTGGCGAGATCGGCGCCACGAGCTGGGCGCAGCTCCTGCTCAAGTTCGTGCTGGCGAACCCCGCCGTGACCTGTGTCATTCCAGGCACCGGCAAGCCCGAGCACATGGCGGACAATCTGCGAGCCGGATTCGGCCTCTATCCCGACTCGGCGCTGCTCAGGAAGATGATCGACGAGGTCGCCCCCTAGAGCGGCAGCTCGGCCTCGATCCAGGCTGTCGCGGACGAATGCCGGGGCTGCCACCCCAGCTCGCTGCGGGCGCGCCGGGCCCGGACCCGGCTGTTGGAGCCGAACGTATAGGCGGCGCTGTTCTCGCCGAGTTCCTTCGCGGCCTCCTCGAAGGGCCATGCCTGCGGCTCGCCGAGATTGAGGCGGCGCGCGATCGACGCGCAGATCTCGCGATACGAGGCCTCGCCGTTCTCGGCGAAATAGAAGGCGCCGGCCGGGGCCTTGGCGAGGGCGAGACGATAGAGGTCGGCCACGTCCTCGACATGGACGTTGGACCAGACGTTCAGCCCCTGACCGACATGGCGCACCACGCCCGACGCCTTCGCCTGCTTGGCGAGACCGGGGATCTGCGCGCTGTCGCGCGCCAGACCGAGGCCATTGCCGTAGATCATGCTCGGACACACGACGATGGAGCGCACGCCGCGTCGGCTCGCCTCACGGATCGCGCGATCGATGGCGACCCGCGCCTGCTTGCCCGGCACCGGCTCGAAGGGTGTGTCCTCGTCGTAGATCTCCTCCGACGCGACGTCGCCATGGGCATCGTCCGCCACGATGCTGGAGCCGCTGGTATGGAGGAAGGGCTTGTCCGAGCCGGCGAGGCCGTCGAGAAGCGCCTCGACGGCGCCGCGATGGTCGCTGCTCGCGGCGTTGATCACCGCATCCGCGCGCCTGGCCTCGACCGCGAGGATCGCGGCATCGTCGAGGCCGCCGATGACCGGCTCCACGCCGAAGGATGCGAGCGCACGGCCTTTCCCGGCATCGCGCACGAGGCCGCGCAGCCGATGACCATCGTCCAGCAGGCGACGCGCGACGGTGCCGCCGATATAGCCGGTCGCGCCGGTCATGAAGATGTTCACGGTGATGTCTCCTGGATTAGAGAGCGAGCGTCATCTGCGGTGCCGTTCTGGCTTCCTCGCGCGGATGCAGGTTGTGCAGCGACACGCCGAGCAGGCGGACCTTCTTCTCCAGCGGGAAGACGGAGCGCACCAGTTCCCGCGCCGTGCGCTCCAACAGATCGCGACTGCCGACGCCCTCATGCAGAGTCCGGCTGCGCGTCACGATCCGAAAATCGGCGTACTTGATCTTCACCGTAACGGTACGGCCGACGATGCCGGTGCGCTCGCAGTAGGACCAGACATCTTCGAGCACCGAGGCGACGCCGTCCTCGACTGCGGCCGGCCGGTCGAGATCCTCCATGAAGGTCGTCTCCGAACCCACCGACTTGCGCGGCCGGTTGGGTACGACCCTGCGCTCGTCATGCCCGCGCGCAATGGCATGATAGTAGGCGCCGGAGCGGCCGAAATACTGCTGCAGGAATTCCAGCGTCTGCGCCTTGAGGTCGGCGCCGGTATGAATACCGAGCCGGTTCATCTTCTCCGCGGTCTTCGGCCCGACTCCATGGAAGCGGCCGACCGGCAGTCCTTCGACGAAGGCCGGGCCTTTCTCCGGCGGGATCACCGTCTGGCCGTCGGGCTTGCGATGGTCGGAGGCGAGCTTGGCCAGGAACTTGTTGTACGAGATGCCCGCCGATGCGGTGAGGCCCGTACGTTCGAGAATGCGTGCCCTGATCTCGCGGGCAATTTCCGAGGCGAGGGGCATGCCCTTGAGATTGCTCGTCACGTCGAGATAGGCCTCGTCGAGCGAGAGCGGCTCCACCAGCGGCGTGTAGTCGAGGAAGATCTCGCGGATCTGGCGCGACACCTCCTTGTAGACGTCGAAACGCGGCTTCACGAACAGCAGGTCCGGACAGAGGCGCTTGGCCGTGACGGAAGGCATGGCCGAGCGCACGCCGAACTTGCGCGCTTCGTAGCTGGCGGCCATCACGACACCGCGCTGCCGTCCCCCGACCGCGACTGGCTGGCCGCGCAGAGAGGGATCGTCGCGCTGCTCCACGGATGCGTAGAAGGCATCCATGTCGACGTGGATGATCTTGCGGATCTCTGCTCCCGTCATGCCGGAACTATAGGACGGTTACGCGCTCCGGTCCCCTGGATCGGCGCTCCTGTCCGGTCGACAGGGCAGGAGGCGCAGCGTGAAGACCGCCCCTCCGCCGGGCCTGTCCTCGACGGATACGGTACCGCCATGGGCGGCGGCGACGCGTGTCACGATGGCCAACCCCAACCCCCGGCTGCCTGGACGCGCGCGGTCGCGCCGCCAGAAACGCTGGAAGATCGTCTCGCGTTCCTCAGGCGGCACGCCGGGGCCCTCGTCAAACACCCGGACCGTCCCGTCTTCGGCAACGTCGACCTCGATCGCGCCGCCCGCCGGCGTGTGGCGTATGGCATTCTCGACGAGGTTGCGAACCGCCCGGAATAGCGCCTCGGCATGGCCATGCACCCACACCGGCGCTTCGATACCCGTCAGGGCGATCGTCCTGCCGCTGTCGACGGCGAGCGGCGCCATGAAGGCGACCGCGTCGGCACACACCGCCTGGAGGTCGGCCTGCGAACTGCCCTCCACGACGAAGGCTTCGAGTTCGGCAATGTCGAGCACCTGGTTCACGGTGCGCGTCATGTTCACGATGTCGGCCTCCAGCGATCGCCGCAGTGGTTGGTCGTCCATCGCGTCGACGCGCGCGCGCATGATGGCGAGCGGTGTCCGCAGCTCGTGCGCCATGTCCGCGGTGAATTCACGTTGCGCGCGGAAGCCGGCCTCCAGTCGATCGAGCGCCTGATTGACCGCATGCACGAGCGGGACGATCTCGGTCGGCATCGACTGTTCGGGCAGGCGGACCTCGGTGCTGGTCGGGCCGATCGATGCCGCAGTGTCGGACGCCGCGCGCACCGGATCGAGCGCACGACGAAAGATCATGATGTCGATCAGCAGGAGGAGCAGGAGGATCGGGAAGGTGATCCAGGCCACACGCGGGAGGAAGGTGGCGACGATGTCGTCGATGATCACGTCGCGGTGAGCCAGATCCTGTCCAACCTGTATCCAGTAGAGACGGTCGCCGATGGCGCGCGGCACGTTGACGCCGATGAGCACCGTGCCCTTGGTGCGACGCCGCACGAAGGAATCGTCGGCCAGCGGGTCGCCCGGCGACGAAAGGGGCGCATCGTCCGGACGCGAGGTGAAGAGCACGTGCCCCTTCGAATCGAGGATGGCATAGGCATAGAGTGCATATTCGCCCGAATAGATCGGCTGGGCCTCCGGCGGGATCTCCAGCGTGACGTCACCGCCGTTGGGAGTGGGCCGCAGGAAGCTCGCAATCGTCAGTGCCTGCGCCCGCAGCGCGTCGCGATGGAGACTGTTGGCCGCCTCGTTGAGCAGCCAGTACAGCGCCAGCGGCATCAGGACGGACGTGACGCCGATCGCCACCACATGCAGCGCCACGACCCGCGAGAGGATCGACCGGAAGCGGGTCAAGCGGCCGCCTTTTCCTCGGCCAGCAGGTAGCCGACGCCGCGCACGGTATGGATCTTAACCGTGGCCCCATTGTCGGCCAGCATCTTCCTCAGACGATGGACGTAGACCTCGACCGCGTTCGAACCGACGTCGCCCGACAGGCCGAAGAGTTGGTCTTCGAAGAGCCGCTTCGGCACGACGTGTCCGCCGCGACGCAGCAGGATCTCGAGGATCGCGGTCTCCCGCGCCGGAAAGACCCGCACCGTGCCGTCGATGAAGACCTGGCGCCCTTCGGTCTCGAGCGAGACGTTGCCGAAGGTGAGCTGACGACCCAGCAGATTGCCCGGCCGCCGCAGCAGCGCCTGGAGGCGTGCGACCAACTCCTCCATGGCGAAGGGTTTCACCAGGTAGTCGTCGGCTCCGGCACGCAAGCCGTTGACCCGATCGCTCACCCCGTCCCGGGCCGTCAGCACGAGGACTGGCGTCGAATCGCCGCGTCCGCGGATTCCCCGCAGCAGGGACAACCCATCCTGGTCCGGCAGACCAAGGTCCAGCACGATCACGGCATAGCGCATGGCTGCAAGGGAATGCTCGGCATCGCCGGCATTGCTCACCGAGTCGGCCGAAAAACCGCTGCGCGCCAAGCCTTTGACCAGCAAGGCGACGAGTTCGGCATTGTCCTCGACGACAAGGACTCTCATGGACGTCCGTCCTCCCCCGACGTAGTCGCAAACTCCGTCATCCTATCACGCCCGGCGCTTTGGAAGTGCCGACGGACCGCAATTCAGGCGCACGTAATGTGAAAGCAATAGCTTTGGCCACATGACCACTGCGCCCAAGACCGCCACCACAGCCCGCCCGCGTCGCTACCGCCTGTGGTTGGCCGGCGCCGGCACCGTAACCCTCGCCCTCGCCGCGGTCTGGACCCTCGATACCGGTCCGACCAACGCGCTCATTCGACCGGCGCTGGCGGTCGAGACCGACGGCGCCTTCCGCCCCAGTGAAACGCAATGGGCGGGTCTGCGCATCGCGCCGGTCGAGGCCGCCTCGTTTCGCGACGAGCGCGCGACCGATGGCAAGATCGGGATCAACGAAGACACGACGACGCCGGTGTTCTCGCCCTATTCCGGCCGGGTGACGCGACTGATCGCCAAGCCTGGCGAGCGTGTCCAGCGCGGCGATCCGCTGTTCGCCATCGAGGCGAACGAGTTCGTCCAGGGTCAGAACGACCTCGTGAGCGCCGTCGCCGGCGTCGAGAAGGCGCGTTCCAAGCTCGCGCTCGCGCAGAATTTCGAGAAGCGTCAGAAGGAATTGCTGTCGATTCGCGGCGGCTCGCTGAAGGATCTCGAGCAGGCGCAGTCGGACCTCGTCGCGGCACAGGGCGACCTGCGCTCCGCCGAGATCGCGCTGGCTGCCGTGCGCAACCGCCTGCGCATCCTCGGTCGCACCGATGCCGAGATCGATGCACTGGAGAAGGTCGACCATATCGGCGCGGAGGCGATCGTCTCGGCGCCCATCGCCGGCACCGTGATCCAGCGCAAGATCGGCCTGGGGCAATACATCAATGCCGGCGCCGCCGATCCGGTGTTCAACATCGGCGACCTCTCGACCGTCTGGCTGGTCGCCAACGTCCGCGAATCCGACGCGCCGAAGATGAAGGTCGGCGCGCCGGTCGAGGTCTCGGTGCTGGCCCATCCGGGCCGCATCTTCAACGCGCGCCTCTCCTACGTCGCCCCCGCGCTCGACCCGAACACGCGGCGCCTGCCGGTCCGCGCCGAGATCGCAAATGGCGATCGCGAACTGATGCCCGAGATGTTCGCCAGCTTCCGCATCGTGACGGGCGAGCCCACGACCAACCCGGCCGTTCCGCAGGAAGCCGTCGTCTACGAGGGCGCCAACGCCCGCGTCTGGGTCGCCGATCCGAAAGACAAATCCGTCACGTCGCGCCCGATCGAAGTCGGCGCGACCGCCAACGGCATGGTCGAGGTCAGGAAGGGCCTCGCGCTTGGCGAGAACGTTGTGACGAGCGGCACACTCTTCATCGATCGCGCGGCCAAGCGCGACTGACGGCCCGGCGCGGCCCGCGGGCGCGTCCCTCCAACAGACCGGTTGCCCATGCAATCCATCGTCGCCGCTGCCCTCAAGCAGCGAATCCTCGTCGTCATCCTGAGCCTGGTACTGTCCGTCGCCGGATTGTTCGCCTACTCGCGGCTGAACATCGAGGCCTATCCCGACCCGGTGCCACCACTGGTCGACATCATCACGCAGAACCCCGGCCAGTCCTCGGAGGAGATCGAGCGCTACATCACGATCCCGATCGAGATCCAGATGGCCGGCCTACCCTATGTCCAGGCCATCCGCACTGTGTCGCTGTTCGGCCTGAGCGACGTGAAGGTGCAGTTCACCTACGACGTGACCTACCAGCAGGCGTCGCAGATGGTCATCAACCGGCTGTCGCAGCTCGGTCCGCTCCCCAACGGCGCGCAACCCACCCTGTCGCCCACCAGCCCGATCGGCGAGGTCTTCCGCTACCGGATCGTCGGCCCGCCGGGCTATTCCGTGGCCGACCTCAAGACGCTGCAGGACTGGGTGCTCCAGCGCCGCCTGAAGGCGGTCCCCGGAGTCGTCGACGTCACTGGCTGGGGCGGCAAGACCAAGACCTACGACATCACCGTCAACCTCGACCGGTTGCTCGCCTACGGCCTGACGCTGAAGCAGGTCATCGATGGGTTGAACAACGCCAACATCAACGTGGGCGCCAACACCGTGAACATCGGCTCGCAGTCGGCGATCGTGCGCAGCGTCGGCCAGATCCGGTCGATGGACGACATCCGCAACACGATGCTGACCGTGCGCGATGGGGCCCCCGTCCTGGTCTCCGACGTGGCCGATGTCACCGTGGGTAACCAGCCGCGACTCGGGATCGCCGGCCAGAACGGCGACGACGATATCGTGCAGGGCATCGTGCTGATGCGGCGCGGGGCCGAGACCATGCCGACGCTGAGCGGGGTGCTGGCGGAAGTCGACCGGATCAACAACGGCAACGTACTGCCACCCGGCGTGCGCATCGAGCGCATCTACGACCGCAGCTCGCTGGTCAACATCACCACCCACACCGTGCTGCACAACATGGTCGTGGGCGTCTGCCTGATCTTCCTGATCCAGTGGCTGTTCCTCGGCGACCTCCGCAGCGCGCTCATCGTCTCCGCCACGATCCCCTTCGCCCTCCTGTTCGCCGTGGTCGTCCTCGTCCTGAGCGGCGAATCGGCGAACCTGCTGTCTATGGGCGCGATCGACTTCGGCATCATCGTCGATGCCACCGTGATCATGGTCGAGAACATCTTCCGGCATCTGTCGGAAAGCGATCACCAGACCGGCGCCCAGCGGCGCGCGCCGGACGGCCTCACCGGCAAGCTGGCGACGATCTTCAACGCCTCGACCGAGGTCACCCAGGCGATCTTCTTTTCCGCCACCATCATCATCGCGGGCTTCCTGCCGCTGTTCACCCTCTCGGGCGTGGAGGGCCACATCTTCGGCCCGATGGCCCGTACCTACGCCTATGCGCTGCTGGGCGGCCTGATCGCGACCTTCACCGTGTCGCCGGCCCTGTCGGCGCTGCTGCTGCCGGACAAGGTGGCGCATGCCGAAACCCGCGCCGTCCGCACCCTGCGCCGCGGCTACGAGAAACTGCGCAACGCCGCGCTGGCCAGCCGACGCGTCACCTTCATGGCCGGTCTCGGCGCGCTGGTGCTGGCCGGGGCCGCGGGCAGCACGATCGGTCTCGAGTTCCTGCCCAAGCTCGAAGAAGGCAACATGTGGATCCGCGCCGTGATGCCGGCGTCGATTTCGCTCGAGGCCGGCAACGACTACGCCAACCGCATGCGCCGGCTGATCAAGAGCTTTCCGGAGGCCGAGACCGTCATCTCGCAGCATGGCCGCCCCGACGACGGCACCGATTCGACGGGCTTCTTCAACGCCGAGTTCTTCGTGCCACTGAAGCCCGTCGACCAGTGGCGCAAGGGCCTCGACAAGGAAGCACTGATTGCCGAGATCAACGGCGCGCTCGAGAAGGCCTTTCCCGGCGTCGAGTTCACCTTCTCCCAGTACATCCAGGACAACGTCCAGGAAGCCGCCTCCGGCGTGAAGGGCGAGAACTCGGTCAAGATCTCGGGCAACGACCTCGAGACGCTGTCGAAGCTCGGCACCGAGATCAAGTCGGTGCTCGCCACCGTCCCCGGCGTCACGGATCTCGCGGTCTCCGCGTCGCTCGGCCAGCCGACCATCCGCATCGACATCGACCGCGCCAAGGCCGCGCGCTACGGGCTGACCCCGGGGGACATCAATGCCACCGTGCAGGCCGCGATCGGCGGCCAGGCCGCCGGCGACGTCTACGAGAGCGGCAGCGACCGGCATTTCCCGATGGTCGTTCGCCTCGCCTCCCGCTACCGCCAGAGCCTCGACGCGATCAGCCGAATCCAGATCGGCGTGCAGGGCGCGAACGGCGGCATCACGCAGGTGCCGCTGAGCGAGGTCGCCAAGGTCGAGCTGGTGTCCGGCGCCTACTACATCTACCGCGAGCAGCAGGAACGCTACGTCCCGGTGAAGTTCAGCGTGCGCGGCCGCGATCTCGGCAGCACCATCCTCGAGGCGCAGCAGCGGGTCGCCGAGAAGGTGCAGATCCCGGGCGGCTACCGCATCGAATGGGTCGGCGAGTTCGGCAACCTGAAGAACGCCCTGCAGCGTCTGGCCGTGGCGGTGCCGATCGCGATCGGGCTGATCGGGCTGCTGCTCTACATGAGCTTCGGTTCGTTCCGCGACACGCTGCTTGCCGCCAGCGCCATTCCGATGGCGCTGACCGGCGGCATCCTCGGCCTCTGGGTCACCGACATGCCGTTCAGCATCTCCGCCGCCATCGGCTTCGTGGCGCTATTCGGCATCGCCGCGATGAACGGAATCATGGTGTTGAGCTGCTACAACCGGCTGATCGACGCCGGCCGTGACCGCAGCACGGCGCTTTACGAGACCTGCTCCCTGCAGATGCGTCCGGTGCTGATGACCTGCGTGGCGGCAGCCGTGGGTCTGCTGCCGGCCGCCTTCTCCACCGCCATCGGCAGCCAGGTCCAGCGGCCGCTCGCCATCGTCGTGGTCGGCGGCACCCTGCTGGCGCCCTGCCTCTTCCTCACCGTCCTGCCGGCCATGATCGGACTGTTCTCGCGCCGTCGCGCCCCGGTGCCGGCATCCCACCCCCACGATACGGTCGCGGAGGCGACATGATGCGACGCTCTCTCCTTGCCGCCCTGCCGCTGCTCGCGGCCGGTGCCCTCGCCGGCTGCTCCGTCGGACCGGACTTCACACCGCCGGACGGGCCGAAGGCGGCGAACTATCTTCCCGACCAGAAGAGCGACCTGATCGCCGCCGGCATTCCGGGCGGCGAGGCGCAGCGCATCGTCCAGAGCATGGACATTCCCGGCCAGTGGTGGGGTGTGTTCCAGTCGCCGCAGCTCAACAGCCTGATCGAACGCTCGCTGCGCGCCAACCCGGACGTGAAGGCGGCCGTCGCCGGGCTTCGGGTGGCCCAGCAGAATGCCCGTGCCCAGCGCGCCACCCTGTTCCCGACGCTTCAGGGCACCTTCAACGCCACCCAGAACCAGACGCCGGCCAGCCTGCAATCGGCAACCGCCGACCAACAGCCGATCTACGGTCTGTTCGTGGCCGGCCTCCAGATCACCTATGCGCTCGATCTCTGGGGCGGTAACCGCCGCCAGATCGAGTCGCTCGACGCGCTGGCCGAAGCGCAGTGCTTCCAGCTCGAAGGCACCTATCTCTCGCTGGCCTCGAATGTCGTCGCGGCCGCCATCGTCGAGGCATCGTTGCGCGGCCAGGTCGAGGCGACCAAGCGCATCGTCGCCACCCAGCGCGAGACGCTCGGCATCCTGACACGCCAGTCGGGGCTCGGCGCCATTCCAGGCGCCGACGTCGCCACGCAGCAGGCAGCACTGGCGCAGGCCGAATCGACCCTGCCGCCGCTCGAGAAGGCGCTGGCGCAGCAGCGCAACCTGCTGACCACCCTGACGGGGCGGCTGCCCAGCGATCAAGTCGCCGAGCGCTTCGACCTCGGCGACCTCAAGCTGCCCTACGAACTGCCGCTCACCCTGCCCTCGCAGCTGGTCGAGCAGCGGCCCGACATCCGCGCCGCCGAGGCCAACCTGCATGCCGCCAGCGCCCAGGTCGGCGTCGCGATCGCCAACCAGTTGCCGCAGGTGACGCTGGGCTTCGGCCTCAATACCAGCGCGTTGTCGCTCGGCACGCTCTTCATGCCGGGTCTCGCGGGCGCGACCACGGGCGCCAGCGCCGTCCAGACCCTGATCGATGGCGGCGCCCTGGCGGCCAAGAAGCGGTCCGCCGTCGCGGCGCTCGAGCAGGCCGACGCCCAGTACCAGTCGATCGTGCTGGCCGCCTTCCGCAACGTGGCCGATACGCTGAACGCTCTCGAATACGACGCGCTGGCGCTCAAGTCGGCCGTCGAGGCAGAGCGGGCCGCCGCCACCGCCCTCACCATCGCGCGCAAGCGGCTCGAACTCGGCGACACGACGTACGTCGTCGTGCTGATCGCCGAGCTCACCTATCAGCAGACGCTGCTCACGCGCGTCCAGGCACAGGCCGCGCGTCTCACCAACACCGCGGCGCTGTTCCAGGCGCTGGGCGGCGGCTGGTGGAACCGCGACGGCACCGGCCCGGGAAATGGCCGCTCGCGCTGCAAGCCGCCAGCCTCTCCTTGGTCGATCTCCTCGAACACCCAGCGCTGACACGGCGGATCGGACGCCATGTCCGGCATGGCGACGAAGCGGCGCGCGCGCGCCACCGCGCTCAGGGCCGCCACACCGTCGGGCGCCCTCGTCCTGTCGGCCGCGGTGGGCAATGCCGACATCGTAAGCCAGCGGCCATGATCGCCGTCTTCTTCCGGCGCAAGGTCAACGCACCCGTGCCGCGCGTCGATCTGGTGCCGGCCTGACGCCGCCTTGACCGCAGGCCGGACGCCCCCGAAAAGAGGCCGATGTCCGCGACAGACGAATTCATCGACCTTGGCGACCGGCAGCTGCGGGTGCGGCGCCTCAAGCCGGCGCGCGACGACGGCCTCGACCGCACGGTGCTGGTCTTCCTGCACGAGGGCCTGGGCTGTATCGAGATGTGGCGCGACTTCCCGCAGAAACTGTGTGATGCCACACGCTGTGCCGGCATCGTCTACGACCGCACCGGCTATGGACGGTCGAGCCCGTGGCCGGCCGATCCCGGCGTCGGCTACATGGAAATCGAGGCCGACCTGGTCCTGCCGCGCCTGCTGGCCGCGCTCGGGATCGAGGATTGCGTGCTGGTCGGGCACAGCGACGGCGGCACGATCGCCCTGAACTATGCCGCAACCGATCCCGAGCCCCTGCGGGCGGTGGTGACCCTGGCCGCGCACGCCGTCAACGAACCGGTCTGCGTCGAGGCAATCGTCCGCGCGAAGCAAGCCTTCGCCAGCGGCGACCTGCGGCAGCGGCTGGCCAGGTATCATGCCGATGTCGACGGCGCCTTCCGACTCTGGGCGGATGCCTGGGTGTCGGCCGGCTTCGAGCCGATGGACGCGAACGCCCGGCTGCCGGGCGTGGTCGTGCCCGTCCAGGCGATCCAGGGCGATGACGACGAATACGGCACCGAGCTGCAGCTCGGCATCATCGCCGGCAAGGTGGGGGGCTATTGCGAAACCCGTCTGGTGCCGGATTGCGGCCACAGCCCGCACCTGCAGCAGCCGTCCTATGTCCTGGCGGAGATCACGCGCTTCGTGGCGCCGCTGGCGCTGGCGGGCTGATCAGAGCCGATTGAGCTCGCTGGAGGCCGCCCAGTTGAACTCCGAGACGGTGGGACAGCGGGCCTGCGCCAACTGGAACTGTTCGCGGGCGCGCTGCTTGTCGCCGCGGCGCACGGCGTCGATGCCGATGAAGAAGGCCGCCGGGCACTTTCCGTTGCTGCGCTTGGCGCCGTCGTCGGATTCGGCGGCGACCTCGAGCTCGCCGGCCGATCCCTTGCCCAGCAGGAACCGCAGGATCGGCCCCGGCCATTCGTTCAGGCTCTCCGCGCCCACGTCGCGGGCCAGGGCGGTCCGTGCATCGCGCCGGGCGCGGACCTGGGCGGCGTAGCGCCAGAGCAGCGGCGCCTGTTTCGCCTTGAAACTGGGCCGGCCCGCGAGCGTGGCGTCGAAATCGTCGGCCGCCTGCGCGTAGTTGCCGAGATTGAAATGCGCAATGCCGCGGAAGAAGAGCGCCGACCGCCGCTCGCCCGGCGTCTGGGCACCGGCCAGGGCCGCATCCAGCAGGCCGAGGGCCCGCGGGAAGTCGGCAATCTGCATGTAGACCTGGGCCTGGGCGATCGTCAGGGAAGGGTCGCCGGGCTTGCGTTGAAGCGCGCTGTCCAGCGTCCGCAGCGCCGCCGCCCGATCGCCGCCGCCTGCGAGGCCGGGCATCGTGCTCGACAGGACGACCTGCCAGTCGCCGGGCAGGACGCGGCCCATTTCGGCGATGTCCTTCTGGCTGTCGGCCTCGCGCCCGAGGCGGGCGAGCTGGAACGCGCGGATGCTGAGGTAGATCGACCGGTCGAAGGCCGAGAGCTGCGACGCCGAGAGGATCTTGTTCAGCGAGTCGAGGGTCGCGCCGCCATTTCCGCTCGTCGCACCGGGCAGCGAGGGGGCCGGCGCGCCGCCGGATGAGAAGCCGCGTGCGCTGGGATCCCAGGACTCGACGGCATTGCGCTGCGCCACCGCCTCGCCCGCCAGGGTCAGAAACGCTGCAAGAACCCCAAATACGTGACCGATTTGACGTCGCATGCGTCCAATCTGACACAACGGCCGCAAAGCCGCATCCGCCGATTGCCTGTGGAGGTGCATGCCCCTATTTTGCGCCACATCCGCAGAGAACCGACCTTCCAGGAGTGTAGATATGGCCGCCGCCCATCCCAATAGCTTCAAGGCTCGAAAGACGCTGAAGGTCGGTAACCGCAGCTACACCTATTTCAGCCTCAAGGCGGTCGAGAAGGAAGTCGGCGACCTGTCCCGCCTGCCCTTCTCGCTGCGCGTGCTGATGGAAAACCTGCTGCGCCACGAGGATGGCACGACCGTCAAGAAGACCGACATCGCGGCCTTCGCGGAGTGGATCAAGAATGGCGGCCGCTCCACCAAGGAGATCAATTTCCGCCCCGCCCGCGTGCTGATGCAGGACTTCACCGGCGTCCCCGCCGTGGTCGATCTGGCCGCCATGCGCGACGCCATGGGCAAGCTGGGCGGCGACCCCAAGAAGATCAACCCGCTGGTCCCGGTCGACCTCGTGATCGACCATTCGGTGATCGTCGACAATTTCGGCAATCAGAGCGCCTTCGGCGCCAACGTGAAGCTCGAATACGAACGCAACCTTGAGCGCTACCAGTTCCTGCGCTGGGGGGCGATGGCGTTCGACAACTTCCGCGTCGTCCCGCCGGGCACCGGCATCTGCCACCAGGTCAACCTCGAGTACCTGGCCCAGGTCGTCTGGACCAAGAAGGAAGGCAAGGAGACGATCGCCTATCCCGACACGCTGGTCGGCACCGATTCGCACACCACGATGGTCAACGGTCTGGCCGTGCTGGGCTGGGGCGTCGGCGGCATCGAGGCGGAGGCCGCCATGCTCGGCCAGCCGCAGCCGATGGTGATTCCCGACGTGATCGGCTTCAAGCTGACCGGCAAGCTGCCCGAGGGCGCCACCGCGACCGACCTCGTGCTCACCGTCACGCAGATGCTGCGCAAGAAGGGCGTGGTGAACAAGTTCGTCGAGTTCTACGGCGAGGGCCTCGACGAGATGCCGCTGGCCAACCGCGCGACGATCGCCAACATGGCTCCGGAATACGGCGCGACCTGCGGCTTCTTCCCGGTCGACGACATCACCCTGGGCTACCTCAAGACCACCAATCGCGGCCCGGCCGCCAAGCTCGTCGAGGCCTATGCCAAGAAGCAGGGCTTGTGGCGCTCCCGGAAGTCGCCGGAGCCGGTCTTCACCGACACGCTCTCGCTCGACCTCGGCGACGTGGTGCCGAGCCTCGCCGGTCCGAAGCGCCCGCAGGACCGCGTGCCGCTGGCCGAAGCCGCTCACCAGTTCGTCGCGAACATGGAGAAGGAGTTCGACCGCAAGGACGACGGCAAGCGCATTCCCTGCGAAGGCACCGACTATGACCTCGGCCACGGCGACGTGGTGATTGCCGCCATCACCTCCTGCACCAACACCTCGAACCCCTACGTCATGCTGGGCGCCGGCCTTATCGCGCGCAACGCGGTGAAGCTCGGCCTCAAGGTCAAGCCGTGGGTGAAGACCTCGCTGGCGCCGGGATCGCAGGTCGTGACGGAATACTTCGAGGCCTCCGGCCTGCAGAAGGACCTCAACAAGATCGGCTTCAACCTCGTGGGCTACGGCTGCACGAGCTGCATCGGCAATTCAGGCCCGCTGCCCGATCCGGTCACCAAGGCGATCGGCGACGGCGACCTGGTCGTGAGTTCGGTGCTCTCGGGCAACCGCAACTTCGAGGGCCGCGTCAACCCGCTGACACGCGCCAACTACCTCGCCTCGCCGATGCTGGTGGTGGTCTACGCGCTGGCCGGATCGATGAAGATCGACATCACCAAGGATCCGATCGGCACCGGCAAGGGCGGCAAGCCCGTCTACCTGAAGGACATCTGGCCCTCGAACATGGAAGTGGCCAAGACGGTCGACAAGTTCGTGACCGCCAAGGCCTTCAAGAAGCGCTATGCCGACGTCTTCGAGGGCGACCGGTTCTGGCGCGGCATCAAGACGAAGCCCAGCCTGACCTACGCCTGGGACGACAAGTCGACCTACGTGCGCAACCCGCCCTACTTCGAGGGCATGGGCAAGACGCCGGCCGCCCTGTCCAACATCACGGGTGCCCGTCCGCTCGGCCAGTTCGGCGATTCGATCACCACCGACCACATCTCGCCCGCCGGCTCGATCCGCAAGGACAGCCCCGCCGGCAAGTACCTGATGGAACAGGGCGTCGAAGCCAAGGACTTCAACCAGTACGGCACGCGCCGCGGCAATCATGAGGTGATGATGCGCGGCACCTTCGCC
Source organism: uncultured Reyranella sp. (assembly GCA_964588065.1). Classification (GTDB taxonomy): domain Bacteria; phylum Pseudomonadota; class Alphaproteobacteria; order Reyranellales; family Reyranellaceae; genus Reyranella. The sequence goes on from CAZPOS010000016.1 coordinate 38,493, forward strand.
AACATCCGCCTCAAGAACGAGATGGTCCCGGGAGTCGAGGGTGGCTACACGCACCACTACACGACCGACCAGCCCGAGCCGATCTACGACGTGGCGATGCGCTACAAGAAGGAGCACACGCCGCAGGTCCTGATCGCCGGCAAGGAATACGGCACCGGCTCCTCGCGCGACTGGGCGGCCAAGGGCGTCAACCTGCTGGGCGTCAAGGCCGTGGTCTGCGAGACCTTCGAGCGCATCCATCGCTCGAACCTGGTCGGCATGGGCGTGCTGCCGCTGCAGTTCAAGGACGGCATGACGCGCAAGACGCTGAACCTGACCGGCCGCGAGACCTACGACGTGGGCGGCATCGACGGCGAGCTGAAGCCCGGCATGGACGTGCCGCTGACCATCCATCGCCCCGACGGCGCGTCGGAGACGATCATGCTGACCTGCCGCATCGATACCGCGGAAGAGGTCGGTTACTTCAAGAACGGTGGCGTGCTGCACTACGTGCTGCGCAACCTGGCCCAAGCGGCCTGAGGCCGGCGGACACGGGACCCATGGCGACGGGGCTGCCAGGCCATGCCGTCGCCATGGCCCGCAACAACATCTGGGCGAACCACCGGCTGCTCACCGCCTGCAAGGCGCTGACGCCCGATGAGTTCGCCGCCCCGCGCACGAGCTTCTTCCCGTCGCTGCGCGCCACGCTCAACCATATCCTCTGGGTCGATCTCTATTACATCGACGCGCTGCACCGCGACCCGACGGTGCTGCAGCGCTACCATGATCCGGTCCCCGACTTTCCGGACGCCGCGTCCCTGTACGAAGCCCAGATCGCCAGCGACCGCCGGCTGCTCTCTTTCTGCGAGCGCCAGACCGAGCAGAGCCTGGCCGAGGGCCTGTCGCTGCCCCGTCCCAACCGCACGCCGCCGCCCTCCAGCGTGATCTCGATCCTCGAGCACCTGTTCCAGCATCAGACCCACCACCGCGGCCAGGCGCATGCGATGCTGGCCGGAACCGGCGTGAAGCCGCCGCAGCTCGACGAGTTCTTCCTCGCGGGCGAGCAGCACCTGCGGCGCGACGAACTGTTGGCGCTGGGACTTGAGCCGAGCTGATGCGGCCGCGTCCGTCCTTCGCCGGTGCGGCCATCGAGGTTAGCGACCTCGCGCGCTCGGTGGCTTTCCACCGCCTGTGGCTGCCGATGCTGGGCTTCCATCGCGTCTGGGCCAGCCCCGACCGGGTGATGTGGTCGCGCGGCTACGACCATTTCGTGATGCGCCAGGCCAAGGACGGCATCTCCTACGGACCGGGCGCGCTGTGGCTCGCGGTGTCGGCCGAGAGTCGCGGCCAGGTCGACCAGGTGTTCGCCGAGTTGCGCGACGCGGGCGCCGAGATCATCCAGCCGCCGCAGGAACTCGACTACCTCGCGCCCGGCTACTACTCGGTCGGCTTCCGCGACCCCGACGGCGTACCGATCGAGGTCATGCATCGCTGGGACGATTTGCCCGAAGTGCGCGATGCGGAGCAGGTGCGCGTGCCCGGCCATGGCGTCAGCCTCGGCGGCTATTTCTTCAAGCCGGTGGCCGGCCAGCCACCCTATCCGGCGCTGATCCTGCTGCATGGCTTCGCCGGCCATGCCCACAACATGGTGGGGCTCGCCCGCGCCGCGGCCGCCAACGGCTACGCCGCGCTGGCCCTGTCGCTGCGCGGCTGGCTGGGCTCGGAGGGCGAGAACGACCAGGGCCTGCGCCAGCCGCTCGACATCCTGGCGGCGATCGACTGGCTGTCCAAACGGCCGCTGGTCGATCGCGACCGGATCGCCCTGGTGGGCGCCTCGATGGGCGGTCAGGTGGCGCTGCTCGCCGCCGCCCACAAGCCGCCGGTCCGCGCCGTCGCTTCCTTCTTCGCGCCCACGGATCTGGCGCGCTGGCGCGAGGCCAATCCCTACATGCGCGACTATCTCGACGATCTGTGCGGGCCCGAGGGCCTGCCGGTTCGCTCGCCGATCCTGCGGGTGGCGCAGATCGACGCGCCGGTCCTGCTGCTGCACGGTGACCGCGACGAGAACGTGCCGGTGGAACAGTCGCTGGCCATGGCCGAGGCGCTGGTCGCGCACGGCAAGGAGGCCGAGGCGGTCGTGATCCCCGGTGCCACCCACTATTTCACCGAACAGCAGAATGCCGCGGCGCGGCGCACGCTGTTCGACTTCCTGCGTCGTCATCTCACCCGGAGCTAGCCGTCCATGCGCGTGTCAGAAGCCGTCCACTCCCGCCGCTCCATGCGCGTCTTCAAGCCGGATCCGGTGGCCAAGGCCGACATCGAATGGATCATCGAGACCGCCAACCGCTCGGCCTCGAACGGCAACCTCCAGCCGTGGAAGCTCTACGTGACCATGGGCGCGGCGCGGAAGCGGCTCTCGGCCGCGATCCTGAAGGCCATGGACGAGGGCGATAACGGGCCGGGCGCGGAGTACAACGTCTATCCGCAGGAATTCACGCCGGTCTACGACGCGCGCCGCAAGCTCGTCGGCAAGCAGCTCTACACCCTGCTCGGCGTGCCGCGCGGCGACGCGGCGGGGATGCTCAAGCAGTTCCGCAAGAACTACGAGTTCTTCGACGCGCCGGTCGGCATGATCCTCTGCGTCGAGAAGCGCATGGGCAACGGCCAGTGGATCGACTGCGGCATCTTCCTCGACCAGCTCATGCTGCTGGCCCGCGAGAAGGGCCTGCACACCTGCCCTCAGGCGGCCTTCAGCCGCTACCAGCACGTCGTGCGCCGCGAGCTCGGCATTCCCGAAGACCAGACCGTGATCTGCGGCCTGGCGCTGGGCTACGCCGATCCCGACGTGGTGCCCAACAGCCTGATCACCGAGCGCGCGCCGATCCAGGACTTCACGACCTGGTTCAGCGAGTGACGCCCAAAGTCGAATTGCCCCGCCCCGCGACCGCGAGCTAAAACGCAGGTAATTCAAGGCACAAAGCCGAAGCTGGAGGAAAGCCATGGCCGATGAAGTGATCGCCGTCAGCGCGGACTGGGCCAAGCGCGCCTATGTCGATGAAGCCAAGTACAAGGCGATGTACGAGGCCTCGATCGCCGACCCTGCCACGTTCTGGAACGAGCACGGCAAGCGTATCGACTGGATCAGGCCCTACAGCCCGGCCGCCGTGCGCGACGTCGACTACAATGGCGACGTTCGTATCCGCTGGTTCCACGACGGCGTGCTGAACGTCTCGGCCAACTGCATCGACCGGCACCTCGCCAAGCGGGCCGACCAGACCGCGATCATCTGGGAAGGCGACGATCCGGCAAAGTCCGAGAAGATCACCTATCGCAGGCTGCACGACGAAGTCTGCCGCATGGCGAATGCGCTGAAGGAACTCGGCGTGAAGAAGGGCGATCGCGTCACGATCTACCTGCCGATGATCCCCGAGGCAGCCTACGCGATGCTGGCCTGCACGCGAATCGGCGCCATCCATTCGGTGGTGTTCGGCGGCTTCTCGCCCGACAGCCTCGCCAATCGCCTGGTCGACTGCGACAGCAATGTCGTGGTCACCGCCGACGAGGGTCTGCGTGCCGGCAAGCACGTGCCGCTCAAGGCCAATTGCGACGAGGCGCTGAAGAAGGCGCCCGGCGTGAAGAAGGTGCTGGTGGTGAAGCACACCGGCGGCAAGGTCGACTGGAACGCCGACCGCGACGTCTGGTGGCACGAGATCGCCGCCAGGGTGCCGGCCGAGTGCGCGCCCGAGCCGATGGGCGCCGAGGACCCGCTGTTCATCCTCTACACGTCGGGCTCGACCGGCAAACCGAAGGGCGTGCTGCACACGACCGGCGGCTACATCGTCTATGCGTCGATGACCCACCAGTACGTGTTCGATTATCACGACGGCGACGTCTACTGGTGCACCGCCGACGTGGGCTGGGTGACCGGCCACAGCTACATCGTCT
>CAZPOS010000017.1:0-1079 GCA_964588065.1 uncultured Reyranella sp.
GCACTATCACGACATGCAGGACATCGAGTTCACCGTCCAGCGCGGCAAACTCTACATGCTGCAGACGCGCAACGGGAAGCGCACCGCCAAGGCCGCCCTCAAGATCGCCGTGGAAATGGTCAAAGAGGGGTTGATCGACAAGAAGGAAGCCGTGGCGCGCATCGTGCCGGCCTCGCTCGATCAGCTCCTGCATCCCACGCTGGATCCAAAGGCGGCCCGCAAGGTGATCGCCAAGGGCCTGCCGGCCTCGCCGGGCGCGGCCTCGGGCAAGGTCGTGTTCACCGCCGACGACGCCGAGAAGCAGGCACGCGCCGGCGAGAAGGTCATTCTGGTGCGCCGTGAGACCAGCCCCGAGGACATCCACGGCATGCACGCCGCCGAGGGCATCCTGACTTCGACCGGCGGCATGACCAGCCACGCCGCCGTGGTGGCGCGCGGCATGGGCAAGCCCTGCGTTGCCGGCGCCGGCGATGTCCGCATCGACGGCAAGGCCGGGACGCTCAGCGTGCGCGGCACCGTGGTGAAGACCGGCGAGACGATCACGCTCGACGGCGGCACCGGCGAGATCATGCTGGGCGTCGTGCCGACGGTTCAGCCCGAACTCAGCGGCGATTTTGCCCAGCTCATGGAGTGGGCCGACGAGTTCCGCAAGCTCGGCATCCGCACCAACGCCGAGACGCCGACCGACGCGGCCCAGGCGCGCAAGTTCGGCGCCGAGGGCATCGGTCTCTGCCGCACCGAGCACATGTTCTTCGAAGGCGACCGCATCGTGGCGGTTCGCCAGATGATCCTGGCCGATGACGAGACGAGCCGGCGCGCGGCCCTGGCGAAGATCCAGCCGATGCAGCGCCAGGACTTCGTCGAGCTGTTCGAGATCATGGCCGGCCTGCCGGTCACGATTCGCCTGCTCGACCCGCCGCTGCACGAGTTCCTGCCCAAGACCTCCGCCGAAATGGAGGTCGTCGCCAAGGACCTCGGTGTCGACGTGAAGGAAATCGAGGAGCGGGCCAACAAGCTGCATGAGTTCAATCCCATGCTTGGCCATCGCGGCGTGCGCCTCGGCATCTCCTATCCGGAGA
>CAZPOS010000017.1:1089-40797 GCA_964588065.1 uncultured Reyranella sp.
AGGCCCGCGCCATCTTCGAGGCCGTGGCCGAGGTTCAGAAGAAGGCGGGCAAGACCGTGGTCCCCGAGATCATGATTCCCCTCGTCGCGACCAAGAAGGAACTCGACCTGATGAAGGTCGTGATCGACCAGGTCGCCGAGGAAGTGAGCGCCGCGTCTGGCCAGAAGCTCGAGTATCTGGTCGGCACCATGATCGAACTGCCCCGCGCGGCGCTGCGGGCCGGCGACATCGCGGAGTCGGCGGAGTTCTTCTCCTTCGGCACCAACGACCTCACGCAGACGACCTTTGGATTGAGCCGCGACGACTCGGCCTCGTTCCTCGAGAAGTACCAGCAGCGCGGCATCTTCGAGCACGACCCGTTCGCCTCGCTCGACACCGAAGGCGTGGGCGAGCTGATCGAGATCGCGACGGAGCGCGGCCGCAAGGTCCGCAACAGCCTCAAGCTCGGCATCTGTGGCGAGCATGGCGGCGATCCGGCCTCGGTGTTTTTCTGCCACAAGTCCGGCCTCGACTACGTCTCCTGCTCCCCCTACCGCGTGCCGATCGCGCGGCTGGCGGCGGCGCAGGCGGCCCTGGGCGGCCCGCTCAAGACCGAATGACGCTGGCGGCGCTTCGCACGGACGGCAAGCGGGCGCTGGCTGCAGCGCTTGCCGGCCTGGAGCGCGATCCGGAAAGCGAGACCTCGCAGGCGCTCCTGGACGCGGCATGGCGCGAACCGCGCGCCCATGTCGTGGGCGTGACCGGCCCCCCGGGCGTCGGCAAGTCCTCCCTGTGCGCCGCGATGGTGGCGGCGTGGCGACGGGCCGGCCGCACGGTCGGGGTGATCGCGGTCGATCCCTCGTCCCGCACCAGCGGGGGGGCGCTGCTTGGCGACCGCGTGCGCATCGCCCATGACGGGTCGGATGAGGGCAGCTTCGTGCGGTCGATGGCGGCCCGCGACCGGCTGGGCGGACTGGCGGACCAGACGGTGGCGGCCATGGTCGTCATGCGGGCGCTATTCGACCGGGTGCTGATCGAGACGGTCGGCGTGGGGCAGTCCGAGACGGACGTGGCGGGCGTGGCCGACACGGTCCTTTTCTGCGTTCAGCCCGGATCCGGCGACTCGTTGCAGTTCATGAAGGCGGGCATCGTCGAAATCCCGCATCTGGTGGTCGTCACCAAGGCCGACATGGGCGCCCCGGCCGAACGGGCGCGTGCCGACGTGGCCGGAGCGCTGTCTCTTGCCACTGCCGGCGGCAGCGAGTGGCCGGTCAAGGTGCTGGCTGCCTCCTCACGCAGCGGCACCGGCATGGAACAACTGATGCAAGCGCTCGAAGCGCATCGCAACTACCTGGCGGCCGAGGGTCGGCTCGCGGTGGCACGTCATCACCAAAGCGAAGGCTGGGTGACGCAATCGCTGCGCGACCGGTTCGGCCGCGAAGGGCTTGCCAGGCTCGACCGGCTCGGTCTTGATCGGATGCTGATGCCGGGCATGCAGCCCTTTGAACGCCTGCGTGAACTGGGACTCGCCCTGGAGAGACCATGATGAACCTGCCGACCGACGAAAGCTGCATCTTCTGCAAAATCGTTGCGGGTCGACTCCCGTGCTTCAAGCTGCTTGAGGACGAGACCACGATCGCGTTCATGGACATCAACCCGGTCAATCCGGGTCACGCACTGGCGGTGGCCAAGGGCCATTGGCCGACCATCGACGTCATACCGCCCGAGGTCCTGGCCGCGGTCGCCAGGACGGCGCAACGCGTGGCCAAGGCGGGGATGACCGCGCTCGAACCGAACGGCGTCAATCTCCTGCAGTCCAACGGCGTGGGGGCCGGGCAGAGCGTGCCCCATCTCCATGTTCACATTCTGCCGCGTTTCCCGGGCGACGAGGTCAGGCTGAACTGGACCTACAAGCCTGGGGACAAGGCCGAGATCGAGGCGATCTGCAACAGATTGAAGTCTGCCCTCTAGGCAGCCGCCATCGACCGGCTTCGCGGCGTGGTGGAGAACCACTCGCGTTCATCCTGGCGGAACTGCTCGCGCACATAGTCGATCACCGTGCGGATGCGAGCGCCCTTGTTGGTCTCCTCATGGCTGACCAGCCAGATGTCGCGGACGATCCTGAGATCGATCGGCGCCGCGACGAGGTTCGAGGATTTGGCGATATAGTCCGGGAACACCGAAATCCCGTACCCGGTCTGAACCGCCTCCATGGCAGCATAGGATGAGTTGGTGCGCAGGACCACCGAGGTGCTGCGCTCGACGACTTCGCTCCACGGCTTCATCGCGGGAAGGCTGTGGAGTGTCGTGTGGTCGACGACGTGGTGGTCGCGCATGTCGTCGAGCGTCTGGGGCAGGCCGTACTGCTCGATGTAGGAGGGCGCGGCGAAGATCGACATGTTGACCTGCCCGACCCGTGCCGCCACCAGCTGGTTGGACGTCGGCCGAAAGAATCGGATGGCGAGGTCGGCCTGTCGCGTGGCGAGGTCGAGAACCTGATCCCCGGCGATGACCTGCACGATGATGTCGGGATGGGTGCGACGGAGCAGTCCGAGTCGTGGCACCAGCCAGTGAGCGGCAATACCCTCGGTTGCAGCGATGCGGACGATCCCGGCCATTTCCCGGTCGAGCCCGGCGAGATGCCGTTCGATCGCCGTGGCGTTGGACATCATCGACTCGGCCTGCGAGAGCACGCCGCGAGCCGCCGGCGTCACTTCCATGCCGTGGCGATGCCGGTCGAACAACTTGGCGCCGAGGCGCCGCTCGAGCGCTTGGATGCGGCGTCCCACGGTCGTCTGCTTGGTGTTCAGTTGTGTCGCAGCCGCGCTGAAGCTCCCGGTTTTTGCAACCGCGAGGAAGAAACGGACATCGTCCCAGTCGCCGAGAATGTTCGGCACCTTGTTCTTGCGGGGAGGCAGGCTGACCATGGCAACAATCGATACAAAAGAAGGACAGCTCACGCCGAGCTGCCGGCAAGTTCGTCGATTACCCTACACCATTCCCGGTGAAATGTCGTTTTTCGTCTGTTCGTAGGGCGCGAGGCGGTCCTGGCCTCGGGGCGGTCGGTCCTCGCACCGATCCCTCGACGCTACCGCTCGCAAATCCATCTGTTGGTTGTATCTACCGGGATCGACGCTCGCAATGAGACAGGAGTGCTGCCCGTGGCCGCCAACGACTCACACAAAAAGCCAACCCCTGCCAACATTTGGGCCGCCAAGTTCATCCGGTACCTGCGCAGTCCATCGACCCGCATGGCCGCGTTCGGCGGACTTTTGACATACTTGAGCTATGCGTTCGCGCACAGCAGTTGGGCTAACCCCGTGCTCATCTGCGTGTCAATCTTCGTCGGGGTCTTCCTGCCAAGCTACGCAAAGCTCAGTAACAAGGCTGAACTATGGGCCAATAACCAGTTCGGCTTCGTCACGGCCGGGCGGCTCGGGCGGTTCGCCCCGCAGTTGGCGTTCAACCTGGTGATGTTCTGGCTGATGTTATGGGGGGGTGCGCTCAACCAGATCGGGATGGCGTCCGTGGGCGGTGTTGCGGGCGCAGCCGTCGTCACGACCCTGGCGTCGCAGGGCACGCAGTACCTCGGCGGCTTCCTCGTCGCGCGCGGCATCGGCGACGCCAATCGCAACACGCTGGTCGGTATTCTGGTCAACGTCACGCTGGCCGGTCTTGGCACGGCCGGAGTGCCTGGCGCTCGCGAGGCTTTCATGGTGACGGGGTTCGGTCTCGGCGGAACGCTGTTCGCGGTCGGCCTGCTTTCGGACCTGCGGTCGGTGATGGCCCCGAAGGGGGGCATCGGCCTTTTCTTCGGTACCTTCAATCCTTTCCACAACAGTCATCTCGGACTGCTGCGCCTGGCCATCGAGCAGCGTGGACTCGACAGTGTGATCATCCACCCGGTCCTGATTCCCAAGCTGCACGTCGACGCCTTCCGCAAGGGCGAAATCCGGGTCGGTCGACTGAAGGACGGCTTCCAGATCTACGAGAAGACCGACAAGGCCGATTCGAACGTCGACTATTTCCCGACGGGCAACGTCTTCCTGCCGCCGGAGACGCGCGTGGCACTGATCGAACTCGCGCTGGCCGAAGCCGGCATGGCCGGGAAGGTCGAGGTCGCGGTCTATCCCGACATCTACTACGGCAAGGGCTTCCAGGGCGTGATCGCCGAGATCAGGCGACGCCACCCGGGCGTCCGGCTGCACATCATCCACGGGACCGATTTCGGCGGCATGCTTGTGCGCCAGATCGCGGACGAATGTGGCTGGATCTACCCATGGTGCATCCTGCGCCGGGACAAGGTCTCGGCGACCGCGATCCGACGCGGCGCGAAGGGCATGACGCCGCCGATCGTCACCGATGTCCTTGACCAGATTTCACAGAATTTGCCGACGGTTTCGGCCGGCGGTCGAACTTTCCGCAATGACAATGGTGTCTTGACCGAGAGGGACTGAAATGACTGAACAGGCTACGACCGATCTGGGAAACCGTCCCGAGATCACGATCAAGCTGGCATCGACGTCGGACGAGATGATGCAGTGCTTCATGCTGCGCGCGGCCGTCTTCATGGGCGAGCAGCAGTGCCCCTACTGGGAGGAGTATGACGGCAACGACTATACTGCCAGCCACCTCATCCTGTACGTGGACGGCGAGCCGGCGGCCTCGATCCGCGTTCGCTGGTTTGCCAATTTCGCCAAGCTGGAGAGGGCGATCATCCTGAAGCGCTACAGGTCGTACGGGCTGTTCCTGCCGTTCGTCCACTGGGCCAAGGAGTTTTGCCGCAAGAAGGGTTATCCCAAGGCCTATCTGCACGGCCAGCGGCGCCTGTGGCCGATCTTCGAACGCGACGGCTTCCGCAAGGTAGACGACCGGATCTTCCATTTCTCCGATCACGAATACGGTGCCTTCGCCTGCGATCTCGATGTCGGCGAGGATGCCCCGTCCGTGACGACCGACCCGATGGTGTTGAACCGGCCGGAGGACCAGCTCGACATGCCGGGAATCCTGGAAGAGTCGATGGAGCGGGGGGCTTCGAACCCCCATGCGGGTTGGGCCGAGCGGCGCGCGAGCTGAAGGGGTGACGACCATGAATAGCACAACGATCACGATCGGCGGCCAGGCCGTCACCGTTAAGCTCGCCATGAAGATGGAAGACTCGCTTCAGGCGTTTGCCGTGCGGGCGGCCTGCTTCATCGGTGAACAGGACATCCCCTATTCGGAGGAGTTCGACGGTCACGATTTCGGCGCCACCCACATTCTCGCCTGTCTCGGTGAAGAGCCGGTGGGCACCGTCCGCCTGCGCTGGTTCAAGTCGTTCGCCATGCCCGAACGACTGGCGGTGATGCAGCGCTTCCGGGGCCACGGCATCGGCGAGCTTCTGATCGAGCGCTGCCGCCAGCTTGCGGAAAGCCGCGGCGCCAGCACGCTCTATACCCAGGCGCTGCCGCAGGACGTGAAGTACTGGGAAAAGCATGGCTGGAATCGTCTCGATGCGGAGGAAGCCGGGAAGGGCCCGAAGCGTCTCGTGGCGATGGTCCGGCCCGTCGATCCCAGCAAGCCGTTGCCTCAAGCCGACGCACCCGAGCAGGTCGTCCTCGGCAACGAGCCGCAGGTCGATGCGTCGGGTCTGCCCGTCGGGAGCGAGCGCCGCTGAGCAGCGGCTCCCACCAAGGTTGGAGAGCGATCACGCCGGATCGCTCTCGCCACCCCATTTTTTGCGGTAGGCTGGGGCGACCGGCGCGCTATGCTGGGGGTTGGGGAGCGACGTCCCGAAGCGGGACTCAAGGTGGGAAACATGACGGATGCGTTCGAGATAATCGTCGAACCCAGTAGTCGGCGGCGGCGCAGTCGGGCGCCGCTTTCGGACAAGCAGCGGGCGGCTGTGCTATTTCGCGTATGGCACGGCGTACGGGACATGATCGAAGAGGCCGAGCGCCTGGGCGACAGCGAACTCGTCCATTTTCTCGCGATATCTCAGCTCCTCGTCGAGGAGAGGATCACGACGCTCACCAGCGGCGTGCCGGCGTTCGCCATCGTCGATACGTCGCTGCCGAACTAGGCCGTGACCGACGCGGTCCGGAACTAGCGGGGCCGATCGGACTGCGGCGGCGCCGGGTCCACCTCGACCGTCACGGTAAGGCCGGCGACGAGCCGGACTCCCTTCGGTACGTGCGATATGCGAACGCGGACGGGCACGCGCTGGGCCAGGCGAACCCAGGTGAAGATCGGGTTGACGATGGCAAGGCCGAGCTGATCGGGCCTTGCATTCGCGACGTTGATTCCTCGGGCGATGCTCTCGACATCGCCCCGCATCAACTCGTCGTAGCCCATCAGCTTCATGCGAACCGGAGCGCCTTCCCGGATCCGGGCAAGCTGCGGCTCTTCGAAATAGGCGTCGACCCAGAAGGAATGGGCATCGACGACCGACACGACGTTGACTCCGGTGTTGGCATAGTCGCCGAGCTGGACGAGCAGGTTGGTGACCCACCCGTCGACAGGCGACCGGATCTGCGTGCGTTCCAGGTTGACCCTTGCCTGGTTCAGATTGGCGATGGCCTGCTGGTACTGAGCCTGGTTCGCCAGGGCGCGAGTCGCGAAGGTCTGCTGCTCCTCCTTGGAAACGGCCTCGGCGCTCAGCCGCGCGCGCCGATCGGACTGGATGTTGGCGTTCTGCGCATTGACCTCTGCCTGCTTCACAGCGGCCTCGGCCAGTTCGACCGCGATCCGATAATTCGTCGGATCGATGGAGACCAGCACGTCGCCCTTGCGCACGAACTGGTTGTCCCGCGCGGCAACATCGACGATCTGTCCGGGAACCTGGGGGGCCATTGTCACGACGTAGCTGCGGACCACGCCGTCCCGCGTCCAGGGCGTGCCCATGTACTCTCGCCACATGGCCCAGGACAGGGCGATCGCGGCTGCCACGCAGGCGAGAGTCGCGCCGATGCGAAGGAACTGCGTCACGCGTGTCGGCATCATGCCACCCGTACCAGCGGAGCGCCCAGGACCATGAGCGACAGGATGATCAGGAAGAGCGAGAGGGCGAACAGGGAGGGATGCCAGACGTGGCGCAAGAGGCCGCTCAGCATCAGCAGTCGGCGCACCAGAAGCGTCACCAGCCACGCGCCGAGCATCATGACCGAGATCGGCGCGACGTAGACTCCGAAGATGTTCATTTCACTGAATGTCATGTCAGGGATCCTCCGGAAAAGTACGCAGCGTGTTGCGCCAGACCGTCGTCGATCAGTTGCAGCAGTCCGCGTGCTCGGGTGACGGACGCACGTCGAAGCATTGGGGGCGGATCGCCGAGCGCTCTCTCGAACTGCACGAGCCGGTCGCGCGCGACGGTGACGTCACCCTGCGCGAGAAGGGACAAGACGGCTTCCAGCTGGGGCCGCAAGGAGGCTGGCAGGGACACGTGGCGCACGCGGATCACGGCGAGGCCCAGGGAGAGGGAGGCCAGGATCTCCGAGCGCTGCTGGGGCGTCGCGGAATCGGGAATGACGGCAATGCGGTCGTACATCAGCGTCTCCCAGTCGCGGCAGGACGGGGTCGAACGCGTGCGACACAGCGAACGAAAATCGTGGAGCGTCTGTCGCAGAAGCCTGCGTGTCCGAACGGCCGGCGAAACCGGGGGCAGGATCAGGTAGGACATTGCGCCGATGCAGCAGCCCACCACGATCGCCATCGCGGCGTTGTAGAACTGCAGCGTATCGTAGGACATCTGGTTTTCTGGATTCAGAAGCGGCACGAAGAGCGTGGCCATCGCGCCGAACATGGCCGGCTTCAGGGGCAGGTAGCTGAGCGCACCCGCGGGAACGAGATAGAGTCCGAGCACGAGGCTCAATCCGACGAAGCTGTGGACCCCTGGGAGTACGGCAAAAGCGATCAAGGCTGCGAATCCGGCGGCCAGTGCGGTTCCAAGCGCCCAGCCCGACACGCGTGTGAAACCTTCGTCGCCGCTGGCCGCGAAGATGACCGTCGCGAGGGTCGCCCAGACCATGGCCGTGGATCCATTGGGCCATGCCGTGACGATCCAGAGGGCTGCCGCAACCAGGACGACGGCGAAAGCCCGTATGGCGGCGACCAGGCCCGGCAGGATGTCCAGCGAGGGCGATCGGCGGGCGCGGACCGCCGTGCGGGGCACCCGTCCCTCCTGCAGCAGGGCGAGTCCCTCGAACGCGCGGCCGAAGCCTGCCATGAGTCTGACGGTCTCGTCGGCGAGCAGCCGGAAGGAGGGCGTATCGGCGGGCTCGCGGATCAACCTGCGCATGGTCGCGGCGCAGGTGCTGCCGGGAAGCATGGCGGGCGCGGCGTACGCCGGCGTGAGTCGAGGCGTTTCGGGGGTGAGCTGGGGTGCCAGCTCGACGAGTCGTCCGGCGTCCCGGCCGGCGTGTCCGACCGGAAGCGCCGCGAGCCGGATCGAGATGATGCGCCAGCTGATCAGCGCCTGAAGCAACCCGTCGAGCGCCGCGCGCAGGAGCGGCGCGTTGTAGCGGACTTGCCATGACTCGCCGACCGCTTCGTCGATCTGCGCGTTCAGGCCGATGACCCTGCGCGCCAGATCGCGCCGGATCGCCTGCGAGTCGGGCTGGATGTCACCGGCATGGGCGAGCATGCTCGATATGTGGCGCCGGATCTCGACCGCGATACCCGATATCTGCTCCTGCAGCCGGCGCGGTGCCTCCCCGATATGGGTGGTCGCCAGAACGACGCTGGCGGCAACGACGCCTATGCAGATTTCCGTGGCCCGGCTGACCGCCAGCATGAAGGCCTGGCCGTCCGGCCCGCCGACGGCACCCAGCTCGCCGCCCGCGACGATCGCCGCCGTTGCGCCGACGAGGGCCGCGGAGAGGGCCGAGGCGTTGCCGAGCTGGGCCGCGACGAAGGCCGATGCGCCACACAGTAGGGCCAGTCCGAACAGGAAAGCAGCTCGTTCCTGGGGAACCGCGGCCGACAGCAGGACGATGGCCGAGGCGCCGACCACGGTCCCCAATATGCGAAACCAGCCATTGCGCAGGGAGGCGCCGAGCCGCGGCTGGCAGACCAGGGCGGCCGTGGTCCCGGCCCAGGACGCATTGTCGAGCTCCAGCCAGAACGCGACGAACAGCGCGAGGCAGACGGCGGCCCACAGGCGAACACCGAAGAGCAGCGGGGCAGCGGAAGCGCGGAGAGCCTGCAGGAGGAACTTGGGCATTCTCGGACCAGCGACCGGGGCCTTTGTCTAGGGTCCCCAGCATCGCCGACACGACATCAGCCGGCCAAGACTACGAAGGTTGTCCGGCAATGCCTCTTCGTCTGGTAGCGATATACCTTCGTATAGGCCGCTCCCGCCCGAAAGGGCGGCCGCGCACCGGCTATTTGTGCCGGGGATCGAGCGCGTCGCGCAGGCCGTCGCCGAGCAGGTTGAACGAGAGGACGGCGAAGAAGATCGCGAAGCCCGGCCAGAAGGCCATCCACGGCGCCTGGGCGATGAAGCGCTGGGCGGAGTTCAGCATGCTGCCCCACGACGGCGCCGGGGGTTGCTGGCCGAGCCCGAGGAAGGACAGGGCGGCCTCGGCAATGATCGCCCCTGCGATCGCCAGGGAGGCCTGCACCAGCAGGGGCGGCACGATATTGGGCAGGACATGGCGCAGTGCGATGCGCCAGTGCGGGTTGCCGACGGCGCGCGCGGCCTCGACATAATCCTCGACCTTGGCAGCGATGGTCTGGCCGCGGGTCAGCCGGATGAAGACCGGCGTGGCGGTGACGCCAATGGCGATCATCGCATTGGTCAGGCTCGGCCCGAGGAAGGCGGCGAGGGCGATCGCCAGAATGAGGAAGGGAATGGCCAGCATGGCATCGACGATGCGCGACAGAACGGCGTCGATCCAGCCGCCGGCATAGCCTGCGAGGAGGCCCAGCGGCACGCCGATGCCGAGCGCGATGCCGACCGACACCAGCCCGGCGCTGAGCGAGGCACGGGCTCCCCAGATGATTCGGGCCAGCACGTCGCGTCCGACTTCGTCGGTGCCCAGCCAGTGTGCCCAGGACGGCGGCTTGCGCACCTGGGTGAAGCTGGTGGCGATCGGGTCATAGGGGGAGATCAGCGGCGCGAGCACTGCGACCAGGATGAACAGGACCACCACGACCAGGCCGAACATGGCGCCCTTGCGTCGCTTGAGGCGACGCCAGGCGCGCGCCCATGGGTTCTCTTCGCGGGCCTCGGAAGCAGCAACGGAGGGAGAGACGGCGGCGGCGGTCATGGCATCAGCCCCGCAGCCGAGGATTGACGAGCACGTACGCCACATCGGCCAGCAAGTTCAGCACGATGTAGGTCGTCGCGGTCACCAGCACGACGCCCTGCACGACCGCATAGTCGCGATTGAAGACCGAATCGACGATCAGTTTGCCAAAGCCGGGAATAGTGAAGATCTGCTCGGTCAGCACCGCGCCCGACAGCAGCGTGCCGAACTCGAGAGCACCCAGCGTGATCACCGGAGTCATGGCGTTGCGCAATGCATGCTTCAGGACGACGCGCTTCTCATACAGACCCTTTGCGCGGGCGGTCCGCACATAGTCCGCACCCATCGCCTGCAGCATGGCACTGCGCGTGTGCCGCATCAGAACGGCGGCGATCGCATTGCCCAGCACGAAGGCCGGCATCACGGTGGTGGCGAGGCTGGCGCGCCAATCCTCGCTCAGCCGCACGTAGCCCGAGGCCGGCAGCCAGCCGAGCGTCACCGAGAACAGGAAGATCATCAGGATGCCCAGCCAGAAATTGGGCGTGCTCAGTCCCCACAGGGCGAAGATGTTGGCGCCATAGTCCCAGGCGGTATCCTTCTTCACCGCCGAGATGATGCCCGCCGGAATGCCGATGCCCAGGGCCACGATCAAGGCCATGGCGGCGAGTTGCAGCGTCACCGGCAGCTTCTCGGCAACCAGCGACGATACCGAACTCTTGAGCCGCATCGACTCGCCCAGATTCCCCGAGAGCACGCCCTTGATCCAGTAGAAGTACTGGACCGGGATCGGCTCGTTCAGCCGATACTGCTCGCGGATCTCCTCGAGCACCTTCGGGTCGCGTTCCTCTCCCGCCATGATCAGCGCCGGGTCGCCCGGCAGGAGTTGCTGCAGGCCGAAGATCAGCATCGACACCAGGATCAGCGTCGGGATGATCTGCAGCAGTCGCTGGGAGAGGAAGGTCAGCAAGGCTCGATCTTACTTCAGCTTGACGCCGACGACGCGGATCAGGCCGTCCGGCATCTGCTTGTAGCCATCGACCCTGTCGGAAAGCGCGACCAGCACGCGGCGATGGTACAGGTACTTGATCGAGCCCTCGCGCAGGTACTTGGCGGTGATCTTCTCGTAGATCTTCTTGCGTTCCGCCGGGTCGCTCTTGATGCGGGCCTCGTTGTGCCAGGCGTCGACCTCCTTGTCGCAATAGCCGGAATTGTTCTGCGGCTGGCCGCAGACATGGAAGATGTAGGAGTTCCCGTCCGGATCGCTGCGGCCCGACCATCCGATGAGATAGAGCTGATACTCGCCGCTCTCGGACTGCTTCAGAGAGGTTGCGAACTCGGTGACGCGGATCTTCAAGTCGAATCCGGTCTCCGCCACCATCGACTGCAGCACCTCGGCGACCTGCCGGGTCTCGGGGTTGTTCGGCACCATGAAGTCGAGCGACATGCGGCCCGTGACGCCGGCTTCCTTCAGCAGCGCCTTCGCCTTGGCAACGTCGCGCTTCGGCACCGGAAACGCCTGCTGGTAATACGGGTTGGTCGGGTTGATCCACTGGTTGCCGACCACGAACTCGCCGTTGAAGACGACCTGGTTCAGGGCCTCGCGATCGATCGACAGCTCGAAGGCCTGGCGGACGCGGGTGTCCTTCGCGAGCGGCGTGTCGGCCTTGGGACCGTTGGACAGGTTGATGGTGAGGCCCTGGTAGCCGAGCTCCACCGCCGTCACCAGCTTGAGCTTGGGGTTGTCGCGCACCGTCTTGATGTCGGTCGCCAGCACGCGCTCGATCATGTCGAGGCTGCCGGAGCGCAGGTTGGCCAGACGCACGGTCGAATCGGTGATCGGCAGGTAGGTGATCTTGTCGATGAACACCTGGTCCTTGTTCCAGTAGTCGGCGAACTTCTCGACCACGATACGGTCCTGCTGGACCCGCTCGACGAACTTGTAGGGGCCGGCACATACCGGCTTCAGGCCGAACTTGTCGCCGGCGGCCTCCGCAGCCTTGGGCGAGACCATCATCCCTGCGCGGTCGGTGAGCTGCGCCAGCAGCGGGGAGAACGGCTCCTTGAGGTTGAGTTTGACGGTCGTGGGATCGACGACGTCGATCGACACGATGGAGGCGAGCTCGGGGCGTCGGAAGGAGCCCTTCATGTTGAGGTGGCGTTCGAGACTGTACTTGGCCGCGGCGGCGTCGAATGCTTCGCCGTCATGGAACTTGACGCCGGGGCGAAGCTTGATCGTGACCGTCTTGCCGTCGGCCGAGGTCTCGTGGCTGAGCGCAAGCTGCGGCACGATCGCGAGCTTCTCGTCGATGTCGAACAGCTTGTCGCAGATCGAGGAGAAGACGATACGGCCGACATAGGTGCGGGCCAGGGTCGGATCGAGCACGTCCGGATCCTCGGCGAGACCGACCCGCAGGTTGCTCTGGGCCGCCGCGCCGGACAAAGCGAGGCCCATGAACGTGGCGGCCAGCGTCAGGCGATGAAACGTCTTCTTCATGTTGCCTCCGTTTGAGTTGTGACGAACGCCGCCTGCAGCCGCGCCAACCGCATGCGGTCCTCGTTGGTGCCCGTTCCCTCGGCGAGCGGGGGCGCGGGAGGAAGCTCGGGCCACCACGGGCACGCCGTGGCGTGACCCGCGCCGTCATCGTCGAGCTCCGGCACATCGATCCTGCACGAGTCGCGGGCGTAGAGGCAGCGGGTATGAAAGCGGCAGCCCGGCGGCGGCTTCATCGCGCTCGGGATGTCGCCTTCCAGCAAGGCGCGTTCGCGCACGACCGTGGGATCGGGTTGCGGGACGGCCGACAGCAACGCCCGTGTATAAGGATGGCGCGGGTTGCGGAAGAGTTCGTCGGTCGTCGCGGTTTCCACGATCTTGCCGAGATACATCACGGCGATGCGGTCGGCGATGTGCTTCACGACCGCGAGATCGTGGCTGATGAAGACATAGGCCAGGCCGAAGCGCGCCTGAAGCGACCGCATCAGATTGACGACCTGCGCCTGGATGGAGACGTCAAGCGCCGAGACCGGCTCGTCGGCCACGATGAGTTTGGGCTCGACCGCCAGCGCGCGCGCGATCGCCAGGCGCTGGCGTTGGCCACCGGAAAATTCGTGCGGATAACGGCGCGCATGTTCGGGCCGCAGGCCGACCAGTTCGAGCAACTCGCCGATCCGCGCGCGTCGCGCCGCGTCGGTGGTGGCCAGCCCGTGCAGCATCAGCGGCTCGCCCAGCATGGCGCCCACTGTCATGCGCGGATTGAGCGAGGCGTAGGGGTCCTGGAAGATCACCTGCATGTGCCGGCGCTGCGCACGCATGCGCGACTCCGACAGGCCGAGAAGGTCCCCACCCTCGAACCGGACGCTGCCGCCCGTCGGTTCGAGCAGACGCAGTACCAGGCGGCCGACCGTCGACTTGCCGCAGCCCGATTCGCCGACGATCGCCAGCGTTTCGCCGGCGTCGACATGGAAGTCGACGCCATCGACGGCGCGGACATGGCCGGAGACGAGGCCGAAGGCGCCACTCTTTACCGGGAAGTGCTTCTGAAGTCCGCGGACCTCGAGCAGGGCGCCGGTCATGCCAGGACCTGAGAGAGCGGGGCTCGGCGGCAGCGCGAGAGATGTCCCGGAGCGACTTCCACGAGCGCGGGCGGTGCGGCGATGCATTGGGGTTCGACGAAGGGGCAGCGCGCCGCGAAGCGGCAGCCTTCTGGCGGGCGCGTCATGTCGGGCACCCGGCCCTCGATCGAGGGCAGCCGCTCGCGCTTCTCGTCGAGGCGCGGGATCGAGCCCAGCAGTCCCACCGTGTAGGGATGCTCCGGCCGCGCGAACAGATCGCGGACGGCGGCACGCTCGACGATCTGGCCCGCGTACATCACGGCGACGTCGTCGGCCATTTCCGCCACCACGCCGAGATCGTGGGTGATGAGGATGATGGCGGTGCCCGTGTCGCGGCGCAGGCCGCGCATCAGGTCGAGGATCTGCGCCTGGATCGTGACGTCGAGTGCCGTCGTCGGCTCGTCGGCGATCAGGAGCTGCGGACCGCACGCCAGGGCCATGGCGATCATGGCGCGCTGGCGCATGCCGCCGGAGAGCTTGTGCGGGTAGTCGTCGATGCGCTTTTCGGGCGAGGGAATGCGCACCAGCTTCAGCACCTCGATGGCGCGCGCCCGCGCGGCCGCCTTGTCGAGGGCCTGATGGCGCTGGATCGCCTCGATGATCTGGTCGCCGATCGTGTAGGAGGGATTGAGCGAGGTCATCGGCTCCTGGAAGATCATCGCCAGCCGCGCGCCGCGCAGGTCGCGGATCAGGTGCGCATCGAGGGTCAGCAGGTCGCGGCCCTCGAATACCACCTGGCCCCCGACCTTCGAGTTCTCCGGCGGCAACAGCCCCATGATGGCGAGCGACGTGACGCTCTTGCCGCAGCCCGATTCGCCCACCAGACCGAGCGTGCGGCCCCGGCCCAGGGCCAGATCGATGCCGTCCACGGCGTGGACGACGCCGTCGTCGGTGGCGAAGTCGACCCTCAGTCCGCGCAGTTCCAGAAGCGCGTCACTCATCGGTGTGCGTACGCCGGAAGAGCGTTCATCGGCCCGCCGCGTAGCCCTGCATGCCGCGCGGATTGGCCGCCGCCTTGCGCCACGGGTCGTCGCGCGTCGCGGCGGTGAGGCGGCCTTCCGACCATTCGTCGTTCACCTCGACCTCGTGCCCGCGCTTCTTGAGCTCGGCGACGGTGTCCTTCGGGATGCGGCCTTCGACCACCAACACGCCCGGCCGGGCCGTGCGCGGCCAGAAGGACGAGGGGAAATGCTCGCTGTGCCAGGCCGGTGCGTCGATCGCCTCCTGCAGGTTCATGCCGCAATGCACGTGCCGCAGGAAATGCTGCGTGACCCACTGGTCCTGCTGGTCGCCGCCCGGCGAACCCCAGACCATGTACGGCTCGCCGTCGCGGTGGGCCAGGGTGGGCGTGAGGGTGCTGCGTGGACGCTTGCCCGGCGCCAGCGATCCGGGAAGCCCTTCCTCCAGCCAGAACATCTGACCGCGGGTGCCGAGCGGAAAGCCCAGTTCGGGGATGACGGGCGAGCTCTGCAGCCAGCCCCCCGAGGGCGTCGCCGAGATCATGTTGCCGTCCCTGTCGATGATGTCGAAGTGCACGGTGTCGCCGTTGGTCTGGCCGACGCGTCCGACCGTCGGTTCACCGGCGCCGCTCGATGCCACGCCCAGCCTCACGCCGTCGGCGCGCCGCAGTTTCACGACGCCGCCGAAGCCGTCGACCTTACCCGGACGCTGCTCCATCGAAGCGTAGGCGGGATCGATGAGTTCGCGACGATCGGCATTGTAGGCATCCGACAGCAAGGTCCGCATTGGCACGTCGACGAAGGTCGGGTCGCCATAGAAGGCCTCGCGGTCGGCATAGGCGAGCTTGAGGCATTCGACCTGGAGGTGGATGAAGTCGGGGCCGGTGGGATCCATTCCGTCGAGGTCGAAGCCCTTGAGCAGGGCGAGCTGCTGCAGGACCACCGGGCCCTGCGTCCAGGTATGTGCCTTGCAAACCGTGTACCGGCCGTAGTCGTAGGTGAGCGGGGCTTCGACCGTGGCCTGCCACTTCGCCATGTCCTGACCGGTCAGCACTCCTTTGTTGCGCCTGCCGGAGACGTCCATGACTTCCTGGGTGCGACAGAATTCGTCTATCGCTTCGGCGACGAAGCCTTGGTTCCAGGCCTTCCGGGCCCGCTCGATCTCCGCTTCCCGGCCGCCGCCACCGGCCTCGGCCTCCTTCAGGATGCGGGCATAGGTGTTGCCGAGCGTGACGTTGCGGAACAGCGATGCGGGCTTGGGGACATTGCCGCCGGGCAGGAACACTGCGGCCGACGTCGTCCAATGGGTGCGGAACTGCTCGGCCACCGTGGCGATGGTCGCCGTCGCGCGCTCCACGATGGGATGACCGTTCAGCCAGTAGCCGATGGCCGGAGAGAGCACGTCGGCCAGACGCATCGTGCCATAGTCGCGCAGGACGAGCATGTAGGCGTCGAAGGTACCGGGGATGCAGGCCGGCAGGAGACCGGTGCCCGGAATGAGGTCGAGGCCGAGGCCCTTGTAGTGCGCGATGGTCGCGCCGGCGGGCATCGGGCCCTGGCCACAGACGACCTCCGTCTTGCCGCGGCGAACATCGTGCAGGATCAGCGGCGTGTCGCCTCCGGGGCCACAGAGATGCGGCTCGACGACCTGCAGGGTGAAGGCGGTGGCCACCGCCGCATCGAATGCGTTGCCGCCGCGCTCGAGGATGCCCATCCCCACTGCCGTCGCAATCCAATGGGTCGAGGTGACGACGCCGAACGTGCCGACGATTTCCGGCCGTGTGGTGAACGGATTGGGATTGATAAGCTTCACGGTCATCTCCTCGCGAACGGCGAGCAGAGACCTTAAGGCCGGTGCGTCCTAGCCGCTAGGGCCGGCTGGATCCGGAAGGCGCATCCAGGACGGGACTTCCGGAAAGATGCGCGCGCCCGCGGCCGTGAGCGCCGGACCATCGCCGCGGGCGGCGTCGAGCCGCAGCATGGCAAGCGCGCGATCACCGGTTCCGGAGCGCAGTTCGCCCACTTCCTCGCCATTTCGAAGCACGGGCGTTCCGGCGTCGGGCAAAGTTCCTTCCACTCTTACGGGAAAGAGCCGCTTCTTTATGAGGGCGCGGTACTTGGTGCGGGCCGTCAACTCCTGGCCCATGTAGCAGCCCTTTTTCCAGTCCACTCCGTTCAGCTCGTCGAAACCGTTCTCCAACAGCAGCGCTTTTTCGACCTGGAGATCGCGGCTGCCGTCGGGCACGCCGAGCGGCAGTCGCAGCGCGTCATATACGTCGAGCGAGGCTTCCGCGAATCCCTCTGCTCTGAGCAGCCCGGCCGCCTGCCCCGCCGCCGTGATGACCCGCGCGCCCAGCGTGTCGAGACGAGGATCCATGTATGACGCCGCTCCGAGGCCGAGTGCCTTCGTCGCGTCGTTTCCGAACACCGCGGCCACCTCGAGCGAGGCGCCGAGATCCTCGACACTGACCTTGGAGCGGAGGGTGTACATTTTGAGCTTTCTCGCGAGCGCCGGTGCCCGCTCGCGCTCCGTTTCCAGCAAGAAGGTGTCACTTCCGGCGTCCACGACGAACATGTCGTTGAGAAAACGCCCCTGCGGGGTCAGCAGTGCCGCCCAGACGGCAGACCCAGGCGCCACCTTGCGCGTATCGTTGGAGATCAGGCCCTGCAGGAACTCGACACGGTCGGCTCCTGCGACGGAGATGACGCTGCGGTGAGGCAGCAGGCTGAAATGGGACGGCATAACGGGCAGAGTTGGGGGTGATCCTGGCACTTGGCAAGCACCGGAATGCCCAAGAATGATGTGGGCGACAGCGCCGTCGCCTTTTCAGGCAGACGCCCGCCGAGCCTGGCGAACGTGCTCCGGACGGGCCAGCCAAGGGGCTGCAGGCCGCAGGGGCGGCCATGCAAAAAGGCTGCAATCCACGCCCATTTCACTCAGTCGCGCGATCGCTTCGTCGCGTATGGACGGGGTGACTATGCGATGCTGCTCGGCGTCGCCGGCCGGTCGCATGTGGCTGCTGCGGCCATGGCGCGTTCCGTCCAGCGAGCTGCCGAGCTTGGTCTCTATGGCGCGCATGTGGTCCTTGCGAACCAGTTGGACGGCCGCGCGGAGCATCGGCCACTCTCGCCGGGATCCTGCGAAATGGTTGAGCAGGCATGTGCCCGTTTCGACCGGCCGGTCGATCAGGTTCTCGTAGGGGATCATCTGCACCAGGTCGGGATATCGGGCGGCCTGCACCTGGTAGGTGATGAACTGGCGCGCATAGGAGGTCAGCGCCGCCTCGAACAGATACTCCCGGAAGGACATGTCGACGAGCGGCCGACCGCGAAGGAGATGGTAGGCCGGATTCACGTGCGTCTGACAGTAGCGGAAGTAGGAATAAGCCTGATCGACGGGGTTGCGATAGACCAGCGCGATCCGCCCCCCGCGGCCCCTTCGGGCGACGCGCTCCATCGCCGGCACCTTGGTCGAGGCATAGTCGTAGGCCGCGAGGTCCACCGGCGTGTAGCGGTAGTTCGCCCCCTCATGGAAGTAGTCGTAGCCCGGCACGTGAAAGGAGGTCTGCCGCCACCAGTGGCGCTCGGGAAGCAAGTCCTGGAAACCCGGACACACCGTGTGTCCGATGAACAGGTGCTGGGTGGGAAGCGTCCCGGCCACCCGAAACAAGGGGCCACCCCTGAAGCGACCGAAATCGAAGACCGGACCGTGCGGGTTGCCGACGACCTCGCCGGTCAACAGATCGTCCAGTCGACCGCCTCGTTCGAGGTGGCAGACGAAGGAGAATAGATAGCGAAGAAACCAGGTGCCGGAACGCGGCACGGTCGCCAGGACGGGCAGTCGATAGGTTGCGAACATGCAATCCGTTACGCAACGAGCTTCCTCTGTCTCCCCGATGACCGAGCAATTAGTTTGCATTATCTCGGCCGCGGCACTGGGGGCGGAGCGCTTTTACGTGGTCCACTGGTGGCGTCGCGGGCGACCTATACGAGTAGGTCGCTGCTCCATTCTCGGGCAAACAGCGAAATTTTGAGGCGCCTGGTCGGTCCCGGAGCAGCCCGATGGGACCGCATCTTCCCGAGGGCGCGTCTGCCGCCGCCGAGCGGGGCCTGCGGTACGGAGGGCGAAACGCGCGCCTCGGACGGGCTGTCTAAGCAGCGAGGGCCTTGCTAGACAACGGCATCCATTTGTTGAGGAGCTCCCATGACCTTCCGCGCACTTGTTCTGACCCAGGGTGCAGACCGCAAGGTCAGCGGCGCCATCGAATCGCTGTCCGAGGACAGGCTGCCGGCGGGAGATGTCGTCGTTGCGGTCGATTATTCGACCTTGAATTACAAGGACGGTCTGGTGCTGACGAGCGGCGGTGGCCTGGTGAAGTCTTGGCCCCATGTCGGCGGCATCGATTTCGCGGGGACGGTCGAGCGGTCCGAGAACGCCGCCTTCGAGGCCGGCGACAAAGTGGTCCTGAACGGGTATCGCGTCGGCGAACTCCACTGGGGCGGCTACGCGACCAAGGCGCGCGTCAGGGGCGACTGGCTGGTCAAGCTGCCGGCCGGCCTCTCGACCCGACACGCGATGGCGATCGGGACCGCCGGCTACACCTCGATGCTCTGTGTCATGGCGCTGCAAAAGCACGGCATCGACCCCGCCAAAGGCGAGATTCTCGTCACGGGCGCAGCCGGCGGCGTCGGCTCGGTCGCCGTCGCGATCCTGGCGAACCTGGGCTACACCGTGGTCGCCGCGACCGGCCGGCCCCAGGAGGGCGAGTATCTGAAGTCGCTCGGCGCGACGACCATCATGGACCGCAAGGAGCTGACCGAGGCGCCGGACCGTCCGCTGCTGTCGGAGCGCTTTGCCGGCGTGGTCGACACGGTTTCTGGCGTGATGTTTGCGAAGGCCCTGGCGCAGGTGAAGTACGGCGGTGCGGCGGCGGTCTGCGGTCTTGCGGCCGGTCCTTCGTTCCCGGGCTCGATCCTGCCCTTCATCCTGCGTGGCGTCTCCGTCTACGGCATCGACTCGGTGATGCTTCCGAAGGCGCCTCGCGAGGAAGCATGGCGTCGTCTCGGAAGCGACCTGCCGCTCGAGAAGCTCGACAGCACCGTCAGCGAAGCGGGTTTGGGAGATCTGATGGCGCTGGCCCCAAAAATCCTCAAAGGAGAGATACGCGGCCGCGTAGTTGTCGACGTCAACAAGTGATAGACGTAACCGCACTTTCATCTTGCCCGAAGGTCTGCCGATGACGCCGTCGAACACCGCGCCCGCCGCCAACAATCTCGAAGCCTTCTTCATGCCGTTCACCGCGAACCGGCAGTTCAAGAAGAACCCGCGTATGTTGGCCAAGGCGAAGGGAGTTCACTACTGGACGCCGGAGGGTCGCAAGATCATCGACGGGACGGCCGGCCTGTGGTGCGTCAATGCCGGTCACGGTCGCGAGGAGATCAAGGCGGCGATCGCCAGACAGCTGGACGAGATGGACTATGCGCCGTCGTTCCAGATGGGCCATCCCAAGGCCTTCGAGCTGGCGGCGCGCCACGCCGCCCTTCTGCCGGGTGACCTCAACCACGCCTTCTACTGCAACTCCGGCTCCGAGGCGGTCGATAGCGCGCTGAAGATCGCGCTGGCCTATCATCGCGCCAACGGCCAGGGCACCCGCACTCGTTTCATCGGTCGCGAGCGCGGCTATCACGGGGTCGGCTTCGGCGGCATTTCCGTCGGCGGCATGGTCAACAACCGCAAATGGTTCGGCGCGATGCTGCCGGGCGTCGATCACCTGCCGCACACCCACCTGCCGGAGAACGCCTTCTCGAAGGGCGAGCCGGAGAACGGCGCCCATCTCGCCGATGCGCTGGAAGGAATCGTCGGCCTGCACGACGCCTCGAACATCGCCGCCGTGATCGTCGAGCCCTGCGCGGGTTCGACGGGCTTCCTGCCGCCGCCCAAGGGCTATCTGAAGCGCCTGCGGGAGATCTGCGACAAGCATGGCATCCTGCTGATCTTCGACGAGGTCATCACCGGGTTCGGTCGTCTCGGCACCTCCTTCGCGGCCGAGAAGTTCGGCGTCATCCCCGATCTGATGACGGTCGCCAAGGGCATCTCGAATGCCACGGTGCCGATGGGCGGCGTGTTCGTGCGCAAGCATGTTTTCGACGGGCTGATGAACGGGCCGGAGAATGCCATCGACCTGTTCCACGGCTACACCTATTCCGCTCATCCGCTGGCCTGCGCCGCGGCGTCGGCGGTGCTCGACATCTACCGCGACGAGGAGCTGTTCGCCCGCGCCGCCGAGCTCTCGCCCTACTGGGAAGAGGGCATCCACTCGCTCAAGGGCCTGCCGAACGTCACCGACATCCGCAACCTCGGTATGGCGTGCGGTATCGACCTGGCGCCGGAAGGGGCGGTGGGCACGCGCGGCTACAAGGCCTTCGTCAAGGCGTTCGACCTGGGTCTGATGGTGCGCCAGTCGGGCGATGCCATCGCGATGTCGCCGCCGCTGGTGATCGAGAAGGCCCAGATCGACGAGATCGTCGAGATCACCGCGAAGACCATCAAGGCGGTGGCCTGACCTCCCGGCGCAGCTTGCGCATGGTGTTCTAGCCGGGGCGTCGCTAGAACCTGTTCGAGACCAGCCGAGGGCGGGGAACAGGCAACGTGACACTCGATGAAAACCTGGCAGCGGCGGTGGGTGCGACCGCCGCCGTGGCGCATGTCGTCCTGGCCGTTGCCGTAACCGTCCACGTGCTGCTCTACAAGCGTAGCGTCGGCGCCGCGGTTTCCTGGATCGGTATCGCGTGGCTGTCGCCCTTCCTGGGCGGCCTGCTCTACGCGATCATGGGCATCAACCGGGTGAAGCGGCGTGCGCAGCGACTTAAGCGCCAGCATCTGCCGCCCGCAGCCTCCGGCTCCCTGGCTTCGGGCACGCCCGATTCGCTGACACCGCTGGAATATGCCGTCGGACGCCTGACGGGTCTGCCGTCGAAGCCCGGCAACATCGTCGAGATGCTGCATAGCGGCGACGAGGCCTACCCACGTATGCTCGAGGAGATTCGCGGCGCTAAGACGACCATCGGACTCTGCAGCTACATCTTCCGCGCCGATTCCGCCGGCGAAAAATTCCATGAAGTCCTGATCGAAGCCCAGCGGCGCGGCGTGAAGGTGCGCGTGCTCATCGACGGGGTGGGGGGCGGCTATTTTTGGTCGGGCACGTACAACCGACTGCGCCAGGCTGGAGTCCCGGTCGCGCGTTTCCTGCATTCGTATTTCCCCTGGCGCACGCCTTTCGTGAACCTGCGCAACCATCGCAAGCTGCTGGTCATCGACGGGCGGGTGGCCTTCACCGGGGGGCTCAACATCGGAGCGGAGAACGTCGTTGCCGGGAACCCGCCGCATCCGGTCCGCGACACGCATTTCCGCATCGAAGGGCCGGTCGTGGAGCAACTCACCGATGCCTTCGCCGACGATTGGCAGTTCACGACGGGCGAACAACTCGACGACGAGTGGTTTCCGACGCTCGAGCCCGTGGGCACGGTGCTGGCGCGTGTCGTTCCGTCCGGCCCTGACGAGGACATGGAGCAGATCGAGTACGCAACCCTGCACGCGATCTCCTGCGCACGCGAGTCTATACGGGTGGTGACACCCTATTTTCTGCCGGGCGAGGTGCTCACCATGGCGCTGGGCCTCGCGGCCATGCGAGGCATCCAGGTCGACATCCTGCTGCCGGAGAACTCCAATCACGCGATTCTCGACTGGGCACGGCGTGTCCCGCTGCGACCGCTGATCGAGGCCGGGTGCAACATCTGGATGATGCCCGCGCCATTCGATCATTCCAAGCTGATGACGATCGACGACTCCTGGTCGTTCATCGGCAGCGCCAACTGGGACACGCGCAGCTTCCGTCTCAACTTCGAGCTGAACGTCGAGCTTCACGATGCCGCGTTCGCGCGCCAGATCGTGCAATCCAAGACGCCGCACCGCCGCCTGACCCTCGCCGAGATCGATGGCGACCCCTTGCCGATCCGCCTGCGCAACAGCGCCGCGCGGTTGCTGCAGCCCTACCTGTAGAAGCGCTTCAGCCTGTCCTTGCGGATCCGTGGCGATGCCTCCCCGGGTTCGCTGCTTTCGGCGAGGCGCAGTTCGAGGCGGATCGGCCGATGATCGGACGGTCCGAAATCCAGCGCATCGGCGGTCGTGCAGACCAGCCTATGGACCAGACAGCGATCGAGGCGCACCGGCATGACGTTGCCCGACAGGTGTGTGGGTTCGCGCGGGCCGACATCGGCGAAGCCGGGGATGGAGACCGGTCCGACGGCATTGTAGTCGCCGATGATGGCCGACGGTTTGCCCTGCAGCGCCGCGGCGATGCGGGCGAGCTGGCGGCGGTTGAGCAGCTGGCCGTGCGAGAGGTGCACGTTGGCGAAGGTGATCTCGCCCATCTGAATGATCTGCGCGCGCCGCCGCGGCAGCCTTCCGGGCAGCCGCGAGGCAGGCAGCGACAGGGCCATCGGGCGGGGGAAATGGGTCGGGCTCCAGACGGCGAGCCCGTGGATCCGGCCGAGCCACGACAGCCGGTAGAAATGGCCGCCGACCAGGCTCGGCAGCGCCTCGATCTGCTGCGTCGCCTCCTGCATGAGCAGTATGTCGGGCTTCTGGACGTTGACCAGCGTCGCCACGTCCTCGACGGCGGCGCCAATCAGGCGCAGCAGGTTCCAACTCACGACCTTCATGGCTTGCCGACCTTGTCACGACGGGCGCGCCGGATCTGTTCTGTCATCGATGCCGTCCCGCCGGCGGCAGCCTGGAGTTCGCTTCTCACGAGCTCACGCCTTTCGTGGATCGAGGCGATGACCTGACCCATGGGGACACCGAGGCCGACCAGCGCCGATTCGGCCAGTTGGAGGCTCGCCTCGATCGTCTCGGGCACGGCGTCCGTCACGGCCAGCGTGTAGAGATGGCGGGCATGCTCGGCATCGTGGGCGCGGGCGACGATCATCACGTCCGACCGCCGGGCACGTATGGCGCGTACCACATCGTCGACTGCCGCCGTGTCCAGCGTCACGATCACGCCCGTCGCCTCGTCGATGCCGCAGCGTTGTAGAAACAGCGAGTTGGATGCGTCGCCGAAATAGACCGGCCGACCGAGCTTCCGCCAGCGCTCGACGCGCGCCGCGTCCCGGTCGGCGGCGATGTACGAAATATTGTGCTTCTCCAGCTGGTCGCAGACCAGCTGACCCACCCGGCCATGGCCGACGACGATTACCCGTCGGGCATGGTCGGAGGGCGGCAACTGCGTTGCCGGGGCGTCGCCCGTCACCTGCTGCGCCACACGCTGGGCGGCGCGGCGCGCGAAGAGCGACACGAATGGCAACGTCCCCATGGTCAGCGAAACCACCGCGAGCACGCCGGCCGCGACACCCGGGTCGACCAGCCCGAGTTGTGCGGCGAGGCCGATGCCGATGAAGGCGAACTCGCCGCCCGGAGCCAGCAGCAGGCCGGTCTCGACACTGGCCGCCCACGGGATGCCGAACAGCCGACAGAGGGGAACGAGCAGCGCCGCCTTGACGACCATCATGGCCGCGAATCCGCCCAGGACGAGCACGGGCTCGCGCCAGATGAAGCTCAGGTCGATGTGCATGCCGACCGAAAAGAAGAAGACGCCGAGCAGAAGTCCGCGGAAGGGATCGATCATCGCCTCGACGGCGCGGCGGTATTCGGTCTCCGCCAGAAGCAGGCCGGCGATAAAGGCCCCGAGTGCCATGGACAGCCCGGCAAAGGCTGCGATCACGCCCGATCCGACGGCGATCAGCAGCGTCGCGGCCATGAAGAACTCGGGGTTGTCGGTGCTGGCGGCCAGACGGAACATCGGCTTCAGGATCACCCGGCCGACGAGAGCAATCGCTGCGATGGCCAGCAGCGCCTCGACGACCGCGACGGCGACGCCTTGGACGATCGATCCCTCCGAATGACCGCCGAGAGCGCTGACGAGGAAGAGCAGCGGCACCACGGCAAGGTCCTGCGCGAGCAGGATGGCGAAGCTGGT
The DNA here is from genome assembly GCA_964588065.1 of uncultured Reyranella sp. Taxonomy (GTDB): domain Bacteria; phylum Pseudomonadota; class Alphaproteobacteria; order Reyranellales; family Reyranellaceae; genus Reyranella. The sequence continues at coordinate 25,897 of CAZPOS010000017.1, forward strand.
GCGGCCGGTGGTCGACATCATGCGGCGCTGGCCCGACAGCAGTTCCATGACGATGGCGGTCGAGGACAGGGCCAGGCAGGTGCCGATGATCAGCGCTGCGGCGGCCGGTTGGCCGAGCCAGAATGCCGCGAGGCTGATCGCCAGGGCCGACAGGATCACCTGCAGTCCTCCCAGTCCGAAGACCAGGCGTCGCATGGTGATCATGCGGCGCATCGAGAGTTCGAGGCCGATGAAGAACAGCAGGAAGACGATGCCGAGGTCGGCGATGAAGGCGATCTGCCTTTCGCCGGTGACGGTGAGCCAGTCGATCGCGCGGGAGTAGTCGGCGAGACGACCCAGCCCGTGAGGTCCCAGCGCGGCGCCGACCACCAGGAAGCCCAGGACAGGGCTGATCTTCAGGCGGTGCACGACCGGCGCCACGACTGCCGCCGTTCCCAGAACGATGAGAGCGTCCTTGAACGCGTAGATGTCGGCGGGTCCGGCCATGCCGCGCAAACATAGACTGCAGGCGGCGATCTGTGCACACTTTCGTCCGCACACAACGAAATCGGGCGGAAACGACATGAAGGTGGTCATCACCGGGGGGGCGGGCTTTCTCGGCAAGAAACTCGCACGGCGCATCCTGCAGCAGGGCGAGATCGCGACTGAGGCCGGACAGCCGAAGAAAGTGAACGAACTGCTGCTGTTCGACGTCGGCAGGGCCGAGGGACCGGGCCTCGACGATCCGAGGGTCAAGACGATCGCGGGCGACATCTCCAATTTTGCGACCGTGCAATCGATCGTCCAGGGCGCGTCGACCGTGTTCCACTTCGCCGCAGTGGTCAGTGCCGGCGCCGAGGCGGATTTCGACCTCGGCTACCGGGTCAATCTCGACGGCACGCGCAATGTGCTGGAGGCCTGCCGGGCCCTCGGGACAAACCCGCGCGTCGTGTTCACGAGTTCCCTGGCGGCCTTCGGCGGCGACCTTCCGCCGGCGGTGACTGACGACACGCCCCTGACGCCTCAGACCTCCTACGGTGCCCAGAAGTCGATCGGCGAATTCCTGGTGCGCGACTACACGCGCAAGGGATTTCTGCGCGGCACCTCGGTGCGATTGCCCACGATCTGCGTGCGGACCGGCCTGCCCAACAAGGCGGCTTCGACCTGGGCGAGTTCGGTGCTGCGCGAGCCGCTCACCGGTGTCGATGTCGTCTGTCCAGTCACGCCGGAGACGGTGATGGTGGTTCTCAGTCCGCGCAAGACGGTCGACGCGTTCATGCGCCTGCACGATCTACCGCCCGACGCGTTCGGTCCGGGACGCACCCTGCTGCTCAATGGCATCAACGTGACCGCCCGCGAGCTGGAGCAGGCCCTCGGTCGCCATGCCGGCAACCGCAAGGTCGGCAAGGTGGTCTGGCAGCACGACCCGGCGATCCAGAAGATCTGCGACGGCTGGCCCCAGGGCATCGATTCGGCGCGCGCCCGGCGCCTGGGCTTCGAAACCGACAAGGATCTCGACGAGGTCGTGCGCAACTTCATCGCCGACGATCTCGACGAACAGATGAAGATCGTGAAACCTTCGACCTGAAGGAGGGTGCCGGCCGTCGCTTCAGTGGCCGCGCAGCATGCGCCAGCCGTTCTGGAGGTGCCGGACCGGCCCCCAGACGTGTCGGGTACGCATCATGTGCCAGCGCTGCGGCTCGTTGTCGGGCCCCGCGATGAGGCCTGCGTCGTCGGCATAGTCGGTGATGCCCACGGCGTCGGTGTCCCAGGGTCCGGTCGTCTTGAAGATCGTCGTCTTGGCGCCGTAGCCAAGCAGCGTCGGCGACATGTCCGATGCCATGAAATCCATATAGCGCGGCAGGCTCTCGGGACGGCAGAGGTAACCCTTGTTGAAGCCGACGGCCAGGAGCCGGAAGTGGAACGGATTCTTTTCAACATAGCGGATGACCTCGGTCGTGTTGGCCGGGTACCGCGGTGAGAAGAAATCGTCGACCACGACGATGCCATCGGTGTTGACGATCCGGTTGGCAAGCTCCAGTTCGCGATATACGGCCGTTCCGGTATGTTCCCCGTCGATGTGAAACCAGCGCACCGACTGATGCATGGCCTGGAGGTCGAGCTTGGCCGGCAGGTCGGCGGACGGGCCGGACAGGGGGACGATGTTCGTGGGTTCGGCTCCAACCGACTCGATCGAGCGCCGGACCGCAGCCTCGTCGAGGCGGAGATCGCACAGGTAGAGCTTTTCGTTGCCCTTCCTGTAGGAGGCGAGGACGGAGGCCGACCGGCCCCGCCAGACGCCGATCTCGAACAGGTCGCCGGAGATCCCGGCCTGCTGGTCGAGCAGGGCGCGCCAGACGCAGTAGGACTGGAACATGAACCAGCCCGGAATCGCGTCGATTTTCTCCCAACTGAGCATCCATTGTCCCCGTTTGCCGCGCCTTGCTAACAGCGCCCCATCGGCGCTGCAAGCCGTCACCGCTTGCACCTGCCGCACGGGTCCTGTAGGCCCCCTCACGGAGAAATGCCTACAACTACAGTCGCTTACAGGGCCACCGTCGGCCTCCTTTGGACCCTGGTGCTCTGGCACAGCTGGGAGTGCCGGGGGCTTTTCGTCGACGGTTCGGCCTTTCTCGTGCAGATCGCCCGGCGCGAATGGTTCTTCGATTTCTATAATCCGCGGCTCTACGCAATGATCCTCGGGCAGGTCCCGATCATCACCGCGGTCTTTCTGGGAGTCACCGATCTCCATCTGCTGGCCCAGCTATTGTCGCTGGGTCTCTTCGCGGTCCCGACGGTGCTCTACCATCTCGCCCTTATGAGGGTGAAGGACGACCCCGTACTGCTGGCCGCGCTGCTGGCGGTGATCGGCGTGGTCTTCATGACGACCTCCTTCTTCATCGTCGGCGAGTACAATACCGCCTATGCCATCGGCATCGCCGTGGCGGTCCGCCTGGTGACGGCGCGGGAACTGACGGTGGCGGACGGCGCCTTCCTGGTCGCGGTGGGACTGCTCGGGGTCCGCGCCTACGAGGTCATGCTTTATCTCGGCCCGTTGCTGGGCGCGATGATCTTCTGGACAGTCTACCGCATTCCGTCACGGCCGGTCGTCGCCACGATCCTCTATCTGGTCGCCGGCCTCGCTTTCCTGGGCGGCATGTGGGTGGCGATCGACTCGCTGGTCCACCCCTTTTCGCAGGATCATCTCAGCCGGACCGCGGCGACGGCTCTCGACGCCTGGCAGAATGTCCAGTTCGACCTGGCGATCGGCGCCGCCCTGGTGATTTCCGGCTGGGCGGCGTTCCGGCCGGAGGACCTCTCGGGCCGCAGACCTTACATCTTCGCCGGCATCTTCCTTCTGCTGCTCGCGCTGTCACCGCTGCTGGTGTTGACGGACTCGCTGGTTCGACCGCATGCCAAGTCGCAATACACGGCGCGCAGCATCGCCGGTCTCGTCATCGCCACCGTCATCATCCTGATATGGCTCTACACGTCGTCCTGGGGCAGCCGGCTCGCGTCGCTCGCCGCCTTGCGGCGTCCCGAGGTTTCCCGCCGGATGCTGGCCTTCGGCTGCCTGATGGTGATCGCCGTATTGCCCTCGAACATCTACCTGACGCTCGAGTGGCGAAGCTATCTCGAGACCGTACGGTCGATCGTGCGCAGCAATACCGGGGTGGTCCCCTTCGAATCCACGCCGCTCGCCCGACGCCCCCTCGAGACGTTGGTCGAGTCCTGGATCCTGCCCAGCCAGAGCCTCGCCCTGCGCTCGAAGCGGACCGACGGCATCATCGCACCGCCGCGAGACTTCAACTCGTGGCAGCCGTTCCCGCCGGCCGAACCCTATCCCCTCGGCCACTACATGTGGCGTGACTGAAGGTGCCGGGCATGTCACCGGCTGCCGTCGCCCGGGGTGTTGCCTTCATCCTCTGGGCATTGGCTTTGCACAATACCCTGGCCTGCCGAGGGCTGTTCTGGGACGGATCCTCCTTTTTGGTGAATCTGATCGACCATGCACATTTCCACGATTTCTACGCGGCCCGCGCGCATGTCGACTGGGTGACCCAGGCGCCCGTGCTGCTGCTGGTCCGAGCCGGCGTCCGCGACACGGAGATGCTGGCCATGGTCCAGTCGGCCGCTCTCTTTGCATTGCCGACCGCGTTCTATCACCTCGCCCTCGTGCGCGTGCGGCGCGATCCAGTGCTGCTGGCGGCGGTGCTCGCGATCATTGCCGCCGTCTTTCTGCCGACCTCCTTCTTCATCATCGGCGAATACAACGTCGCCTTTGCCTGCATCACCACGGCGATGGCGGTCGCGCTGACGTCCGGGGGAAACAGCCGGCGGGACGCCGCCCTGCTGCTGGCTCTCGGACTGCTGTGTCTCAGGTCCTACGAAGCCATGATCTATCTCGGGCCGCTGCTCGCAGGTGCGATCCTGTGGTCGGCAGGGCGCAGCGGCGACCTGCCGACGAGATGGATCGGCAGGCTGGCCGCGCTCGCCTTCATGGGCGCCGCGGTCGTATCGGCGGTCACCATCGTCGACTACTGGGACCATCCGCATTTCATGAAGGTGCGATCCACCAGCGTGGATTTCTGGCAGAACATGCAGTTCTCCATTCCGCTTGCGGGTTTCCTCATCTGCGTCATTGCGGGGCTACGACGGCCGGCGTGGTTGCAGGGCAACGGGCCGCTGGTGGTCATGGGTGTCATCGTCCTGCTGCTCGGCCTGTCGCCCTGGTGGCGGCTCGTGCACGCTCCCTCGATCCTCTATCCGCCGTCGCACTACGTCGCCCGTCAGGCGGCTGGCATTCTGCTGGCCGGCTTGCTCGCCGGCATGTGGCTCCAGGTGGCCCGTCGCGATCCGCCGCGCGCCTTTGCCGTCGTACGCCAGCCGGAAGTGGCTCGGCGCATGGTGCTGCTGTTGGGGGCTCTGACGCTCGCGGGGGCGATTCCCGACATCGCGCTCACGCGCCTGTGGAGCGGCTACTTGGAACGCCTGCGCGTCATCGTCGACGGCAGCACGGGCATGGTGCGGGCGGAGACGCTGCCGCTGCACGACTGGCCGAGCAAGCTGTTTTTTCAGGACTGGTCCTATCCGGCATTGAGCGCGATCGTCAGCCGGTCGCCCGGCCAGTCCTATGTCGTGTCGGACCAGGACTATCTCAGCAATCCGCCCTTCGAGCCCGCCTGCGGATTGCTGCCGAGACTCAAAGGCTACGGCTGGCGCCGCTCGTAGCCGGGTTTCCTGCTCTTCGCGCAGCTTGTCGTCACTGCACGACACCCCATCTACGACGAACGAGGGACGTGCAGCCCAACAGCGGAGCGGCATCGCGCGATGAAGGAATCCGTGGTCAGCAAGGCGCACAAGGCTCTTACAACGAAAATTCTCGCAGGCATCGGAGGCCTGCTCGCCGCCTTCCTCTCGTTCTCCCTGTCGATCTACCAGGGTCGTGCGGCGAGCGAGATTCCAAAGGTTGCGCCCGGTAAGGCCATCGATGCCGGCCGCTGGACTGTCACCATGGTCGCGGCCAGCATGGCGGATGCGATGCCCGACGGCTCGCACGTTTCTCCGGGCAAGAAGGCATTGGTGGTCGAACTCACGCTGGAGAATCGCTCCGGCGAAAGTTCGAACATCTATGGCGACGTCCTGAAGATCGAGAACGTCCCGGACCTTGCCAAGCCACACTTCTATCTGATGCGCGATCGGGAATTGCTCTGGGATGTCCAGCCGATGATGCCGGAGCAGGTCAAGGCGGTCTGGCAGGTCCCACAGGATCAGCCGCTGCCGCCTCAGGTCAGGCTGGCGGTGATCGGCGCAATCTACAAGCCGCGCGACAATCTCTATGCCGCCCCCGGCTGGTTCCCGACCAAGCCGGTCGCGACCGTCGATCTTGCCCTCGCACGCGAGGGCGAGGCCGGCCGATGAGGCGCCTGTTTCTGTCGGCGCTAACGATTCTGCTGGCCGGCGCGATTCTTCTGTTCCTCCAGACGACCACGCCTCCCTATGCGATGTTGACCGGGCCGATCCGGGCCGTCGGCGGGCAGGGCGAGATGGTTGCCAGCCGGACGTTCAGCGCCCGGATCGACAAGGCCATTCAAGCGCAAACAATCGCCTATAAGCGCTTCGGCAAGGACTTCGAACGCACCACCAGTGGCGTGTGGCTGCTTGTCGCCGTCGAGACGCGCGTCGGACATCAGACGATGGCGATCCGCGGGGCGACGATCCGTGGCGCATCCGGTCGCCTCTATCGCCAGAGCCGGCGCGCCGGAAGTGCGCCGCAACTGCTGTCCGGGAAGACGGTGCAGCCGGGGCTTGCGACGACCGGGCTGCTCGCCTTCGAACTGCCGAAGGAGGAAACCACGGACATGTCGCTACTGCTGTCCGCGGGGTATTCTCCTCAGCTTCAGGACGAGATCGAGATCGCGCTCGAGTCGGTGAAGATCACGGTCCGTGACAGGGTAACGATCGGCGATGCTGGCCTATAGTCGGGAGAAAAGGCTGCGGCTCGTGGCGCTGCTCGCCTTGCCGGTGCTGCTGGTGGCAGCCTTCGCGATCAACGCCCGCCGAAACGTCGCGGATTATGTCGAGCAGATCGAAACACGGGTGCAGCCGGCATCCGGCCAGACCTATGCCGGGGCGGTGTGGCAGGTCGAGAAGGTCCGCCTGATCGGCGATGGACGGGATACGAAAGCGACCTTCCCCGGCCAGATGCGACTCGTCATCGTGCAGCTGAAGGCGACGGCACGGGAAGCGATCGGCGAGGGATGGGCGCAATGTCGGTTCACGCTGGCGGACGGCCAGGGCCGACGCTGGCTGCCGCTCGACCCCACCCTCTCGCGCGACATCAGCCGCGATCTCGATCGGAGGGCCAGCCCGGTCGATGGCTGCGGCATTGCCTCACTGCATCCGCCGGCGAAGGACAGGAGCGTGACCATCGAGGAGAAGTTCGTCGTGCCGGCGGATGTGTTGCCTTCGCTGGAGGCCCGGCTCAGCTTCGTGGCGACCCGCCCCGATGTGCTCTCGCTCCCGCTGAAGATCGACTGACGCTCAGCGGCGGCCCTGCCAGATGCGCCCGTGCGCAAAGCCAATCTCGAGCGCCGCGGCCAGCAGGCAGATCTTGACCGGCATGATCAGGACACCGTCGCCCGGCGCGCTGGGTGTGCCCAGGAAGAGCGAGATTGCCTGGGCGATGATCTGCCAGAGCCGGAACTCGTGCGGTCCGATGAGCTGGGTGAGACCGTACCAGACCCAGGCGGATCCCCAGTCGAGCAGTCGGAAGTACACGATCGTTGCGAGCACGAGGCCGAGCCCCGATCGCAAGGTCAGTCCCACGCCCTCGGCCAGCGCCCGGTAGCGCTTGATGGTTCCGGCGATGAAGTGCGCGACGAAGTCGCGCACCGCTTTCGGCAGCGCTTGCCAGCGCGAGACTGCGCGGCCGAGGCGGCCGTCGCCGACCGGCCGGGCGCTACCGATGTCGTACCCGTAGACGACAGCCGCCAGCGTCATCCAGACGACAGGATAGAGCCCATAGAGGAACAGTGAGTTCAGGCTCCTCGAGAGCGCAGGAGCGGCGGCTTCCGGCGCCGGTGGAAAGACCGTGCCGGCGGCGGCTTCGCGGATCGGATCGAGCAGGCCGATGAACATGCCGATCCGGGTCGCCCATGCGCCGATCCAGGCCCGGATCTCGCTCTCCCAGTTCGAGACGACGAACAGGGCGATGAAAGCCCAGTTGGCTTCGCAAATGACGATGACGAGGGGCCAGACGGCCGCCTTCGAGTGCTTGTGCCTGTACTTTGCGAAGCGCCGCACGGCCCAGGCCACGGCCACGGAGACGAACAGCCAGGTGCCGCCGGAAACCTGCAGGAGATTGCCGCTCTCGCCGGCCATCATCAGATCGAGGACCAGCTTCGAATAATCCCGAACCGTGTCGCTCAGGAATCCCCAGGCGGCGTAGAAGGCGAAGAAGGGCACCAGCGTGAGCGTGAGCACGGATGCGAAGCCAGCCGAATTCGGCTCCGCGGCCTCCTGTGCGGGCGCCGGTTCGGAGGCCGCACGCGCTGCAGCATCGAGGGCCGGCAGGCCCGGCCGTACGGTCTGGAACATTGCGACGATGACGATCAGCTTCAGCAGCACGACGAGAGACAGGGTCGAGAGGCCCGCCAGGCTGTTGAGACGACCGATCATGGCGGCGAACTCGTTGAGCAGCAGATTGCCGATGATCCCGGCCGCCCACACCGCCATCAGTTGCGGCCAGTATCGCCCGAGGAGCCGGAAGGTCAGCCCGGGCAGCCGAAGGACCGGATCGAGGAGCGGCGATGCCGCCATCGTACGGAGCATACCTGAAGATGGAGTCGTTTCAGGCTGCCGACAACCATGCAGCCTCCGTCAGGCGTAACACCCGAATGAACTAGGGCCGCATCCACATGTTCGCCGGTCCGCTGCCTCGGACGGGGCCGGCCAGGTCGACGAACTCGCAGAGGATTTTGCGCGTGTCGCGCGGGTCGATGATCTCTTCGATCCAGAAGCTCTCGGCGCTGCGGAACGGCGACCGCAGCTTGTTCAGCCGGTCCTCGATTTCCGCCATCTTGGCCTTGGGGTCGTCGGCGGCGTCGATGTCGGCGCGATAGGCGGCCTCGATGCCGCCTTCCAGGGGCAGCGATCCCCAGCGGCCCGACGGCCAGGCATAGCGCCAGTTCATGCGCGACCCGTTCTGGTGCGCGGCGCCCGCCACGCCGAAAGCGTTGCGGATGATGAAGGTGCACCATGGGACGGTGGTCTGGAACATCGACGACATGGCGCGCACGCCCTGTCGGATGACGCCACTCTTCTCGGCCTCGAGGCCGATCAGGAAGCCGGGGCAGTCGCAGAAATACACGACCGGCAGGTGAAAGGTTTCCGCGAGGTCGAGGAAGCGCGTCACCTTCTGGCAGGTATCGGCCGTCCAGCCGCCGCCGTAGAACATCGGATCGCTGGCCATCACCGCCACCGGCCAGCCGTCGACGCGCGCGAAGCCGGTCACGACCGAACGTCCGTAGAGCCGGCCCGTCTCGAAGAAGCTGCCCTGGTCGACGACCTTCTCGACGATCGGGCGGATGCGATAGACCTTGCGGATGTCGCGCGGGATGGCGTCGAACAGCGACTCCTCGCGCCGGGCCGGATCGTCGGATACGGGGCCACGCGGCGGTGCGTCGTAAACCGAGGAGGGCAGGTAGGAGAGGAAGCGGCGCGCCGCGGCGAAGGCCTCGTCCTCGCTGTCGACCGCCTCGTCGATCGCGCCGGCCCGCAACTGGATTTCCCAGCCGCCCAGCTCCTGCTTGTCGTATTGCTTGGGGCTCAGCCGATTCACCACCGGCGGCCCGGCGACGAACATCGCGGAGACGTCCTTCACCATCACCGAATAGTGGGTGGCGGCGAGTCGCGCCGCGCCGAGGCCCGCGACGGAACCGAGGCCCAACCCCACGGTGGGCACCGTGCCCATGTTGCGCACGGTCCATTCCCATCCGGCGACGCCCGGCACGTTGGCCCGCCCGGTCGTCTCGATGGTCTTCACAGATCCGCCGCCGCCCGAGCCTTCGATCAGGCGGATCACCGGAATGCGATACTGATTGGCGTAGCGTTCGACGTAGTTCGACTTTTCCTTGATCGTGGCGTCGGCCGAGCCACCGCGCACCGTGAAGTCGTCGCCCGTCACGGCGACATGCCGTCCGTCGATCTTGCCGCGGCCCATGACGACGTTGGCCGGCGTGAGATCGACCAGGTCGTTGCGACCGTCATACTCCGCCTTGCCGGCGACGCTGCCGATCTCGCGGAATGAACCCTCGTCGAGCAGCCGGTCGATGCGCTCTCGGACGGTGAGGCGGCCGCCATCGTGCTGGCGCTTCACCTTGTCCGCACCGCCCATGCGCTTCGTCATTTCCTGACGGCGGCGCAGCTCGTCCATTTCCGGTTGCCAGCTCATCTCGACGCATCCCCCGATCGTTTGTCGGAACGTTTCCAGCCCTGTCGGTTCGTACCAACCAGGACCCGGAGCGGCTAGAGTAAAGCGGTCTGCGCGAGGGAGCCGACCGATGGACGAAACGGCAGGGCCGGGAGCGGCGACGCTCCACATGATCTGCGGCAAGATCGCCGCCGGAAAGTCGACGCTCGCCGCCAGGCTGGCGGAACGCCCGGGCACGATAAGGATCAGCGAAGATGCTTGGCTGGCCTGTCTCTACAGGGACGAGCAGAAGACCATCGAAGACTATGTGCGCAACTCCCGCCGCCTGCGCGAGGTGATGGGCGACCATGTCGTCGCCTTGCTGAAGGCCGGCCTGTCGGTCGTGCTGGACTTTCCTGCAAACACGCCGGCCAGTCGTCAGTGGATGCGCAGCCTGTTCGAGCGTGCCGACGCGGACCATCGGCTGCATTTTCTCGACGTGCCCGACGAGGTCTGCAAGGCGCGGCTACGCGCGCGCAACGCTGCCGGTACGCACGCTTTCAACGCGAGCGACGCAGAGTTCGATCTCTTTACAAGCTACTTCGTGCCGCCTTCGGCAGAAGAGGGCTTCGCGGTGACATTCCACGACTGATCGAAAACGACGCCGTCGATCAGGTTCTCTTCGTAGAGCCGGGCCAGGTCGATGCCGCCCGGCGGGCGCGCCACGACGAAGCCTGCGATGGCTCGCTGAAGCCTTGCTTCCTGGTCGCGGCGCAGGGTTTCGGCCTCTTCGACGGTGATGGCGGCGAAGCGCACGGTCTGGCCGGGCAACAGGCGTCCCAGGCGGGGCAGGTCGACCGAGGCGACGGTGGCGATCTTGGGATAGCCGCCGACCGTTTGCCGGTCGGCCATCAGCACGATCGGCAGGCCGGCGCCCGGCACCTGGATCGCGCCAGGGGCGATGCCGTCGGAGATGATGTCGGCGCCGCCCGCATCGACGCTCTTGGCGTGGGCGATCGTCGGTCCTTCGAAACGGATGCCCATGCGATCGGCTTCCTTGGAAACGCGATACTCCGACTCGATGAAGGTGCGGCGGCCCTCGTCGCTGAAATAGTCCTCCTGCGGCCCCCAGATCACGCGCAGCGGCCCGCTGCCATAGTCGAAGGGCTGGGCCAGCCGGCGCTCGTTGCCGGCCGGCACACTTGCCTTCGCCAGCGGCAGCAGGTCGCCCGCCGCGAGCTTGCGGCCGTCGAAGCCGCCAATGCCGGCCCGCGAATAGGTCGAGAGGCTGCCCATGAAGGCCGGCAAGGCGAAGCCGCCGGCCACGGCAAGGTAGGCCGTGCTCGATCCTTCGATCATGCCGACCCGCAGTGTCTGCCCGCGCTTCAGGAGGTGGCTGCGGTCGGAGTCCAGCGGCTTGGGTGCTGCGTCCGGTCCTTCGATCAGCGCGGGCGAGAGCGGTCCCACCAGCGCGACCCTCACGCTGTCGGCCTCGACCAGCAGGTCGGGACCCATGACGCCGATCTCGAGCCCGGCGGTATTCGCGGGATTGCCCGCCAGCGCATTGGCGAGGCCGAGCCCGATACGGTCCATGGCGCCGGCGGTCGGCATGCCGAGCGCCATGAAGCCGGCGCGGCCGAGGTCCTGCAGCGTGTCGAACAGGCCGGCGCGGACGACCTTCAATCCAGCGCTCATTGGTTCTTCACCAGGCTCGACCAGTCGAACGTGCCGGCCTCGACCTCGCCGGCGATGCGGTCGAAGCTCGCGCGATCGATGCGCTCGAAGGAAAGCGAATCGCCCGGCGACAGGAAGACCGGCTGCTCGCGGCGCTTGTCGAACATCCACAGCGGCGTGCGGCCGATCAGGTGCCAGCCGCCGGGGCTTTCGAAAGGATAGATCGTCGTCATGTCCATGGCGATGGCAACGGAAGAGCGCGGCACGCGAACGCGCGGCTGGCTGCGGCGCGGCAGGAAGAGCGACTGTTCGAGCCCCGCGATGTAGGCGAGGCCCGGCATGAAGCCCAGCACATAGACCTTGAACGGCGAGGCGAGGTGGGCCGCAATCACCTGATCCGGCGACTTCTTCGTACGCTCCGCGACCTCGGCAAGGTCGGGCGCGAATTCCGGATCGTCGTAGCAGCAGGGGAGGGTGACATGGCGGCTCACCGCGTCGGCCGGCAGGCCACGGGCGATCAGCGCATCGACCTGGGGCTGGAGATCGGCGCGCGAGGTCGAAAGCGGATCGTAGGTCACCATCAGGGACCGCATGGTGGGCACGGTCTCGATCACGCCCGAGATCTCGCCGGCCTCGCGGGCCAGGCCGATCGCTGTGTGGAGTGCCATGACCCGGCCATTGATCTCGGGAGAAATCTCGTTGCCGAACTCGACGGTGAAGGCGGTATCGCCGCAGGATAGGTATCGAACGCTCACATCTGGTAGGATAGCGCTTCAGATTGAGGGAGTCTCCCATGGCCGCCGCGACCAATGCAGGACACGTCAACATCAATTCGGACCTGGGCGAGAGCTTCGGCCCCTGGGTCATGGGCAATGACGGCGAGGTCCTGAAGATCGTGGCCTCGGCGAACGTCGCCTGCGGCTTTCATGCCAGCGATCCCGTGGTGATGATGGATACGGTCAAGCTCTGCGCGCAGAACGGCGTGTCGATCGGGGCTCATCCGGGCTTCGCCGACCTGCAGGGATTCGGCCGCCGCGTCATCAACCTCACGATCAAGGAGCTGGAGGCCAACATCGCCTACCAGATCGGCGCGCTGCAGGCGATTGCGGCCCTCCATGGCGCGAAGGTCACCCATATGAAGCCGCACGGCATGATGGCCAACATGTCGGCCGAGAGCCCGGAGATGTCGGAGGCGATCGCCCGCGCGACCCGGGCGGTCGACCGCGACCTGATCTTCCTCGCCCAGGCGAACACGGAGCAGGGCAAGGCCGCCCGAAAGCATGGGCTGCGGGTCGCCGAGGAGGTGTTCGCCGATCGGACCTACACCGATGCCGGCCTGCTGACGCCGCGCAAGGAAGCCAATTCGATGATCAAGGACCCGACGAAGGCGGTCGAGCATGTCCGGCGCATGGTGGACGAGCAGGCGATCTACTCGACCTCGGGCAAGCGCATCCCCTGCCAGGTCGATTCCATCTGCGTGCATGGCGACGGCCCGACGGCCGTGACCGTCGCGACGGCGGTCCGCCAGGGGCTGGAGGCGGCCGGAATCCGCATCGTGCCGCTGCCTGAGATGCCCAGCCTCCGTTCCTGATCCGCGCCTCATCCACGGGGCGATCCGTCGCGCTGACTTGTGGGACGCTGCTTCGCCGCTATAGTCCGGCCGATCCGATGGGATTTCGCGGCGGGAGTGGCGTATGGCGGTTTTTGGCAAGGCTCAGTACATCAAGCGTGTCGAGGACGACCGTCTGCTGACGGGAACCGGTGGATTCACCGACAATCTTTCGCGGCCGAACCAGGCCCATGTGGTTCTCGTCCGTTCTCCGCATGCCCATGCAAAAATCCTGAAGATCGACACCGAAGCCGCCAAGGCGGCGCCCGGTGTGGTCGCGGTCTACACTTGGGCGGACATGGAAAAGGACGGCGTCGGCAACTTCGCTTTCCCGACGATGTTCCCGGCGGCCGACGGCAGCAAGCCCGAGATGACGCCGCGCCGGTCGCTGGCGCATGAGGTCGTGCGCTATGTCGGCGAGGCGGTGGTCGCGATCGTCGCCGACACGCGCGAGCAGGCGCAGGACGCCGTCGAGCTGGTCGAGATCGACTACGAGCAGCTTCCGTCGGTCACCGAGATAGAGGATGCGCTGAAGCCGGACGCGCCGCAGGTCTGGGCCGGCGCTCCCGGCAACATTGCCGGCTATAACAAGTTCGGCGACCACGCCAAGGCCGAGGAGGTCTTCAAGAGCGCCGCCCATATCGTTTCGCTCGACATCGTGCACCAGCGGCTGATCGTGAACGCCATGGAACCGCGCGCGGTGATGGCCGAATGGGAAAACGACCGGCTGATCGTCCATATCGGCAGCCAGAATCCCTCGGTGACGCGCGACACGCTGTGCGACGTCATCCTCAAGATGCCCAAGGACAAGGTGCGCGTCGTCGTCCGTGACATCGGCGGTGGCTTCGGCATGAAGGTCGGCATCCAGCCGGACGAGGCGGTGGCGGTCTGGGCGGCCAAGGTGCTGAAGCGTCCCGTACGCTGGCGCGCCGAGCGCAGCGAGGAATTTGCCGCCACGACCGCCGGCCGCGACCAGTTCCACAAGGCGTCCATGGCCTTCGACAAGGACGGCAGGATCCTCGGCTTGCGGATGGAGGCCTTCGCCAATATCGGCGCCTATCCGTCGCGCGGCGGCGTGGTCATCCCGCTGTTCGTCGGCCCGAAGGTGACGACCGGCACCTACGATATCCCGATGGTCGATCTCAGGATCACCTGTGTCATCACCAATACCGCCACGATCGGAGCCTATCGCGGCGCCGGCCGGCCCGAGTGCATCCTGAACCTCGAGCGGCTGATGGACACCGCGGCGCGCCAGATCGGCATCGATCCGGCCGAACTGCGGCGGCGCAACTTCGTGAAGCCCTCGCAGATGCCCTACACGACGGCGATGGGCGAGAAGTACGATTCCGGCGACTTCAACCTCTTCCTGACCAAGACGCTCGAAGCGGCGGACTGGGACGGCTTCGCCGCTCGCAAGGCAGAGGCCGAGAAGCGTGGCAAACTCTACGGCCGTGGCCTTGCCTCCTATGTCGAATGGACCTCGGCCAACGTCATGAACGAGATGGCGCACTACGAGGTGAAGGAAGACGGCAAGGTCGTCATCTGGATGGGCACCCAGGGCATGGGGCAGGGGCTGCAGACCAGCTTCACCCAGCTGGCCTCGGAACTCCTCGGCATCGACCCGTCCCAGATCGAGATCGCCATGGGCGATTCCGACCGGGTGGGCGGCGTCGGCTCGATGGGCTCGCGCTCGGCCTATATCGGCGGCTCGGCGGTGCTGAGCGGC
>CAZPOS010000018.1:0-38726 GCA_964588065.1 uncultured Reyranella sp.
CCTGCTGATCCTGATCGGCCTCGCGATCAGCGTGCCGATCATCGTCTGGGGCAGCCAGCTCGTGATCAAGCTGGTCGACCGCTACCCCTCGGTGATCCTGGTGGGCGGCGCGGTGCTGTGCTGGACCGCCTACGGCATGATCACCCGCGAGCCGATGCTGCTGCCGTGGTTCGAGGCCCATCCGGCCGCCAAGCTGATCCTGGCGGTGCTCGCCTTCTCGATCGCGCTGGCGCCCTGGTACAACGAGCGCCTCAGCGACCAGATGAAGCCGCTGACCCTGCTCCTGCCGGCCATCTTGATCTGGATGCTGGGCTTCGAGGTCGCCGCCAGTGTCTGGAAGGTTCAGGCCGACTATCTGATGGCCACCACCCAGGGCGAGTATCTGATGGAAGCCGTCCGCTGGATCGGCTGGCTGCCGTTCGCCGCGCTCCTCCTCTGGGTACGTGAGCGCCTTGTCCTGCGCAGCGCCCGTCTGGCCCGCAGCGCACAGTAAGACCCGAGAAACCGGCTTCCTCCCCCGTCTGTCGGGGGAGGAGGCTGGTTCTTAAACCGACAGCTCGGCGCCGGTCAGGCGCCGATAGGCCTCCAGGTACCTCCTGCTGGTCGCCTCGACGACCTCCGCCGGCAGTCTCGGCGCCGGCGCCTCGCCGTTCCAGCGACCGGCGTGGCGCTCCACGTCGAGCCAGTCGCGCAGCGGCTGCTTGTCGAAGCTGGGCTGCGGCCGCCCTTCCTCGTAGCCGTCGAGCGGCCAGAAGCGCGAGGAATCCGGGGTCATCACCTCGTCGATCAGCAGGATATTGCCGTCGGCGGTGCGACCGAACTCGAACTTGGTGTCGGCGATGATGATGCCCTGCTTCAGGGCGACGTCGCGGCCGCGCGTGTAGACGAGGCGCGTCAGCCGTTCGAGTTCGGCGGTGGCCTCGACGCCAAGCACCTTCTGCATCTCGGCGACGGTAATGTTCTCGTCGTGCCCGCTCTCGGCCTTGGTCGCCGGGCTGAAGATCGGCGGATCGAGGCGGCCGCTCTCCTTCAACCCCTTCGGCAGCGTTTCCCCGGCCAGGGTCCCCGCCTTGGCATACTCGCGCCAGGCCGAACCGGTGATATAGCCGCGGACCACGCATTCGATCGGAAACACCGTACCGCGCCGGCAAAGCATGGCACGGCCGGCGATCTCGGCGCGATGGCCCTTCAGGGCAGGCACCGCCGCAATAATCTCGTCGGCGTCGGCCGAGATCATGTGATGATCGACGAGGTCGCCCAGCTGGCGGAACCACCAGGCGCTGACCTGCGTGAGTACGGCGCCCTTCTGCGGGATGGGCTCGGCCATCACCACGTCGTAGGCGCTCACCCGGTCGGTCGCGACCAGAAGCAGCCGGTCGGAATCCACCGCATAGACATCGCGCACCTTGCCGCGCGCAATCCTCTCGAGCGGCAGATCGCTCACCGTCATCAGCATCATCATATCCCCTCGTCCTGAGGAGGCCGCGTAGCGGCCGTCTCGAAGGACCGGCCACAGTGCGGGTGCCCACCCTTCGAGACGCGGCCTGCGCCGCTCCTCAGGGTGAGGTTCCTCGTTAACTTTCCTTGCGCAGTTCCTCGAACACTTCCTTGGCGGTGAGCAGCGCCTCGCGCACCGACGGCAGGCCGATATAGCCGCAAAGATGCATCAACGCCTCGGACAATTCATCCTCCGTCCAGCCCTGCCGGCGAGCCATGCGCAGGTGGATGGCGAGTTCCGGCCAGCGCGCCTGCGCGGTGTCGGAGATGACGCAGATCAGGGTCTTGGTCTTGAGGTCGAGGCCGGGGCGCGACCACAGCATGCCGAACACCGCCTCGCGGGCATAGTCGCCGAACTTCTGCATCATCGGATCGTCGTAGACCGACTTGTTCATGGCGTCGGCGAATTTCTCGCCCATCAGCTGGGCGCGCATCTCGCTGCCCTTCCGGTAGTTCTCGCTCTTCGCCATGGATTCCTCCTTTGTTACGATTTCTGGACTGCAGCGTCCGGGAATTCGCGGCTAGGATCAATCGTCCAAGGGGAGAGTTGACCGAACGATGGCCGCCAGCGGCACAGTAGTTGAACCTGCCGGCCGGCGGCGCCGCGCGGCGCTGACCCTGGCGGCTCTCGGCGTCGTCTTCGGCGACATCGGCACCAGCCCGCTCTACACCGTCAAGGAATGCTTCAGCGAGTACACCGGCATCCAGCCGACGCACGACAACGTGCTCGGCATGCTGTCGCTGATCACCTGGGCCCTGATCATCGTCGTCACGCTGAAATACGTGGCCGTGGTCATGCGCGCCGACAACAAGGGCGAGGGCGGCGTGCTGGCGCTGATGGCGCTGGTCTCGAGCCTGGCCAACATCTCGTCGCCGTGGCGTCGCCGCCTCTATCTCATGCTGGGCGTCGCCGGGGCCGCGTTGTTCTACGGCGACTGCCTGCTGACGCCGGCCATCTCCGTCCTGAGTGCCGTCGAGGGCCTGACGGTCGCCACCCCGGCCTTCCAGCCGATGGTGATCCCGATCGCGGTCGGCGTCATCGTCGCGCTGTTCTCGGTGCAGCATTTCGGCACCAGCGGCATCGGCAAGTGGTTCGGCCCGATAACGCTGATCTGGTTCGTCGTGCTGGCGGTGCTCGGTGTGCACCAACTCGTGCAGCGCCCCGAAGTGCTGGCGGCGCTGTCGCCCCATCATGCCGTCGGCTTCGCCCTGCGCGAGAAGTTCGTCGCCTTCGTCGCGCTGGGCGCGATCACGCTCGCCATCACCGGCGCCGAGGCGCTGTATGCCGACATGGGCCATTTCGGCGCCCGGCCCATCCGCATGGCCTGGCTCGGCCTCGTGCTGCCGGCGCTGTTGCTCAACTACTATGGACAGGGTGCCCTGATCCTGAGCGACCCGACCGCGCTCGCCAACCCCTTCTTCAACCTCGCTCCCGAATGGGCGCTCTATCCGCTGGTCGGTCTCGCCACCGCCGCCACGGTGATCGCCTCGCAGGCGACGATCTCGGGCGCCTTCTCGATGGCCAAGCAGGCGGCCCTGCTCGGCCTCAGCCCGAGGGTCCACATCCGGCACACCTCGGCCAGCGAGTTCGGACAGGTGTATCTCCCGGTGGTGAACTGGTTGCAGATGGTGGGCGTCGTCATCCTGATCATGGCGTTCAAGTCGTCCACCAACCTCGCTTCGGCCTATGGCATCGCCGTCACCGGCACGATGCTGATCACCAGCACGCTGGTCGCCGTGCTGGCGCTGCGCTGCTGGAACTGGGGCTGGCCGCTCTGCATCCTCGTGTTCGGCGGCTTCATGACGCTGGACCTGGCCCTGCTCTCGTCCAACATGCTGAAGTTCCTCGACGGCGGCTGGGTGCCGCTGGCGATCGCCGCGGTAATCTTCCTCTGCATGTGGACCTGGCGGACCGGCCGGGCGGCCGTGGCCAGGCACGAGCAGGCGGAGGCGCTCCCCCTCGAAACGCTGCTGGAGAGCATCAATCCGGCCCGCGTGCACCGGCCGCAGGGCACCGCGGTCTACCTGACCGCGACGTCGAACAATGCGCCGCGGTCGCTGATGCACAATCTCAAGCACAACGAGGTTCTGCATGAGCACGTCGTGCTGCTCAGCATCGAAGTCGGCGACATTCCCTACGTCTCCACGGAGGGACGCAGCCAGGTGACGCATCTCGGCAAGGGCGTGCACCGGGTCGTGCTGCACTACGGCTTCATGGAGCAGCCCGACGTGCCGAGCGCGCTGGCCCTGCTCGAGGACAAGGGCATACCGGTCGACCCGATGAGAACCTCCTACTTCATCGGGCGCAACACCTACATGGAGGCGAGCAAGCCGCTGCTGCCGCGCTGGCAGGAGAAGCTCTTCCTCGCCCTGTCGCGCGTCGCCGCGAGCGCCGGCGACTTCTTCGGCCTGCCGACCAACCGCGTGGTCGAGCTGGGCAGCCGAATCGAGATCTAACCGGCTGCCGGAACGGGTTTTTGCAGCCACCGGCCGGAAACATTGCCCCATCCGCGGTAACAAGATACCGCTTCCGGGGGTGCGACTCCCGCTTCGACTGATTCGTTTATTTCGTTTGTTTCGTTTATTCGCGGGGATCCGGCCTTTTCAGCGAGAGCCGGAACCTGCGAAACTCAACCAGTCCGTCGTCATGCATCGAAGCCGGAGAGCGAGACCGCCTCCTGCGCGGGCGGCTGCAGGCCGCGCGAGAGGAGATCGCCCAGCCGGGCGAAAATGCGGCCGGCTTCGGTGCAGCCGACATCCTGGGCAACCGCCTCGGCGGCGACGTTGAGCAGCGCGTTGCCGGCGAGGTCGCGACACTCGGCGGGCAATCCTTCGACGGCATCGGCGATCACGCGCATCGCATGCTGCAGGTCGGAGAGGCGATCGGGCATCGGTGCGTTCATGGCAGCGGCTTTCAATTGAGGCGCCCGCCGGCGTCACCGGCCGGCGGCGCGATGCGGAGGCCCGCCGCGGCCAGCGCGACGGCAAAGGTCTTGAGTCGTATCGCGGCCACGCGGGACGCAGTCGGCGCCATCATGATGTCGAGCGACGCCAGCAGCGGCGCGTCATGGTCGGCCTGGGCGAGACCGCAGAGCGCGACCAGGACCGCCTCGTCGTGGCTGACGCTCGAACAGGCCGGCCGGTGGATCCGCATGGCGCGCCGCGCACCGAACAGGAAGGCGTCCATGGCGATCGCGAAGTCCGGAAGGGCCTCGAGAACGCCCGCGACCTTGAAGCCGCGATGCAGGGTCGAGCCTTCTCGAGGCAGCGCGCGGTCCTGCTGCCACTGACGCAGGGCCCAGAGGACGAACCGCTCGCTGAGAGGCAGCGCGCAGGAGCAGCCGGGTCTGCCACAGCCCTTTGCCGGTGCCGGACCTGCACCGCCAAGCTTCTGTTCCTGAACGATTTCCATGGCTTCACCCGCATTGAAGGATATTGACTGTTGCTCCAGTTTATGCAATTAAGAGTCGTTCGCAAGGCTAAAGCAGAACGAGACGCGACATGAACCAGATGACCCGCCCCCTTCGTGCATCGGATGCGCAGAGCGACAGGCTGGAAACCGTCACCATTCCCGCCATCGAGAGCGCCGCGCTTCTCCAGGGACGGCGCGAACTCATGATCCGCCACGGCGTCGAACTCTACCGGCTGCGCCTCACCGCCTCGAACAAACTGATTCTGACGAAGTAATTCGGAGACCCCGAGGGGCCATCCCTCCTCGGTCAAACTGCCCAGCCAGCCGGCCCTGCGAGGGTCCCGCGAGCCAGGCGTCCTTTTTTCCTTGGGGACCTGGCTCAAATGAAGCTGCGCATCGTCTTTACGCTGATGGCCACGACGGCCATCTGCGCACCTTTTGCCGTGCCCGCCTGGGCACAATCACCGACGACATCACCGTCTGCCGATCCGACCCAGGCGCCACCGGCCACCCAGGCCGTTCCCACGCAGCTCGACGCCGTGACGACCGCGGCGATGCGCAGCCGGCGGCCGCTCGACGACGTGCCGGCCACCGTCTCGGTGATCACGACCGAGAACATCGATCGCGAGAACATGCAGGACGTCCGCGACCTCGTCCGCAACGAGCCCGGCGTCACGATCGGCAACAACCCCAACCGCGCCGGCTTCCAGAACTTCGTCATTCGCGGCATCGGCGGCAACCGCGTGCTGCTGATGGTCGACGGCATGCGCACACCCGACTTCCCCGACAGCAACCAGGGGGCCGGCACCTATTCGCGCGAGCAGCCCGACCTCGAGGACATCAAGCGAGTCGAGATCATCCGCGGTCCCGCATCGGCGCTCTATGGGTCCGACGCGATCGGCGGCGTGGTGGCCTACACGACCAAGGATCCCGGCGACTACATGCGCGACGGCAAGGACGTCTATGCCAGCGTCAAGGCTGCCTACAGCGGCGCCAACCTGCAATTCTCCGAATCGTTCACCGGCGCCGTCCGCTCCGGCAACGTGGAATTCATGGGCATCTACACGCGGCGCGACGGGCAGGAATTCCAGCCGGCGCAGACGACGGTCAGCCCGAACCCCACGACCTGGTACAACAACAACTTCTTCGCCAAGCTGGTGATCAAGCCGACGGAAGTCGACACGATCCGCCTCACCGGCTCCTACAACCAGAGCGGACAGAGCACCAACGTCCTGTCCGCCGTCGGCACCTTCCCCAGCCTGTTCGCCCGAATCTACGACGAGTGGGGGCAGGACTATACCAACACATACAGGATCAGCGCCCAGTGGGAGCACAACGCACCGATCGGCTTCGTCGACCGGCTGAGCTTCCTCGCCTACTTCAACTCCGTCTATACGCAGGCCGATACCTATACGCTGCGTGGCGGCACCACCAGCATCGTGCCCAGCAATGCCCGCACCTCGCAGTTCTACTACACGCAGAACGTGGCGGGTGGCGAACTGCAGATGCACACCGATCGCGAGATCGGCGGCCTCGACAACTTCTTCACCTACGGTCTCAGCTTCTCGTGGACGACCACGACGCGGCCGCGCAACCGCACGCAGATCACGCTGGCGACCGGCGCCACGACGAACTCCGTCGGTGGCGAGCTCTATCCGAACAAGAACTTCCCCGACACAGACACAGTGCAGGCCGGCATCTACGTCCAGGACGAGATCAGCGCACTGGGCGGGCGCCTGAAGATCACGCCGGCGGTGCGCCTCGACTACTACAACATGACGCCCAATCCGGATAAGTACTTCTGGAACTCGACGGGTGCCACGCTCAACGCCGTGCCGTCGGCCACCACCTACGTGTCGGCCTCGCCCAAGCTCGGCCTGCTCTACCACTTCGACGATACGTACTCGGCATACTTCCAGTATGCCACGGGCTTCCGCGCGCCACCGTACGACAACGCCAACTTCGGCTTCACCAATGCCGCGTCGTTCTACCAGATCCTGCCCAACGCCAACCTGAAGCCGGAAACGGCGAACTCTTTCGAGATCGGCTTCCGCGGCAAGTACGAGAACGGCTCGAGCTGGCAGCTCACGGGCTTCTACAACCTCTACAACAACTTCCTCGAAACCGCCGTGGTCGGCATGGTGGGTCCGGTCACGCAGTACCAGTACGTCAATCTCACCAACGTGACGATCTGGGGCATCGAAGCGCGCGGCGAGTATCGCTTCGCGCCGGAGTGGGCGGTCGCCGGCTGGACGGCCTTCGCACAGGGCACCGACACGAAGACGGGATTGCCGGTCGACTCGGTGTCGCCGTGGACGACACAGGCCCGCATCCGCTACGGCTTCGACAAGGGCCTCACGGCGCAGCTCATCGGTACGGTGGCCGCCGCCCATACCCAGGTCAGCAGCCCGACCTACTTCCAGGCGCCTGCCTACTTCAATCTCGATGCCACCGTCGGCTACGTCGTCAACGATCACTTCAAGATCAACGCCGGCGCCTTCAACATCACCAACGCCAAGTACTGGAACGCGCCGGACACGATCGGCATCACGCCGACCAATCCGCAACTCGATCTCTATGCCCAGCCCGGCCGGTATTTCGGCGTCAACCTTCTGGCCAAATGGTAGTCCCGGCGGCCCTCTCCGCCGAGCGACTGCCGGCGCCACCGGCACGCGGTCCGCGCGTGCCGGTGGCGTTGTCGCTCGCGCTGCATGGGCTGGCCATCGTTCCCCTTTTTCTCGCCGGCATGTCCGGCAGCAGCGCCAACGACGACCAGCCGGCGCTGATGGTCGAGCTGTCTCTCGCAGCGCCCATCGCCGGACCCGCGGCGGAAGCCGATCAGCCCGAGACACCCGCCGAACCGCAACAGCCCCCCGAGCCACCGACGCCACCGGTCGAGCAAGCCGAGGCGACACCGGAGCCCGAGCCGGAACCACCCCCGCCGCCGCAGGAGGTCGCCGCCGTGGAGCCCGAGATCAAACTCGATCTGCCTCCCCCGGACGAACCGCCGCCGCCGACCGCCGCCGAGTTGAAGCCCGTCGCGCCGCCCAAGCCGAAGCCGCCCCAGCCCAAGCCGGCGGCGGCGCCGCGTCCGGCGGCGCAGGCGGCGGTCACGAAGGCCCCCTCCCCCGACGTCGGCAACGCCAGCATCACGCAGCAGCAGGCCGCCTCCTCCTCGTCGCTCGTCGTGTTCGAGGGAAAGCCAAGGTTCCGGATTCCGCCCACACCGGCCGTTTATCCGCCTCGCTCCATCGAGCTCGGTCAGCAGGGCGAGGTCCTGGTGCGGGTGCGCCTGCAACCCGACGGCGCCGCTGCGGAGATCGTGCTGTGGCGCAGCAGCAATTTCCCCCTGCTCGATCGCGCGGCACTCACCGCCGTGCGCGGCTGGCATTTCCTTCCGGCCCTCCGGGACGGCCATCCGGTTGCCGCCTGGGTGGAAATCCCGGTTCGTTTTCATCTTCGTTGAAAGGACAGTCTGATGCTCTCACCCTCGAATGCGGATCTCGCTACCCGCTGGAACGTCCTGCGCGGGGAGAAGCCGGCGCTGCGCATCCGTGACGCCGCGGCAACCCTCGGCGTCAGCGAAGCCGAACTGGTCGCGCTGGGCGTGGGCCGGACCGCGACGCCGCTGAAGCCCGACTGGCGTGGCATCCTGAACGACATGCCCGGCGTCGGCCGCGTGATGTGCCTGACCCGCAACGACCATTGCGTGCACGAGCGCCATGGGCGCTTCGAGGGCGTCGACGTCGAAGGCCATCATGGGATCGTGTTGGGACCCGATATCGACCTGCGCCTTTTCCTGAACGCCTGGAAACATGGCTTCGCGGTGCGCGAGCCACTGCAGCAGGGCGAGCGGCTCAGCCTGCAGTTCTTCGACGGCGCAGGCGATGCCGTGCACAAGATCTACGCCACCGACGAAACCGATCGTCCGGCCTTCGACGCCCTGATCGCACGCTACACCTCGGCGCCGGGCGAATTGAAGATCGCGGCACGCAAGGCCGGCGCAATCGACCGGCCCGACCCTGAAATCGACGTCGAAGGCCTGCGCTCCGCCTGGCTCGGCATGAAGGACACGCACGAGTTCTTCGGCATGCTGGGCCGGTTCGGGGTCGGGCGCGTCCAGGCGCTGCGCCTGGTGGGTGAGGATCTTGCCCGTGAATTGCCGGTACGCGCGCTGCGCGCAGCCTTCGAAGCCGCTGCCGCCGGCGGCACGCCGATCATGGTCTTCGTCGGCAGCCACGGCTGCATCCAGATCCACACCGGTCCGGTGAAGCACCTGGTCGATGCCCATGGCTGGTTCAACGTCCTCGATCCCGACTTCAACATGCACCTGCGCGAAGACGGCATCGCTCGCGTCTTCTCCGTGCGCAAGCCGACCGAGGACGGCATCGTCACCTCGATCGAGGCCTTCGACGCCCACAACCGCAACATCCTGCTGATGTTCGGCGCCCGCAAGCCCGGCAAGCCGGAGCTCGAGGCGTGGCGCAGCATCGTCGCGACCGTCGAGAAGCAGGCGGCCTCGTGATGAAGCGCCGCACCGTCCTCGGCATGGGACTCGGCGCGGCGGCTGCCGCGGCGCTTCCCGCCAATGCGCAGCAGCCGCCCCGCATCGTGTCGGTCGGCAGCTCCATCACCGAGATCATCTATGCGCTGGGTGCCGAGAAGATGCTGGTCGGCGTCGACACGACCAGCATGTATCCCGAGGCGGCGCGCAAGCTGCCGCAGGTCGGCTACATGCGCGCGCTGTCGGCCGAGGGCGTGCTCTCGCTGAAGCCGACCCTGATCATCGCGACGACGGCGGCCGGACCGGCCGGCGCGCTCGACCAGCTCAAGGCGACCGGCATCGAGATCATGATCCTGCCCGATCACTACGATTATGACAGCGTGGTCGAGAAGATCGCCGCCATCGGCAAGGTGACGGGGAAGGTCGCCGAAGCCGATGCTCTCATCGCCAGGGGGCGGGAGGCCATGGCATCGCTGGCGGCGGCGCTCGCGAAGGCGGCCGAACGTCCGCGCGTGCTGTTCCTGCTGTCGATGACAGGCGGTGCGCCTCAGGCCGCCGGCCGCGACACCGCCGCCGCGGGCATCATCAAGCTGGCCGGCGGCATCAACGCCGTCGACGGCTATTCCGGTTACCGGCCGCTGACTCCCGAGTCGGTGATCGCGTCCCGAGCCGACTTCGTGCTGGTGACCCGCCAGACCGTCGAGGCGATGGGCGGCAAACAGGCCATCCTCGACCAGCCCTCGCTCAATCGCACGCCGGCCGGCAAGGCCGGCCGGATCATCGAGTTCGATACGCTGCTCCTGCTGGGCTTCGGTCCGCGTACGCCCGAGGCGGCCCGGGAACTGGCCATGGCGCTGCATCCAGACCTCGCCCGCGCACCGTGACCGCATTCGCCTTGCGCCGCCCGATCCCGCTGTTCGCACTCGCCGCCCTGGCGAGCGTGGTCGCCAGCCTCTGCATCGGCGCCTTTCCCGTCGGCTTCGGCCAGATCCTGTCGGCGGTCGGCCTGTCGAGTGCCCCGCTCGACGACACGACGGCGGCCGTCCTCTATGCGATTCGTGCTCCGCGCGTGGTCGCGGCCTTTGCGGTCGGCGCCGCACTGGCCGCCGGGGGGGCCGCGATGCAGAGCCTGTTCCGCAACCCGCTGGCCGATCCCGGCCTGCTCGGCGTGTCGAGCGGCGCCGCTCTCGCCGCGGTGTCGACGATCGTGCTCGGCGAGAGGGTCATGCACGTCGTGCCGGCGGAGCTGCGTCCCTGGTGCCTGCCGGTCGCCGCCTTTCTCGGCGGACTCGCGGCCACGGTGGTCGTCTACCGCATCGCCGCGCGCGAAGGCGTGACTCTGGTCGGCACCCTGCTGCTGGCGGGCATTGCCATCAATGCGCTGACGTCGGCGGGCATCGGCATGCTGGTCTTCGTCGCCGACGACCAGCAGCTTCGCACGCTCATCTTCTGGACGATGGGAGGCTTCGGCTCCGTCACCTGGGTCGCCATCCTGCCCGCCCTGCTGATCCTCGTGGTGAGTGTGCCGACCTTGCTGCCGACGGCGCATCTGCTCGACGCGCTGGCGCTGGGCGAGCGCGAAGCCGGCCATGTCGGCGTCGATGTCGAGCGCCTGAAGAAGCGCCTCGTGGCGCAGGTGGCGCTGGCGGTCGGCGCCGGCGTGGCGATCTCCGGTATCGTGGGCTTCGTCGGGCTGATTGCCCCGCACATCGTCAGGCTGTTGCTGGGCCCGTCCCACCGCACGCTGCTGCCGGCGGCCGCCTTGTTCGGCGGGGCCTTCCTCGTGCTGGCCGATGCGCTGGCCCGCACCATGGTCTCGCCGGCCGAACTGCCGATCGGCGTGCTCACGGCTCTGGTGGGCGGCCCGTTCTTCCTGTGGCTGCTGGCCAGCCGCGCCGCACGAGGTGGACTGTGAAACTCCTGCAGGCCATCGGTGTCGAGGTGCGCGCCCGCACGCGGCCATTGCTCAGCGACGTCTCGATCGACGTGGCGCCGGGCGAGCTCGTGGCGATCATCGGACCGAACGGCGCCGGGAAGAGCACCCTGCTCAACGCGCTGGCGGGGGACCGTCCGCTGTCCTCCGGCGAGATCCTGCTCGACGGACGACCGTTGTCGCAGTGGAGCAAGCTGGAACTGGCTCGCCGCCGCACCGTGCTGCCGCAGCATTCGGCGGTAGCCTTCGACTTCACCGGCCTGCAGATCGCCATGCTGGGATTGCTCGCCTTTCGCGGCAGCCTGTCGGAGCGGCAGATGCAGGCGCTGGCCGAAAGGGCGCTCGCCGAGACCGAGGCACTGGCGTTCGCCGACCGGCCCTACACCGTACTGTCCGGCGGCGAACGCCAGCGCGTGCAGCTTGCCCGCGTGCTGGCCCAATGCGACGCCGATCCGGCGGCCACGCCGTTCCTGTTGCTCGACGAGCCGATCACCGGCCTCGACCTTTCGCACCAGCACGCCGCGCTCGCCAGCGCACGACGTCGCGTCGATCGGGGGTTGGGCGTGCTCGCCGTGCTGCACGATCTCAACATGGCGGCGCGTTATGCCGACCGCGTCGGGATCGTCGAAAAGGGCCGTGTGACAAATCTGGGACCGACGCGGGAGACTCTGGACCCGCAGAGGCTCTCGGCCGTGTTCGCGACACCCATTGTGCGAATCGACGCGACCAGCGGCACGGCCTTCCTCAGCCCGGGCTGATTCACCGCGGTTCGGTGTTCAATCCGACATAAACCCGCCGGATTCGAACGATGTTATGAGGCTTCAGCCAGCCATCATAAGTCCGACCTCAGGCACCCATGGGCGAACGCCCCACTCTGTTGATGACGACCCGACTGGGTGTGCGCCCGCTGGGCGTACGGGGCGAACCCCTGCATGCGGTCGCAGGCCAGTTGCTATCCGTCATTCGTCGGCGTCTCGGCGACGGTGCATCCGATCTGCTGGCCGATCCGCAGCTGCGCGAGTCCGGTGACGGCATCGACTGGTACGCGCCGCACGGCGGGACCGTGCAGCGCCTCGCGGAGCTGAGCGAAGAGCAACGCGCGGAGGTCCTGCGCATCGCCGAGGAGCGGCTCTCCGCCATACGATCGCTGGCCGCGCAACTCATGGGCTCGCAGACCAGCGAGGAGGCCCGCCTCATCGGGCGCTCGCTGGAACTCTCGACGTCGCGCCCGTCGGACGATTTCGTCTTCGTGGTCGACGGGCAGCCGGTGATCGTTGCCTGGGGATACGAGGCCGATGCCGCGGCGAGCCTCCAGCCCTTCCAGCTGGCGGCGGTTCCCCCGGCCGCCATCCGTGAGGCCGTATTCGCCAGCGCACCGGGCGCGGCGATGCTGCCCGCGACGCAGATCGTCGGCTGGGCGCCCTGGGTTCGCGCCTTGCTGTTCGGATTGCTGCTTCTTCTCCTGCTGCTCCTGACCTCGTGGCTTCTGCGAACCTGCGTGCCGGTCGATCCTTCGGTGACCGTCGCCACGCTCGAGACGCCGGCCCCGCCAGCGCCCGAAGCGCCGCCGGACCCGACGCCGCTGCTGAAGGCCGCCCTCGACTCGGCCGTCGAGGAGGAGCGCAAGCTCAAGGTCGACCTCGCCTCGCTCGAAGCCGAGCTGAAGGACAAGCTGGAACAATGCAAGCCGATCGAGCCGCCCAAGCCGCCGCCAGCCCCGCCGCCCGTCGCCAAGGTCGATCCGCCCAAACCACCGCCCCCTCCGCCCACCCCCAAGCCGCAGCAGCAGGCCTCCGCGCCGCCCGTCAATCGGCCGCCGCCGGGCCAGCTTCCCTGCGACTGGTCGGGCGATTCCGGTGGCGAAGGCGTGACACACAACAAGCACTATCTCGGCGACAAGCCGGGCTTCGTGGCGCTGAATTTCCAACTCTTCAATGCGCCCGACGACATCAAGGTCATCTATCGCGGCCGACAGATTGCCGGTACCGGCGGACCACGCAGCGGTCCCGGTGGCTTCGGATTCAACTGGAATCCGGTTGCCGGAGACTATTCCGTCGATGTCATCGTAACGGGTCAATTTCTCGGTACGCGCTGGGAGTATGCCATTTCCTGCCCGCGTGGGGGCCGACGGTGAGGAGCTGAGATGGCCGCACGTCCGCTACTGGTCAGTGAACCACTGCAGCGCTACCGCGCGCTCGGGCTTGCCGGCGAGCCGGTATGGCGAGCCGCGGGCCAGTTGCGCGCCGCCATCGCTGCCCGTCTGTCACGCGAACATGCCGACCTTCTGGCAGTCCCCGAGGCCGAGCCAAGCGGCCGCACGATCGACTGGTATGCGCCGTTCGACGGCGAAGTGCAGCGCCTCGGCGATCTCGGCGACGTCGAACGTCGCGAGATCCTCGATACGGTGCATCGCCTGCACAGCGAGATCGCGGGCCTCGCGACCCAGATGGAAGCGGTGGAGCGTTCGAACGCCGAGCACAACTTCGCACGTCTGCTGCGTCACGCGCTCACCGCGCCCGGCGAGGAAACGCTCTACGTCGTCGACGGCCGCCCGGTGATGGCCTTCTGGGGATTCACCGCCGAGGCCGCCCTGCCGGGCGTGTTCTTCGCCAGTCCGCCGCCGGCGGCAGCGCCGATCCGGGCTGCGGCGCCCGGGCTCGCCCGCCCCGAAGCCGTGATGGCCACCGCCCCGGCAGTCGCTGCCGTGGCCGCCCCGCGGACCGTGTGGTGGCAATGGCTGCTGCTGGGCGTGGTGCTGATGCTGATCCTGGCGCTCCTTGCATGGCTGGTGCGGCCCTATCTGCCGCGCATAGAACCCTATATCGAAGCAGAAGCACGCGAGCGGGCGCTGGGGCTTGCCGTGCGTCAGCCAGCGGAACTCCAGCAGGTCCGCGTCGCCACTCTGGTGCAGGATAACGAGGAGCTGCGCCTCGAACTCGCGCGTTTGACAGACGAGTTGGCGCGCCGTGGCGGCGAATGCGCCGCCGGCGTGATCGGACCGGGCGGTGTCATCGTCGGCACTCCCGGCGGGCCGCCGATCGAGCGCGGCGCCGGCCTCGATCCCGATGTCGCTGCCCGCGACCAGGGTCCGGACGCGAAGGATCCGAACAAGCCGGACGCCAAGAGCGCCGACGTGAAAGGTCACGACGAGCAGAACAAGGACAAGAGCGCGGCCGCGTCCAACGATCCGAAGAACGATGCCAACGCCCGGAACGACAAAAAGGACGAGCCCAAGCCGATGGTGGTGCCGCCCGAGGCCAAGCAGAAGCAGGACCTCGCCTTCCTGAAGGGCGACTGGCGTTCTCGTACCGGCCTCGCCACGGCGACCGGCGAGAAGGATCTGCGCCCGAACTACACGCTGGACGACAAGGGCAAGGGCAAGGTGTCGTTTACCCAGAAGAACGGTGCCACCTGCGAAGCACCCGCCGAGGCGCGATGGGACGGCACCAAGCTGGTGATCGAGGAAAAGAGCAACCCGCGCTGCAGCGACGGGAAGACCTACGCCCGCAACACCGTGAATTGCGAAATCGGTCCCGACGGCGCGGCGCAATGCAAGGGCAGCCAGCCCGGAGACCCGCGCAGCTACAAGGTGCAGATCGGCCGCTGAGCCCTTACATAAAGACGATGATGGCCGTACCGGAGTGACATGAGCGACCTCGCCCGCCTGCCGAGCTATCCCAGCCCGACGACGCTGATTGCCCGTTCCGGCATCCAGTTCCTCGATTTCGGCTTCGATCCCGTGCGCCTGAAGGTCCGCGAATGGGGCTTCCACGACTCCGCCGGTCAGAACGGCGTCGACGATCTCGTGCAGCTCGATTTCGACGAGGGGCGGGGTCAATACGAGGTGGTCGAGAACGGCCGCCGTCGCGCCGCCGATCCCAATCTTGTCATCACCGCAAAGGACGCGCTGGCGCCCTTTCTCGACAAGTGGGTGCCCGTGCCGTTCCTGCAGGTGCGGCCCAACAACCAGTTCCGCGAGGGTCCGGCGGACTGGGCGCGCGTGCGCGTGGTCGATCTCGAGACGCGCTACGGCCCGGGCTATCGCGACGAGCAGGGCAACCGCTATCGCGCGGTGCTGGCCTTCGACACCGGCCTGATCGCCGAGGCCGAGGGCCGTGCCTATCTCGCGCCGTCGTCGAAGGATGTGACCGCCGGGGCCTTGTTCGCGCTGGCGCCGCAACAGCGCGCCAACCACTGGCTGCTGCGCCAGAACTGGATGGTGCAATGGCTCGAAGAGCTCTTCCATGAGCTTCACCCGCGCGCGACCGCGGAGGAGATCGACAGCGACATCAAGCAGAAGCCGCAGGAAGCCACGGCGCGCTATCTCGCCTTCCTCGGTCTGCTCGCCGCCGCCGTACACTTTCCGCCGGTGAAGCTGGTGGGCGACGCCGAGCGGCCCGGCCGCGGTGCGATCGAGGTCGATCTCGTGCTCGACGTCGGCAATTCGCGCACCTGCGGGCTGCTGATCGAGGCGGCCGGCGAGCTGGGCGTCAACCTGAACGATTCCTACGAGCTGGCGCTGCGCGACCTCTCGCATCCCGAGGTCGTTCATACCCGGCCGTTCGAATCGCGCGTCGAGTTCGCGCAGGCCTGGTTCGGCAAGAACCATCTCTCGCGGCTCGGCGGCCGTGCCGATGCCTTCGTCTGGCCGACGATGACGCGGGTCGGCCCCGAGGCGACGCGTCTGGCGGCCCGCCGGCGTGGCACCGAGGGCAATACCGGCATGTCGAGCCCCAAGCGCTATCTGTGGGACGAGGAGCCGCAACAGCGCGAATGGCGCTTCAACGTGGCCTATGCCCAGGACCAGACGGCCATGCCGGCCGCTGCCGGGCCGATGGCCCAGCTCGTCAACCAGAAGGGCGAGCCGCTGCATCTGGTCGATCCCGATGCCGATACCGCGGACCATCTGCCGGTGTTCGAGCCGCTCTATTCGCGCTCCTCGGTGATGACCTTCGTGCTGAGCGAAGTGCTGCTGCAGGCGCTGATGCTGATGAACTCGCCGCAGCAGCGCGGCCGGCGCGCCCATGCCGAGACGCCGCGCCGCCTGCGCCGTATCGTGCTCACATTGCCGACCGGCATGCCGCTGGCCGAACGCCTGATCTTCCGCAAGCGCGCCGAAGCCGCCCGCGATCTCGTCTGGATGATGATGGGCTGGAAGCTCGACGATCCTGCGGCCCCGGCGCCGCGCGTGCTGACCGACTGGGACGAGGCGAGCTGCACCCAGCTCGTCTATCTATACACCGAGGTCGCACGCAACTTCGGCGGCGACGCCCGCCGCTTCTTCCAGGTCACGCGCAAGCCGCGCGGCAAGCCGCCCGAGGACGTGCTCACAATCGCGAGCATCGACGTGGGCGGCGGCACCACTGACCTGATCATCAACGCCTATCGCCTGGAAGGCGCCGGCACGTCCGTCACGCTGTTCCCGGAACAGAAGTTCCGCGAGGGCTTCAGCGTCGCGGGCGATGACATCCTGCTGCGCGTGGTGCAGGCCCACGTGCTGCCGCCGATCGAGGCCGCCCTGCGCACTGCGGGCATCGCCAACCCGGCCGACCTGATGGCCGAGCTGGTGGGTGGCGACCGCGGCGGCGAGGACGTAATCCAGCGCAACCTGCGCCAGCAGTTCGCGCTGCAGATCGCCCACCCGATCGCGCTCGAGTTCCTGCGTGCCGCCGAGACCTACGATCCGGCGTCGGGCGTGGTCGCGGCCGAGCCGCGCGCCTACGAGACCTTCTTCCCGGGTGGCGCGAAGCCTTCCGACGAAGTCGTGACCTTCGTGAACGAGGCGGCACGCAAGCGCGGTGCCCAGAACTTCGATCTGCGCGAAATCGTCTTCCCGGTCGACCTGCCGGGCCTCGACAAGACGGTGCGGGCTGAGATGGGCCGCGTCCTGGCGCCGCTGGCCGAGATCGTCCATGCCTACGATTGCGACGTGCTGCTGCTGTCGGGCCGGCCCTCGCGCCTGCCCGGCATCCGTTCGCTGGTGATGGAGCTGCTGCCGTTGCCGCCGGAGCGGGTGATCTCGCTGCACGAGTACCGTGTCGGCGCCTGGTATCCGTTCCGCGATGCCCGCCTGCGGGTCGAGGATCCCAAGACGACCGTGGCGGTGGGGGCGATGATCGCCGCCCTCGCCCAGTCGCAGCTTCCGGATTTTTCCTTCCGCTCCGACCTGCTGCGTTCGAAGAGCATCGCCAAATTCATCGGCAAGCTCGACGGCGGCGGCCGCCTGCAGAAGGAAGACCTCATCTACCGCGACGTCGATCTCGACGATCGCGAGTTCGAGCTGCCGGAGGTCGCCTTCGAGTTCCGCGGCCCCATGTGGTTGGGCGCGCGGCAGCTCGACCTGGTGCGCTGGCCGGCCGCGCGGCTCTATGCGCTCGAGTTCGCCAAGCCGGAATATGCCGAGCGGCATGCGCGCGAGACGCCGTTCAGGATCGCCCTCGCCCGCGTGAAGCCCAAGGACAAGGAGTCGGGCGACGTCGAGCGCTTCCGCCTGCGTCAGGTGACCAACCGCGACGGCCGCGCCATCGCGCTCGATCGCCTGACACTGCGCCTCCAGACACTGCCGCGCCGTGAGGGCTACTGGCTCGACACGGGCATGCTCAAGACCGGTTAAAGGGACCTCCAGGAAGATCATGGACACAGTCGATCTCAAGCTGGCCCAGGACTGCGAGGCACTGGCCATCGCCGCGAGCGAGGGCGTGGCCTGGCTCAAGGACGCCGCCGAACAGTCGCCGACCGTGGCGCAGCAGGCGCCGTCGCTGGTGAGCGAGCTGCAGAAGGTTCGCAACCAGAGTCGCAAGCTCGCGCGCGCCGCCCGCCGCCGCATGTGCGTGGGCGTGTTCGGCCCCAGCCAGGCCGGCAAGTCGTATCTCGTCTCCATCCTCGCGAGCCGCGACGGACGGCCGCTGCAGGCCCGTTTCGCCGACAGGACCTACGACTTCCTGCGCGAGATCAACCCGCCGGGCAATCGCGAGTCGACCGGTCTCGTCACGCGCTTCGGCCTCGGCCTCAGCGACGGCTCGGCCGATTTCCCGGTGAAGGTCCGGCTGCTCACGCAGACCGACATCGTGAAGATCCTGGGCAATTCCTTCCTGCTCGACTTCGATCACCAGAAGGCCGAGTTCGTGCGGCCCGACGGCGCGGCCATCCGCAAGCGCCTGTCGGAGCTGCGCGCCAAGGCCCAGCCGTCGCCGGTCGGCGATCTCGAGTCGGACGACGTGCTCGACCTGATCGAGTATTTCGACACCTTCTTCGCCGGCGTGACCGCCGAACTGCGCACCGATTTCTGGCGCGAGGCGATCGATCTAGCGCCGCGCCTGTCGGGGCAGGACCGCGCCCGCCTGTGGTCGGTCCTGTGGTACGACTTCCAGCCCTTCACCGACCTTTATCTCACGCTGTACGACGGGCTGCAGAAGCTCGGTCATGCCCCCGAGGCGCTGCTCGGCATGGACGCGCTGATCCCGCGCGAGAAGAGCATCGTCGACGTGCTGACGCTCGATCGCCTCGGCGCCGATGCCGACGACCCGCTGATGGTGCGTCCGCGCCGCGCCGACGGCCGTTCCGCGCCCGACGCCCGCCTGCCGCGCTCGCTGGTCTGCGCCCTGACCGCCGAGCTGAACGTCGCCATCGACGAAAAGCCCTGGGACTTCTTCGATCACACCGACCTGCTCGATTTTCCGGGCGCCCGGTCGCGGCTGAAGCTCGCCAATCTCGACGACGTCGCCAAGTCGAAGGGCGTGGCGGAAGGCGCCAACCCGCTGCGCGAGCTCCTGCTGCGCGGCAAGGTCGCCTATCTCTTCCAGCGCTATTCTGCCGAGCGCGAACTCAGCGCCATCCTGCTGTGCATCCCCGACGGCAATCAGGAAGTGCGCGACCTCTCCGACATGATGTCGGCCTGGATCGACCAGACGATCGGCGCCACGCCGGCCGACCGCGCCAAGCAGAAGAACGCGCTGTTCCTGGTGCTGACCAAGATGGACCGCGAGTTCGAGCAGAAGGCCGGCGAGACAGAGGAGTCGCGGCGTCTGCGCTGGAGCGCGCGTCTCGGCAACTCGCTGGTCAACAATTTCCGCGGCGAGTGGCCGCTCGACTGGAACGGCAGGCCGTTCAACAACAGCTTCTGGCTGCGCAACCCGACCGTCATCGACGAGCGGCTGATGGACTATGATGGCGGCCGCGAGGTCGGCATCGCCGAGACCTTCGCCCAGCGCGCCGGCGAACTGCGTCGCCACTTCGTCGAGAACGAGGACGTGCGCCGCCACTTCGCCGATCCGGCACTGGCCTGGGACGAAGCGTTCCGCGCCAACGACGGTGGCGTGGCGCACCTGGTGAGGAGCCTGATCCCGGTCTGCGATCCCGCGATCAAGCGCGCCCAGGTGCGCGGCCAGCTCGAGGTCCAGCTGCGCCGCCTGGTCGACCGGCTGGCCGGGTTCCACAGCGCCTCCGACGGCGATGCCCGCACCAAGAAGCGCGACCTCGTGCAGACGGTGCTGCGGGGCCTGGCCAACGTCATCCAGCAGCAGCTGTTCGGCGAGCTGGTCGCCGCCCTGCAGGTCGCCGACACGGCCCTGCGCGAGATCTATTTCCGCATCGCCACCGCCCGTGCCTCGGACGAGGGGCTGGGCCGGAACGGCAAGACTCCGGCGGCGGCGGCGTCGACCGGCGCTTCGATCGACCTCGGCGCCATCTTCGCCGACGTGTTCGGCGAGGAGACGGGCAGGACCGCCCCGCCCTCCGGCGTGCTCGAGGACCGCGCCGAGCGCTTCGCCCGCGAGGCCGCGGACTACTGGCTCGAGAACATGCGCCGCGTCGGGTCCGACGAGAAGGCGCTGTCGCATTTCGGCGTCGATCGCCAACATCTCGGCTGGCTGATCGACGAGCTGATCGTGGGCGCGCACCGGCTCAAGCTGATCGACCAGCTCTCCCACGAGGTGCGCGAACTGGAGAATGCCGCCAACGCCAAATGGGAGGAGATCGCCGAGCGCCAGGTGCGCACGGCCTCCTCGGCACTGAACGGCTATGTCAGCGCGCTGGGCTTCGACAAGCTGCCGCTCGACCAGCGGCCGGGCCTGCCGCCCAACGCCCCGCTGCGCCGCGTGTTCGAGCAGCCCACGATCATGGTCGACGGCATCCCGCAGCTCAGCGAGAATCCGGCGCCGATCTATGCCGACTACTGCAAGGACTGGATGCGCGCCTTCCTGCAGCTCGCCATGGACAATGTCGGCTACGAGGGCGGACGCGAGATCACGCCCGAGCAGAACGACCGGCTGGGCGCAATCCTGCGCACCGTGGCGGCCTAGAGCGTTTCGATGCCCGTTCGCGCGACGATCGCCCCGCTGCCGGAACCCGGTCACGCGCTGTTGCGCGTGAGCGAACTCGACGCCGCTCCCGAGGGGCTCACCATCTCGATCCAGCGCCAGCAGGGGCCGGACACGCACCTGGCCGACGATGGCTGGCGTCGCACCGAGACCTGGCTGATGCCCGACGAGGTGCGGCGCAACGGCGACATCCTCGAATTCCATCTCGGCCCCGAGATCTGCGACCGGCTGGCCGGCATCGCGACCGTCCGGCTGAGGGTGCGCGAACCCGATATCGGCGTCGTCGGCACGACCGTCGTGGCGTGGCCCGCGATGTTGACGTCCGGCGCCGCCGGCGCTTCGGACCGCTACGACGACACCGTGCGGCTCCGCCGCCGGCAGGCGCCGCCGCCCGCGCCCGAGCCGGACCTCCCGCCGCCCCTGGAGGTCGCCCCCGAACCGCCCCCGCCGCCGCCACGCCCCGAATTGCGGGCGGCACGCGATCCCCTGGCCGATCTGCCGAAACGCTCCGGCGCGACGGGCTGGATGATCGCCGCCGTGCTGGTCCTGCTGGCGGTGGGGGGTGGCTATTACTATTGGACCAATCACCTCCATCCGCCGGAGCCCGTCGTCGCCGCAGCGCCCACGCCCGCGCCGACGCCCCTGCAGCCCCCGGCTGCTCAGCCGCCGGCGAAATCGGTGCGCGAGACTGTGGCGGAGTATCTCGCCACCAAGCCGACGCCCGAGGCGATGCTCGCCAAGGCGCAGGACTTCGCCAAGGCGGGCGACATCGCGGCCGCCTTCCTGGTGGTCCGCCAGGCCGCCGAACAGGGCAGTGCGGCCGCCCAGGTCGAACTGGCGTCGTTCTACGACCCGACGCTTCCCGCCAAGGGCGGCTTTCCGCACGACGGTGCCCAGGCCGCGGACTGGTACGAGCGTGCGGCCCTAACGGGCCTCGCGGAGGCGCAGCGCAAGCTCGGCCTGCTGCTCGCCAAGGGAGGTGCCGGCCTGACCGCGGACGTGACGAAGGCCAAGGTCTGGCTGCAGCAGGCCGCGGCCCAGAACGATGCCGACGCGAAGAAGGCGCTGGACGGTCTGCCGAAATGAAGACGACCCTGTTGCTGCCCCTGGCGGCACTCCTTCTCGCCGGAGCGGCGCATGCGCAGACGGCGAACAAACCTGCGAGCCCGCCGCCGCCGAGCAGTCTGACCTGTGGTGTCCTGAAAGGGGAAACCACGAAGACGGGCTCGACATCGAACTGGACCGTCTCCGGTCCCTCCGGAAAGAGCACGGAGACCGGCGTGCTGAAGAGCGGCCCACGGTTCGACTGTCTCAATGGCGCCGTGCTCACCGTCGAGTTCACCTCGACGGCCGGGCATTCCTTCTTCGACGCCTATTTCCCTGACGGCACCAACATCGGCTACGGACGCCAGCAGATCGACCGCCGGAACAACCGCGTCGTGCTGCCCATCCAGGCCAAGGCCCGCATCGCCCCTGAATATCGGGCGTCATTCGACTATCACTGCAAGCTCAACATGCCGGCCGATCCGATCACGCCGGCCATGCGCGCGGAGTGCGCTCCCTGAATTCTCTTGTCAGCAGGCACGCATATTGCACCTACCGTGCGTCTGCCTAACTCGGGGGAAATGTGATGAAGAGCAAGATTGCCGGCGGGCTGACCGCCCTTGTCCTTGCAGGCTCCGCCCTGCTGGCCATTCAACCCGCCCTGGCACAGGGGGCGATCGACAACAGCTCGCTCGCCTCCGCTTCCTTCCGCGAGCACAAGCGCACCTTCGGGCTGGTCTACACGCTGCCGAAGGAAGTGAACGATCTTCTGTCCATCACGATCGGCGGCCTGCTGCGCGAGAAGCTGCTGAACGCCCAATTGATCGACGAGGCGCTCCGATTCAACATTCCGCACGTCACCGTCCTTCACATCCACAACGCCGACCCGACGACGCCGGACAGGATGCTGAAAGCGATGCCGAAGCTGCCGCCGGTCCTGAACGTCACCCTCAAGACCTTCTATACGACGGAGGCTGCCAACGGCGCCGGCCACCCGTGGTGGCTCGACCTCGGGATTGTGAAGGAAGGCGCGGGCTTCGAGGCTATGATGGCCTTCAACACTCTCGCAACGCCTGCACTCACACCGCTGCGCGACGGTCCACTGCCGCGCGTCACCGGCCCGGTCTATGCAGCCATGAGCGATGCCGGAAAGGAACTGGTCCAGACGGTGGGCGTGAGCGGCATCAACACCGTGAAGGATGGCAAGGAGCTTCGGCCGCATAACCCGCACAACACGCTGGTCTACTCGATGGCGAAGTTCACGCCGGAGATCCAGGCGGCCTTCAACCAGACCGCCGCCGAGTTCAACCAGATCCTGCCCGACGGTATCCCGACCGCGTTCAAGACGGTATCGATCGTCGAGCTGGGCTTCGCCGGCAACGTCCTGCGCGAGATTTATCGCCTGAGCCTCGAGGACGGCTCCGTGATCAACGTCGCGACGGGCGCCAAGGTCGCGAAGTAGCTCCGGCGGACGCCCCGTCTTTATGGCGGGGCTATGCCGTCCGGTGTCCCACCCTCTCGAATTCCTACGGGACCCTCCGCCATATCGGAGGCGCCCGGAGGAACTTCATATGCTCGACATCCCGTCTCTTGCGCCCGACGACCCGTCAGGCGCCCTCGTCGATCAGGTCATGGCGGTCGCGCACCTGCCGCCCATGGCGAACGTCGTCGTGATCGGCCACCATACCTTGCCTTTTGTTCTCGCCCTGATGCATCGCGGCTGCGCGTGCGTACGCAGCTTGCGCCCAGACGTGGCATCGCCAGATGGCGAAGCCGCCGACCTTGCCTGGATCGTCGATGTCGCCAACGGAAACGAGCTTTGCGAAGCCCTGCAGGCCGCGCACCGCCGGACCGGCGCCAAAGGTCGCGTGATCATCACGGACGGGCTGGTCTTCAGACCAGCCGGTAGCCCACCCCGGGTTCGGTGAGCACGTGCTGCGGCGAGGCCGGATCGGTCTCGATCTTCTGGCGGAGCTGGCGGATGTAGACGCGCAGATATTGCGGATCGACCGCCTCGTCGCGCCAGACCTCGCGCAGCAGGTGGCGATGCGTCAGCACCTTCCCGGCATGGATCGCGAGCTGTTCGAGGATGTCGTACTCCTTGGGCGAGAGCTTCACCGCCTCGCCGTCCCGCTCGACCAGACGGCGGACCAGATCGACCTTGAGGGTGCCGCTGGCGAACGACCGGTCAGCGCCCTGCTGCTGCAGCCGGTGACGCAGCGCGGCCCGCAGGCGGGCCATCAACTCCTCGGCGCCGAACGGCTTGGTGACATAGTCGTCGGCGCCAGAATCCAGCGCTGCCACCTTGGCCGCCTCCTCGCCGCGGCCTGAGAGCACAACGATGGGAAGCGGCGCCAGCTTGCGGATGTCCGCGATCAGGTCGAGTCCGTCGCGATCGGGCAGGCCGAGGTCCAGCAGCACCAGGTCGGGCCGGTGATGGCGCATCGCCAGCAGCGCCTCGGCGCCGGTCCCGGCCTCCACGACGCGGTATTCATGCGCCGCGAGTGTCGTGCGCAGGAGCCGGCGAATCGGCGGCTCGTCCTCGACGATCAGGATGGTGGCACCGTCAGCTGTCATGTCGATACCGGAAAACTCACCACGAATTCCGCCCCGCTGCGATCCCGGCGATTGCGCGCCGTGAGCGTTCCACCCATCGCTTCGGCGAACCCACGGCCGATGGCAAGGCCCAGCCCCGTTCCGGCGCGGCGGCGATCGCCCGATTCGGCGCGATAGAATTTGTCGAAGATGCGCTCGAGATCGGCCTCGGCAAGGCCCGGTCCTTCGTCTTTCACGAGAATCTCGACGCGTTCCCCCGACCGTTTGGCCTCCACGGCGACCCGGCCACCCGGCGCCGAATACTTGGCGGCATTGTCGAGCAGGTTGTACAGGATCTGCTCGGCCAGCACGAAGTCGAGCGGCAAGGCCGGGAGCCCCGGCGGCACGATGCTGGCGACTTGGTGGCCGGCGACCAGCGGTGCGGCGCGCCGCAGCGCAGTCGAAATCAGGTCGCCCACCTCGACGGCCTCGCGTTTGGGAACGATGGCGCCGGCATCGAGCCGCGTCATGTCGAGCAGGTTGCCGACGAAGCGGTCCAGCCGCTCCGCCTCGCCCTGCGCCGTCGCGAGCAGTTCCTCGCGCGCCGCCGCATCGTAGCGTGCGCCGAAGCTGCGCAGGCTGGAGAGTGCGCCGATGATCGAGGCGAGCGGCGTCCGCAGGTCGTGCGACACCGAGGTCAGCATCGCCGAACGCAGCCGCTCCCGCTCCGCCCCGAGACGCGCTTGATCAATGTCCTCGGCGAGTGTCACACGCTCGATGGCCACCGCGGCCTGGTTGCCGACGGCCTCCAGCAGGCGGCGTTCGCCGGCGGTCAGTTCATGACCTTCCTTGTTCGGCAGCACGCCGATCACGGCGATGGCCGCGCGGCTGGTGCGGATGGGCAGGAAGAGCCAGCGCCCGCCCGGCAGCGTGTCGGTGCCGCGGCCCGCGGGCCGGTCGGCATCCCACGACCAGCGCGCCGCGGCGAGATCGGCGTCGCTCAGTGCCCCGTCGGGCGGGAACGCCGCACGGGTCGTGAGTTCGCCCTCCTGCGGCATCAGCACGACGATCTCGGCCTTGAGGAGGCGCGCGAGGTGCGAGACGACGATCCACAGCAGGTCGTACAGCTCCACGACACCCGCGATCTTGCGGCTGAACGCGTAGAGACCAGCCGTCGTGCGCGCCTCGCGTCGCGCCGACTCGGTCTGCGTGCGGGTGCGGGCCGCCAAGGCGCTGGCCATGACCGCCACGACGACGAACAGGAAGAGCGCCATCACGTTGGCAGGATCGGCGATCGTGAACTGGTAGAGCGGCGGCAAAAAGAAGAAGTTGAAACAGGTGACACTCAGCGCCGAGACCCAGAGCGACGGCACCAACCCGTGCCGCGCTGCCGCGAGCAGAACCGGCAGCACGTAGACGAGCGAGATGTTGGGCAGCACGATCAGCCGGTCGATCGTCACGCCGGTCGCCGTCGCGACAGCCGTCGACAGGATGCCCTCGAGATAGGGCCCGGGCGTCAGGGGCACGTCACGCAGCCAGTCCTGCGGCCCGGCCTTCGGCTCCGGCTCGGCCGAGGGCGCCACTTCGACGGCGAGCCCCGATCCCGAACGCACCAGCTCGTCGACCACCGACCCGTGGCGCAGTTCGAACCAGCGCGAGCGCCGGGACTTGCCGACCACGACCCGAGTCGCATTGCGCGAGCGGGCGAAGGCCACGATCTCCTCGACCACCGAGCGGCCCGGCACCGTGACGATCTCGGCGCCGAGCCGGGCCGCCAGGCGCTGAGCCTCGGCCAGCCGCGCCCGCTCCGCTTCCGACAGCGTGGCATGCCGGTCGGTCTCGACATAGAGCGCGATCAGTTCGGCATCGAGCGCATCGGCGCTGCGCTTGGCGGCGCGCACGGCATTGGCCGCCCCCGGCCCAGGATCGAGGCAGACGATGACCCGCTCGCCCGCCGCCCAAGGGCCGGCGATGGCATGCTCGCGCATGTAGCTGCGCATCTGCTCGTCGACCCGGACGGCGGTGCGCCGGAGCGCCAGCTCGCGCAGCGCCGTGAGGTTGCCCGGCGAGAAATAGTGGCGCAGTGCGCGCTGGGCCTGGTCGCGGACATAGACCTTGCCCTCGGCGAGGCGCGCGATCAGGTCGGCGGGCGTCAGGTCGATCAGCTCGACCTCGTCCGCGGCATCGACGACATGGTCGGGCACGGTTTCGCGCACGCGAATGCGCGTGATGCGCGCCACCACGTCGTTCAGGCTCTCGATGTGCTGGACGTTCAGCGTCGAATAGACGTCGATGCCGGCCGCCAGCAGCTCCTCCACATCGAGATAGCGCTTGGGATGGCGGCTGCCCTCGGCATTGGTGTGCGCGAGTTCGTCGACAAGGACGAGTGCCGGCCGCCGCTTCAGGATGGCGTCGAGATCCATCTCCTGCAGGGTACGGCCGCGATACTCGACGGCCCGCCGCGGCAGGATCTCCAGTCCCTGGAGCTGGGCCTCGGTCTCGGCGCGGCCATGCGTCTCGACCACGCCGACCACCACGTCGATGCCGTCCCGCCGCCTCCTATGCGCGGCGGAGAGCATCTCCCAGGTCTTGCCGACGCCGGGCGCGGCGCCCAGGAAGATCTTGTGCTTGCCGCGCGACTCCTTTTCCGCCGCCTTCAGGAGCGCGTCGGG
The DNA here is from genome assembly GCA_964588065.1 of uncultured Reyranella sp. Lineage (GTDB taxonomy): Bacteria > Pseudomonadota > Alphaproteobacteria > Reyranellales > Reyranellaceae > Reyranella. The sequence continues at coordinate 26,915 of CAZPOS010000018.1, forward strand.
CGAGGGCCGGAAATCGTAAGCGGCGGTGGGCATACTGCCCGATCATTGTCACCGCTTGGGCAGCGCGTCGAGGGCGAGGTTGAGCTGCAGCACGTTGACCCGCGGCTCGCCCAGCAGGCCGTACATGCGGCCCTCCGTATTCTGCGCCACCAGCGCCTGCACCTGCGCCTCGGCCACGCCCCGCGCCCTGGCGACACGCGCGACCTGCCAGGCGGCGGCCTCGGGCGAGATGTGCGGGTCGAGGCCGCTCCCCGAGGTCGTGACCAGATCGACCGGCACGCCCTTGCCGAGCTTGTCGGCATCTTCCTTGACGCGGTCGATCAGCGCCTTGGAGGTCGGGCCGAGGTTCGAGCCGGCCGAGTTGGCCGCGTTGTACGGCGCCGCGACGGTCTTGGTCGAATCCGCCGGATCGGTGTCGGTCGTCGCCGAGAGGCGGCCGTGGAAGTAGGTCTCGCCGGTGAAGGACTGGCCGATCAGGCTGGAGCCCACGACCTTGCCGTCCTTCTGGATGAGCGAACCGCCGGCCTGGCCCGGGAAGGCCGCGCCGGCCACGCCGACCATGGCCAGCGGATAAGCGATGCCCAGCAGCACGGTCATGAGGACCAGCATGACGAGCGACGCACGGAAATGACGAAGCATGTTCTTCTCCTGGCCCATCCTTCGAGACGGCCGCTTCGCGGCCTCCTCAGGATGAGGTTTCCTTTGACACTACAAACCACCTCACCCTGAGGAGCGGTCCGAAGGACCGCGTCTCGAAGGGTGGGCAAAAGCAACAGACAAGCACGCCTCAGGCGAGGCCGGTGGCCGCGATCACCACGTCGATCAGCTTGATGCCCACGAAGGGTACGATCAGGCCGCCGATGCCGTAGATCAGCAGGTTGCGCCGCAGCAGCGCGGCGGCCCCGCTCGGGCGGTACTGAACGCCGCGCAGGGCGAGCGGGATCAGCGCCACGATGATCAGCGCGTTGAAGATGATCGCCGACAGGATGGCGCTCTGCGGCGTCGCCAGCCCCATGACGTTCAACACGCCGAGCTGCGGATAGAAGGCGATGAACATCGCCGGGATGATGGCGAAGTACTTCGCCACGTCGTTGGCGATCGAGAAGGTGGTGAGCGCGCCGCGCGTCATCAGCAACTGCTTGCCGATGGCCACGATCTCGATGAGCTTGGTCGGGTCGCTGTCGAGGTCGACCATGTTGCCGGCCTCGCGCGCGGCATTGGTGCCGGTCTGCATGGCGACGCCGACATCGGCCTGCGCCAAGGCGGGCGCATCGTTGGTGCCGTCGCCGCACATCGCCACCAGCTTGCCCTTGGCCTGCTCCTCGCGGATCAGGCGCAGCTTGGCCTCGGGCGTCGCCTGCGCCAGGAAATCGTCGACACCGGCTTCCGCAGCGATCGCGGCCGCGGTCTGCGGATTGTCGCCGGTGATCATCACGGTGCGGATGCCCATGGCGCGCAGCTCGGCGAAGCGTTCGCGGATGCCGCCCTTCACGATGTCCTTCAGGTAGACGACGCCCAGGATGCGGCCGTTGCGCGACACGCCGAGCGGCGTGCCGCCTTCCTTGCCGATGGTCGAGGCGATGCGGTTCACTTCCTCGACCGGCGGCGCGACACCCAGGGAGCGTGCGTGCTCGATCACCGAGTCGATTGCACCCTTGCGGATCACCGCACCTTCATGGTCGACGCCGCTCATGCGGGTCTGCGCCGTGAAGGGCACGAACTGCCCGTGCAGATCGGCCACGTCGACGCCGCGCAGGCCGTATTTCTCCTTGGCCAGCACGACGATGGAGCGACCTTCCGGCGTCTCGTCGGCCAGGCTCGCAAGCTGGGCCACCCGGGCGACCTCCTCCTCTGTCACGCCCGTCACCGGGATGAACTGCGTCGCGTGCCGGTTGCCGAGCGTGATGGTGCCGGTCTTGTCGAGCAGCAGCGTATCGACGTCGCCCGCCGCCTCGACGGCGCGGCCCGAGGTCGCCAGCACGTTGAAGCGCACCAGCCGGTTCATGCCGGCAATGCCGATGGCAGACAGGAGCGCACCGATGGTCGTCGGAATCAGGGTGACGAACAGGGCGATCAGGACCACGACGGAGACCGCGCCGCCGGCATAGGTCGCGAAGCTCGGGATGGAGACGACCGCCAGGACGAAGATCAGCGTGAGGCCGGCCAGCAGGACGCTGAGCGCCAGTTCGTTGGGCGTCTTCTGGCGCGCCGCGCCCTCGACCAGGGCGATCATGCGGTCGAGGAAACTCGATCCCTCCTCCGCCGTGATCCGCACCTTGATCCGGTCCGACAGAACGCGCGTGCCGCCGGTCACGGCCGAGCGGTCGCCGCCGGCCTCGCGGATAACGGGCGCGGACTCGCCGGTGATGGCCGATTCGTCGATCGTCGCCACGCCTTCGATGATCTCGCCGTCGCCCGGCACCAGGTCACCGGCCTCGACCAGCACCTTTTCGCCGACCTTGAGCGTGTGGGCGCGGCGCGAACGTGTCGCCGACGCCCAGAAGCACCTTGGCCATGGTCTCGCTGCGCATGCGGCGCAACGTGTCGGCCTGCGCCTTGCCGCGACCCTCGGCGACGGCCTCGGCGAAGGTGGCGAACAGCACGGTGACCCACAGCCAGAGCACGATCTGGATCTGGAAGCCGCTTCCGGCCACGCCGGTCACCAGGTCGCGGACGGTGAGGATGGTGGCGGCCAGCGCCACCATCTCGACGGTGAACATCACCGGGTTCTTCACCAGCTCGCGCGGGTCGAGCTTGGTGAAGCTGTCCAGCAGGGCGGGCCTCAGGATCGCGGGGTCGAACAGCGACTGCGATTTGTCACGTTTGCTCATGATGACGCCTCGTTAGAACAGCGTGCCGGACAGCAGGGCGAAATGCTCTGCAAGGGGGCCGAGTGCCAAGGCCGGCAGGAAGGTGAGACCGCCGACGATCAGCACCGCGCCGACCAGCAGGCCGACGAACAGCCCGCCCTGGGTCGGGAAGGTACCGGCCGAGATCGCGGCCCTGCGCTTGGACGCGAGCGAGCCAGCCACGGCCAGCATCGGGATGATGATGGCGAAACGGCCGACCATCATCGCGACGGCCAGAGTGCCGTTGTAGAACACGGTATTGCCCGTCAGACCGCCGAAGGCGCTGCCGTTGTTGCCCGCGGCCGACGTGTAGGCGTACAGGATCTCGCTGAAGCCGTGCGGACCGGCGTTGGCCGGACCGGCCAGGCCCACGGGAACGACACTGGCCAGCGCCGTGAACCCCAGGATGGCGAGCGGGCAGCACAGGATCGCCAGCATGGTGAACTTCACCTCGCGCGCTTCGATCTTCTTGCCGACATATTCCGGCGTCCGGCCGACCATCAGGCCGGCGAGGAAGATCGCCAGGATGGCGAACAGCAGCATGCCGTAGAGGCCCGCGCCGACGCCGCCGATGATGATCTCGCCCAGCAGGATGTTGATCAGCGGGATCATGCCACCGAGCGGCATGAAACTGTCGAGCATCGCATTGACCGCGCCGCACGAGGCCGCCGTGGTGATCACCGCGAACAGGGCGGAGAGCGGCGCGCCGAAGCGCACCTCCTTGCCCTCCATGTTGCCGGCGGCATTGTCGACGCCGAGCGCCGCGATCAGCGGATTGCCGCCGGCCTCCGCCCAGTAGCAGACGACGACGCCGGCCAGGAACAGCAACCCCATGGCGGCCAGGATCGCCCAGCCCTGGCGCTCGTCGCCGACCGCCCGGCCAAAGACGTTGGTGAGCGCCGCACCGATCGCGAAGATCGACAGCATCTGCACCAGGTTCGCGAGCGCCGTCGGATTCTCATAGGGGTGCGCGGAATTGGCGTTGAAGAAGCCGCCGCCGTTTGTGCCCAGCATCTTGATGGCGAGTTGCGAGGCCACCGGCCCTTGGGCGATGGTCTGCTTGGCGCCCTCGAGCGTGGTCGCCTCGACATAGGGAGACAGGTTCTGCGGCACGCCCTGCCAGACGTAGAAAACCGTCAGCAGCAGGCAGAAGGGCAGCAGCACGTAGAGCGTGACGCGCACCAGGTCGGCCCAGAAATTGCCGATGCCCCTGGATTCGGCGCGCGCGAAGCCGCGCACCAGCGCCACGGCGAGCGCGATGCCGGTGGCGGCACTCAGGAAGTTCTGAACCGAGAGGCCGGCCATCTGCGAGAGATAGCTCATCGTCGATTCGCCGCCGTAGTTCTGCCAGTTGGTGTTGGTCAGGAAGCTCACGGCAGTGTTGCCCGCGAGATCGGGCGCCACGGCCGCCATGCCCTGCGGATTGAGCGGCAGCAGGTCCTGCAGGCGCAGCAGCAGGTAGAGGAACGCGAAGCCCACGATGTGGAAGACCACCATGGCGCGCGCGTAGACCCACCAGCTCTGCTCCTCGGCGGGATCGATGCCGGCGAGGCGATAGAAGCCACGCTCGACCGGCTGCAGCACCGGCGACAGCAGGGTGCGGCGTCCCGCCATGACATTGTCGAGATAGCCGCCGAGCGGCCGCGTGAGCAGCAGCACGAGGCCGCAGAAGAGCGCGATCTGCGCCCAGCCGTTGATGGTCATGACCGCCTCAGAACTTCTCCGGCCGCGCCAGCGCGACCGTCAGATAGACGAGCAGAAGGGCGGCGAGGGCGCCGCCCAGGACGTAATCGAAGCTCATGGCCGCCTCACAGCCTGGCGCACAGGCGTTCGTAGACGATCAGCAGGCAGAACAGGACGAGGCCGCCGCCGAAGAACAGGATGTCGAGCATGGAAGTCTCCTTCGGCGGCATAGAAGGACTTCCGGGCATAGGAATTCGAGCCGGCGGGCGCGCCGCCGGCATAGGAAACTCATAGGAATTCTCGCACGAGAGCCGCGTGCGCCCGGCCTCTGTCGAGACGGCGGGTCTCTAGTGCCGGAACCGAAGGGCGACGGCCAGCATGCGCAGCGACAGCAGTCCGAGGCTGAGGCCCAGCATGCCGAACAGCAGGCTGGGCTCCGCCAGCGCCGCGCCGCGATAGGGGAAGACCTGGCCGCCGATCAGCATGAACAGCCAGATCGCCGCCCAGCTGGTCATCTCGAACAGGGAGGCGGCACCGGGCACGTAGTTCACGGGCTTCGCATAGGGCGTAAAGCGCACGCGCCAGAACAGGCAGGCGGACATCGCGACGAACCAGAGGAAGCTCAGGAACTGTACCGCCGTCAGCAGGCTCGCGGGTCTGACGAGCCGGCACCAGAAGGCTGGCAGGCCTGCGGCGCAGAGGCCGTCGAGGGTCTTGTCCGTGAAGGCGACCGCGCCCTCCCCCATCGTCGTGTGCGCGAGAACGAGATAGGCGAGCACCATCACCGGTATGGGCGAGAGGACGACAATCCACTCCCACGCCAGGATGGGCGTCATCTTCGATTTGGGCGGCGCCATCCGTCGCGACCGCAGGCTAGATCAGCATGCGGGTGTGCAGGTCGAACATGATCCAGAAGCTGCCGCCCACCATGATGAACAGCAGGATGCAGGTGAACACCAGCGCCAGGATGTTTTCGCGCGGCGTGGTGGTGAAACTGATGTGCAGGAAGAAACGCAGATGCACCAGCACCTGCAGGACCGCGGCGATGCCGATGACCAGCAGGGTGCGATGCGGCGGCAGGGCGTGCGTGTAGACCAGCCAGAACGGGACGGCGCTCAGGATCACGGCCAGGACGAAGCCGATCAGATAGGAGCGAAGGGCGTGCGGGGTCTGGTGTTCCATCACAGCAATCCCGGCAGGTAGACGATGGAGAAGATGCCGACCCAGGCGATGTCGAGGAAGTGCCAGAAGAGGCCGAGCCGGTAGAGCCGCGAGGCGACCGGCATCGTGAGTCCCTTCAACGCGACCTGGGCTCCGAGCACCACGATCCAGATCAGGCCCATGGTGACGTGGACACCGTGTGTACCGACCAGGGTGAAGAAGGCGGAAAGGAAGCCGCTGCGGTCCGGGCCGGCGCCTTTGGCGATCATGCCGGCGAACTCGCGCACCTCGAGGAAGACGAAGGCCGCGCCCAGCACGAAGGTGATGGCCAGCCACAGCAGCACGGCACCGCGATTGCCCGCCTTCACCTGCAGGCTGGCGAAGCCGAAGGTCATGCTGGACACCAGCAGCAGCGCCGTCTCGATGGCGGCATTGTCGAGTTCGAACAGATCCTTTCCCGTGGGCCCGCCGGCGGTGCCGGGGATCATGATGGCGTAGGTCGCGAACAGCAGGGCGAAGATCACCGCATCGCCCATCAGGTAGAGCCAGAAGCCCAGCGCCCGCTGCTCGTGGACCTCGATCTCCTCGCGCTCGTGCTCGCTCAGCGAGGCATGCATCGGGGCGACGCTCATGCGCGGCTCCCCAGCTGCCGGTAGCGCTGGTCCTCGATCCGCTTCACCTCCGCCGCGGACATGGTGAACTCCTGGTCGTCGTTGGAGGAGCGCACGATCACGGCGGCGAACAGGACGAGGCCCGAGACCACGACCAGCCACCAGATGTGCCAGACCATGGCGAAGCCCAGCACGAAGGCGAAGGCGCCGAGGATCACGCCGATCGGCGTGTTGGACGGAATGCGGATCGGCTCGTAGGCAGCCGGCCGCCGGTAGGCGATGCCCTTCTGCTTCATCTCCAGGAACGCCTCGCGATCCGACACCGTCGGGATCACCGCGAAATTGTACGGCGGCGGCGGCGAGGAGGTGGACCATTCCAGGGTACGGCCGTCATACGGATCGCCGGTGAGGTCGCGCGTCTTGGCACGGTCGCGGATCGAGACGTAGAGCTGCATCACCATGCAGCCGATGCCGCACAGCACGACCACCGCGCCCGAGGCGGCGACCAGCAGGTAGGGCTGCCAGGTCGGATCGTTGTAGGTCTCCATGCGGCGCGGCATGCCCTTCAGGCCGAGCAGATAGAGCGGCATGAAGGCGAGATAGAAGCCGATGAACCAGCACCAGAAGGCGCCGAGGCCCCAGCCGCGATGGAAGGCGAAGCCGAAGGCCTTGGGGAACCAGTACATGTAGCCGGCGAGATAGCCGAACAGCACGCCCGGGATGATCATGTTGTGGAAGTGCGCGACCAGGAAGGTCGTGTTGTGCATCAGGAAATCGGCCGGCGGGATCGCCAGCAGCACGCCCGTCATGCCGCCGATCACGAAGGTCACCATGAAGCCGATGCTCCACATCATCGAGGGGTGGAACTCGATGCGGCCGCGATACATGGTCAGCAGCCAGTTGAACACCTTCACGCCGGTGGGCACGGCGATGATCATGGTCATCACGCCGAAGAAGGCGTTGACGCCCGCGCTGGAGCCCATGGTGAAGAAATGGTGCAGCCAGACGGTGAAGGACAGGACGCCGATCGCCGCCGTCGCATAGACCAGCGATTCGTACCCGAACAGGCGCTTGCGCGAGAAGGTCGACACGACCTCGGAGAAGATGCCGAAGGCCGGCAGGATCAGGATGTAGACCTCCGGATGGCCCCAGATCCAGAAGAGGTTGACGTAGTTCATCATGTTGCCGCCATGCGCATTCGTGAAGAAGTGCATGCCGGCAAGGCGGTCGAGGGCGAGCAGGCCGCAGGCCACGGTGATGGCCGGGAAGGCGAAGGCCATCAGCACCGAGGCGACCAAAGCGGTCCAGACGAAGGGCGTCATGCGCATCAGGGTCATGCCCGGTGCGCGGCGCTTCAGGATGGTGACGATGAAGTTGATGCCCGACATGGTCGAGCCGACGCCCGATATCAGGATGGCCCAGATCCAGTAGTCGACGCCGACGCCGGGATTGTACTCGATGCCCGAATAGGGCGGATAGCCGGTCCAGCCCGCGGTCGAGAACTTGCCGATCACCAGAGAGACCATGACCAGCGCCGCGCCCGCCGCGCTCAGCCACAGGCTGACGGCATTCAGCCACGGGAAGGCCACGTCGCGCGTGCCGATCTGCAGCGGCACGATGACGTTCATCAGCCCGGTCATGAACGGCATTGCCATGAAGAAGATCATGATCGTGCCGTGCGAGCTGAAGATCTGGTCGAAATGCTCGGGCGGGAGATAGCCGCCGGCATTCAGCGCCATCGCCTGCTGGGCACGCATCATCAGGGCGTCGACGAAACCGCGCAGCAGCATGATCAGCGCGAGCACGACGTACATGATGCCGATGCGCTTGTGGTCGACGCTGGTCAGCCAGTCTGTCCAGAGATACTTCCACGCCTTGAGCCACGTCAGCACGATGGCCACCAGCAGCGCGCCGCCGACCGTGACGGCGGCGCCACCGGCGGCGATGGGGCTGTAGAACGGCAGGGCGTCGATCGTCAGTTTGCCGAACATCCGCTATCTCCGGACCGGCGCGGAGTGCGCGTGGCCGCTGTGCCTGTATTTGTCGATGATCGACTCGAAGAGCTTGGGCTCGACGGTCGAATAGTAGGTGATGGGATTGGCGCGGCTCTTGGCCGCCAGCGCCGGATAGGTCGTGGCATCGAGCCGCGTGCCGCCCTGCTTGGCACGGGCCACCCAGGCATCGAAGTCGGCCTGGCTCATCGCCTGGACCTCGAAATGCTGGTCCGAGTAACCGCCGCCGCTGTACTGGCTGTTGCGGCCGACGAAGGTGCCGGGCTGGTCGGCCAGCATCTGCAACCGCGTCTGCATGCCCGCCATGGCGTATATCTGGCCGGCCAGCTGCGGCACGTAGAAGGAGTTCATCACCGTGTCGGAGGTGATGCGCAGGCTGACCGGACGGCCCGCCGGGAAGGCGAGCTGGTTCACCACGGCGATCCCCTGCTCGGGATAGATGAACAGCCACTTCCAGTCTTGGGCCACCACCTGGACGTCGATCGGCGGCTCCTTGGACTCGAGCGGCCGGTAGGGATCGAGCCGATGGGTGCTGCGCCACAGGAGAACCGCAACGGCAATCACGATGGCGGCCGGGATCAGCCAGGTCAGCGCGTCGATCCTGATCGAATTGGCCCAGGTCGGCGTGTAGACGGCCTTGGTGTTCGAGGCGCGGTACCGATAGGCGAACAGCAGGGTGAGGACGATGACCGGAACGATCACGACCATCATCACGCAAAAGGCGTCGAACAGGAGATTCCGCTCAGCGAGCGCGACCGGACCCTTTGGGTCGATCACCGCGGCCCGCTTGAGATCGCAGGCGGCCACGAAAAGGGCCAAGGCGGCCGTCAAAGCCGCTCCCCGCCATCGAGTTACAGCCAGAGTCACGCTCCCCCGCCCGACCTATTGAACCGTCAGGCAGAGTGAAGCGGGCGTCAGCCCAGAGCAACGATTCTTTTGTTACGTTCCAGTCAGATTCAGGTCTTCTGACCGGCCGGTGCCGGCGTCGAAGCCGGCGGCGCCTTGCCGGCAGGATCCTTCGCCGTGCAGACGTCGGCGCGCAGACGCTCCTTCAGGGTCGCGATCTGATCCTCGATCTGCTTGTTGGCAAGCTTCTGCTTCTCGATCTGCTCTTCGAGGGCCTTGACCTGCGCGGCATCGGGACCGGCCGGCGCGGGAGGCGCCGGCGGTGCCGGCAGCTGGACGGCCACGTTCACGATCGGGCGGTAGAACAGATACCAGCCCAGGCCAAGCCCGGCGGCGAGCAGGAAGAACCCGCCCAGCAGCCCGCCCATGATCCACGGCCAGCGTGGCGTGGATTCTTCTCGGGACGCCGGGTCGGGAGGCGGAAGAGGCGCGGCCATGTGCCAGTGAGGCTCCGTTTGAGGGTTTCAGTCAACACCTGCCGCGCGGCGGAAATGGGGCGCCGGCTGGGCCGCGCCGGGGCCCTTGCGCGCGCCGCCCGGCGATATATGTGTAATTACACATGATGGCGCCTCTCGACCCGTCGCGCGGTCGCGTCTAGGGTCCCCGCCCGGAACCAAGGAGACATTCCATGACGGCCTGCATCGTCGGCTGGTCCCACGGCAAGTTCGGCAAGCTCGATGGCGAGACCAGCGAGTCGCTGATCGTGAAGGCGGCGTCCGAAGCCATTGCCCATGCCGGCATCGAGCCCAAGGACGTCGACGTGATCTACGTCGGCAACATGAACGGCGGCTTCGTGCGCCAGGAATTCCACTCCTCGCTGGCGCTGCAGACCCATCCCGACCTGCGCTTCAAGCCCTCGACCCGAGTCGAGAATGCCTGCGCGACCGGCTCGGCCGCGATCCACATGGGCCTCAACACGCTGGCGGCCGGCAAGGCGCGCTTCGTGCTGGTGGTCGGCGTCGAGAAGATGACCGAGCTCAACTCCGCCCAGGCCGGCGAGGTTCTGATCAAGGCCTCCTACGTCGCCGAGGAATCCAACATCGAGGCGGGCTTCGCGGGAATCTTCGGCAAGATCACCTCGGCCTACTTCCAGCGCTACGGCGACAAGTCCGACGCGCTGGCCAAGATCGCGGTCAAGGCGCACCGGAACGGCGCCAAGAACCCCTTCGCCCACTTCCAGAAGGAATTCGCCTACGATTTCTGCCGCACGCCGTCGGACAAGAACCCGTTCGTCGCCGGCCCGCTGAAGCGCACCGACTGCTCGCCCGTCACCGACGGCGCGGCGGCGGTGATCCTGACCGACGTCGGCACGGCGCTCGGCATGAAGCAGGCGATCGCCTTCCGCGCCGCCGAGCACGTCAACGACTTCCTGCCGATGAGCCGGCGCGACATCATCAAGTTCGAGGGGCCGCAGCTCGCCTGGCAGCGGGCGCTGAAGTCGGCGCATCTCGACCTGCTCGACCTGTCCTTCGTCGAGAGTCACGACTGCTTCACCTCGGCCGAGCTGATCGAATACGAGGCGATGGGTCTCACGGCGCCGGGCCAGGGCGAGCGCGCCATCCACGAAGGCTGGGTCGAGCGCGACGGCAAGCTGCCGGTCAACGTCTCGGGCGGCCTCAAGGCCAAGGGCCATCCGGTCGGCGCCACCGGCGTCAGCATGCACGTGATGTCGGCCATGCAGCTCTCGGGCACCGCGCCGGAAGGCCTGCAACTGCCCAAGGCGAAGCTCGGCGGCGTGTTCAACATGGGCGGCGCCGCCGTCGCCAACTATGTGAGCATCCTCGAGCCGCTGCGCTAGCCCCAGGGCGAGACCACGTGCGCGCCGTCGGCCACCGCGAGAGCGACGCCATCCTGGGCGCCATGCGCCAGGTGGCGCTGGCCGGCGGACGCGCGCTCTCCTACGCCGACACCGCAAGCATCCTGGCGGCGGGGCACTATCTGCTGCGCCGCCGCGGCCTCAGCGATCTGGGCACGCTTCCCGCCGTCGAGCCGGGCGACCTCGTCGCGGCGCTGCCGGATCGCACGCTCGCGGAGGAGGCGGTGAAGTATCTCGCCATCATGGCGATGGTCGACGGGACGCTCGATCACGGCAAGCTGAAGCGCGTGCTGGAATATTCCCGCGCCCTCGACGTCGAGGCCGACTATCTCACCGACCTCGTCGAGGCGGCCTCGGGCCATCTCGCCTGGGCCACCGCCGACATGTGGCGCAAGAATTTCGACAGCGTCCTCAGCCGTTCGTCCGAAGGCCTCGATCCCAATGTCTGGATCCGGCCCTATGCCGGCGCCAATGCCGATCCGACGCTGGTCGCGCGCTACGAGGCTCTGGGCAAGCTGCCGCAGAACAGTTTCGGCAAGGCGCTGTGGGACTTCGACAAGGCGAACGGCTATCCCTTCCCCGGCGACCCGGCCGCCCTCAACGCCGCCTTCGGCACGGCGCATGACTCGACTCACGTGATTTCGGGCTACGACACCAGCGCGCGCGGCGAACTGCTCGTCTCGACCTTCACGGCCGGCATGCATCCGATCAACCCGATGAGCGGCCACATCCTGCCGGTGATCTTCTTCTTTCACTTCGGCGAGCAGATGAACG
>CAZPOS010000019.1:0-37462 GCA_964588065.1 uncultured Reyranella sp.
AGCACGCGCTCTAACTGGCGCGTGCCGACCATGCCCGCCTCGTCGATGACAAGCACATCGCGGGAAGTGAGCACGTCGTGGCCCTGCGTCCAGCCATGCTCCAGGCTGGCGATGGTGCGGGACGCAATGCCCGATCCGCTTTCCAGGTTCTCGGCCGCGATACCGGACAGGGCTGTGCCGCGCACGGTGTAACCGGCATCCTCCCAAGCCTCGCGCGCAACACCCAGCATCGCGCTCTTTCCCGTTCCGGCATACCCGACGACAATGCTAAGATCGCGCCCGTCCGTGGCATGCGCCAAGGCGTCGGCCTGCTCGCCGGACAGGACAAGGCCGCGATCCGCCGCGCGGGCCAATGCGGCTTCGCGGTCCCTTTCGCCGACCTCATGGCGTTCCTTCTCGGCCATAAGTTCGGCGGCGCGGTGCAGGCGCTGCTCGGCCTCGATCATGTCGCTTGTGGTGAATCGGTCCTGCCCAAGTTCGTCCTTGCCGAGTTCGACCAGATCGGGCGCGCTGCGCATCGCGCCCATCACCTCATTGAACTGGTCGATCCCGTCGCTGTGCCGGTGCGCGAACATCGCCATGTCGCGCCGCGTGAAGGTGGATTGCTGCTGCGTGATCGCGTCCAGTGCGGAAGATGGATCGGCGATGATCCGCGCGCCGTTCTCGCGGGCGATGCGGCGGTGATCCTCGGCGCGGTCGGCCTCGGTCCCGGCGGCCTCGATGCGCTGCGCCGGTGCGCCGATCTTGGTCTGCGGCTCAAGGCCGATGCCCTGCGCCTCAAGGCTGCGATGGTCGATCCGCGCGTCGATGTCGAGTTCGGCCAAGCGCTCGTTGACGTGATCGGCCCAACGCTCGCGCCATTGCTCGACCAGCTCGGTGCGGTTCCAGTCCCGCGCCTTCGGGCCGAAACCGTTTTCGTCAACCGACCGCATGGTGAGCATGACATGGGCATGGGGTTTGGGCTGGCCGTCCGCGCCAATGTCCCAATGCACATTGAGGTCCGCGATCATGCCCTGATCGACAAATTCCCGCGCCACGAAATCGTGGGCCAGTTCGACGCCTTGGGCCTGTGTCATCTCACGGGGAATGGCAAACTCCACCTCGCGGCAAAGCTGGGCGTCCTTCCGTTTCTCGAAGGCTTCGACATCGTTCCAGAGCTTTTCGCGGTCGCTCCATTGCTCCGGCGCGTTCTCCGGCAGCATGACCTCGGAATGGACGACATCGCGCTTGGCGGAAAAGTCCTGATCGCGGCCCAGCCGGTCGTCGCGCAACCGCGATGCCGAGCGGTAGGCGGCGGCAGCGACCGCGCTGCGGCCCGCCGCACGTCCGATGACCTGAACGGAGAAATGGTAGATCGCCATGGCGACCGACCAGATACTGCCCTCAAGCGCACGTCGGAACGACGTATAAGCGCGCCCTCGAAACTAATTTCTCGGGACTGACCGCGCCGTTCCAGCCCGTCCCGGCAACCTTACAGCATTGCGGCAGGCGCTCAACTATTATCGTTCCATCGACAGCTTATGGAGACGACGATGCGCAAGCCACGGGACTTCGACGCGGAACTGAAGTCGCTCGAAGACAAGACGCGAGACCTGAAAGCCCGCAAGGTGCAGCAGCTCGGCGAGCTTGTCATCTCGACCGGCGCCGACGCCCTCAGCGCCGACGAACTGGCGGGCGCGCTGATCGTGCTGGCCGAAACCAAGGACGCCGGAAAGAGGGAGGCATGGGCGAAACGCGGGGCCGCGTTCTTTCAAGGCCGGTCGCGGCGACCTGCATCGGCGCCTGACCGCGACACGGGCGGCGCTGCGACGCAACCGGGTGGCGCGCCATCGGCATCAGGCGGCGCTGGCGCGGCATGACATGCGAACCTGGCAGGTCGAGCGCCGCAAGCGCACACGGCATCTGATCGAACTCGGCGGCCTCGTCGTCAAGGCCGGGATCGTGGACCTGACCGGCGACGACCGCGCCATGATCTACGGCGCGCTGCTTTGGATGGCCGACAAGCTCCAGAGCGATCAGGGCGAACATGCGCGAAGGCTATGGGCCGCAAGGGGGAAGCAAGCGCTCGAGGATCACTGAGCATCATATCGTCAAACGACAGCCCCCTTCGATGTACGCCTGGTTATGGAATGAGAACGCGCTCCAAGGCATCGACCAACTCGCGCCGTTTGCCCATCCCACGGTTCGCAAGATCATCGTCACCGGCTCGGTCGAGGTAGGCAAGCAACTGGCCGCACTGGCGGGTCGGCACATGAAGCGCACAACGATGGAATTGGGCGGACATACCCCGTGCTTGTGTTCGACGATGCCGATGCAGAGGCCGCGGCCCGCGCGCTTGCGGCCAAGAAGTTGTGCAATGCCATTCAGGACTGCATTTCGCTCATGCGCTTCTTCATCCAGGGGGCATTCTCGACCGCTTCCTCTCCGAACTGGTTTCGGCTTTCGAGACGGTGAGGGTCGGGGATGGACTGAACGATGGCACCCAGAAGGACCGCTTTGGCATGCCGGTCACGTGCCGGCGACAGAAAAGCTGGTTGCCGACGCACGAAAGCGGCACCGAAGTGCTGACCGGGGCAAGCGGATCGGCAATGTCGGCAGCTTCTACGCGCCCACGATCGTGCACACGCCCGATGATCGCATCGCGCTGATGCGCCAAGAGCCGTTCGGATCGGTTGCCGTCGTCTCGCCCTTCCGGGGCAACGAAGACGGCCTGGCACGCGCGAACGGCCTGCCCTTCGGTCTTGTCTCCTATATCTTCACCAACTCGCTGGAACGGACCGACATGGCAGCGGCAGCTCTTCAGGCCGGCATGGTGAGCATCAAACATTTTGGCCTTGCGCTTCCCGTGTCCCCTTTCGGCGGAGTGCGCGACAGCGGCCACGGCAGCGAACGCGGGACCGGCTCGATCCACCCCGGTGTGCGCCCCAGTCGAGCGCTGCATAGATCTCGCACGCCACGATGGCGCCGAGCCCGCGCACCTGTCCCAGGTCTCCGGGTCAGCGCGCGCAGGGTCGAGAGTTTCCAGCCCGGGCGATCACCCGGCTCGCGATCAGCGCCGAGGCGAGATCGTGCGCACGCGAACCCCGGCGCCCAAGCAGGCGCGGGCTCTCCAGCTTGTGCATCATCCCTATTACCGCCGCCACATGGCCATGCGGCAGTGATGGCTGCGCCCTGGAAGCGGAGCTGCCCCGCTCGGCCCGGCCAAGATTCGACCGAACGACCCAGCAAGATTGTTCTATATGGCCACATTGAATGTTCCAGACTGCCCGGAGGCCGAGGCATAAACTCTCCGCTCATCGAGGTTGGATGGCGCCCACGCGTGAAGTTCGGGGCCGAGCTCAGGGGGAACGGGGCTAAATGAAGACTCAGCTAGGTGTTGATGCAAAAGCCGCGCCGGGACCGTGCGGCATCGTTGTGGTGGAAGCTCGGCCTGCCGAGCTGTACGCCGTGCACCAGCTCCGTAACTGGTGTCAACTGGCGTTCCGTCTGGACCGCAGGTATGATTTTTAGGGCGACAGCGATGCAGCTCACTCTGAAGACCTTCCTGGAGCGCACGGAGTCTTTCCTCCCGCAGAACGAGATCGTTTCGAGACAAGCCGACGGCCAGCTTTTTCGCTATCATTATGCCGATTACTGTCGGCGTACTCGGCAGCTTGCGAGCGCCTTGGCTCGGCTCGGGGTCAAGCCGGGCGACAGAGTCGCGACGCTGGGCTGGAACACATACCGGCACATGGAGCTCTACTTCGCCGTTCCGTGCCTCGGCGCCATCCTGCACACGGTGAACATCCGCCTAAGCGACCAGCACATTGCCTATATCATGAACCACGCAGAAGACGTGGTCCTGTTCGTCGATCCGGATCTCTTGCCAACCGTGCAACGAGTCGCTTCTTCTGTACGCAGTCTTCGCCACATCATAGTCATGGCCGATCGGCCTGCGTCTCCTGACGACCTTGACTATGAGAGTTTTCTCGCGACAGGCGATGCAGACTTCGCGTTTCCCGAGATCGAGGAGAACAGCCCCTGCGGCATGTGCTTCACCTCCGCCACGACGGGCGATCCTAAGGGGGTCGTCTACACCCAACGCGGGCTATACCTGCATACGCTCGCGGTTTGCCTTCGTGATGTCCTTGCCATCGGCGAGCATGACACGGTCCTGCCGGTCGTGCCCATGTTCCACGCCAACTCGTGGGGACTGCCCCACGCTGCGGTCGCAGTTGGCACGACGACCGTGCTGCCGGGCCCGCATGCGACTGCGGCCGACATTCTCGACCTGATCGAGGCCGAGCGCGTCACCTTCTGTGCCGCTGCAGTGACGATCGGCGTCGAACTCTACGCGCAGCTCCAGAAGAGGTCGCGAGATATCAGCAGCTTGCGCGGCCTTATGCTGGGAGGCTCGGCCACGCCCGAGGCGCTCATGAGGCGCTTTCAGAACGAGTACAACGTTCCCATCATCACTGCCTGGGGCGCGACAGAGGCGGCGCCGCTAGCGACGATCACGCATGTTCGGCGCAGTGTGTTCGAGGCCGGACCCGAGGAGCGGATCAAGACGCGGGTCCGGCAGGGCATTCCCATACCCGGAGTCGAACTTAAGGTACTGGACGATAGAGGAAAGCCTGTGCCCCGCGACGACCGTCACCCTGGCGAGGTGTATGTGCGGGGTCCCTGGATCGCCACCGAATACTACCGCGATAGTCGCAGCCGTGACAGCTTCGCCGATGGGTGGTGGCGAAGCGGCGACATTGCGACGCAAGGCTCCGATGGCTCGATCCGTCTCGTCGACCGCGCGAAGGATCTCGTAAAGTCCGGCGGCGAATGGATCTCCTCGGTGGATCTCGAGAACGAACTCGCTGCCTGTCCCGGCGTTTTGGAGGCGGCGGTCGTGGCGATGCCGGACGCACGCTGGCAGGAGCGGCCAGTGGCCTTTGTTGTGCCCTTGCAGGAGAGTGGAGAGCTCGACCCGGACATGCTGAGCGCGTGGCTCGCGCGCCGCTTCGCGAAGTGGTGGATACCAGACCGCTTCGTCTTCGTCGCGGCGCTGCCGAAAACCGGTGTCGGCAAGGTCGACAAGCGCTCCCTGCGCGAGCGCGCGGCGGGACTCGCCCTGTGACCGTCCGTGCCATCCGCATGCCGCTCGTGTTCCAGACTAGGAGGACTCTCTAAAATGTCTGCTACCGGCCGCGTCGCCTTGTTCCGGGGGCCACGACAGCCCTTCGATATGGTCGAAATGCCGGTGCCGGAGCCCCGGCCCGGCGCGGTCCTCGTGCGTGTGCGGATTGCCAACATCTGCGGCTCGGACCTGCATGCATGGCGCGGCGACTTCCGGCTCGCTGGCCTCGGCGGCAAGCTGCCCACGGTGCTCGGTCACGAGATGACGGGCACGATCGCCGCGCTCGGCCGGGACGTGGATCGCGACAGCGACGGCGAACCGCTTCACGAGGGCGACCACGTTGTCTTCGCCTATTTCACCGGCTGTGGCCACTGCCCTTCGTGCCAGCGCGGACGCCGCGCCGCCTGCGACAACATCGACATGGCGATGACCGGCGACGCTACCGAATGGCCGCATTTCGTCGGGGGCTACGGCGAGTATTTTTACGTGAAGCCGGGCTCGACCATCTACAAGGTGCCGCCCAAGCTTCCCCTCGAAATCGTCGCCGGCGCGAACTGCGCCCTGTCGCAGGTCATCGCCGGGTTCGAGCGAGCGAATCTTTGCTTCGACGAGACCGTGGTGATCCAGGGCGCCGGCGGCCTCGGCCTCTATGCGACGGCGGTCGCGAAAGCCTTCGGGGCGCGGCTCGTCGTCGTGCTCGACGCAATCAGTGACAGGCTCGCGATGGCGAAGCGGTTCGGGGCGGACGTCACCATCAACATCGCCGAGGAGACGGACGAAAAGTCACGCGTCAACCAGGTCAAAGCGCTTACCGATGGCCGCGGCGCCGATATCGTCATGGAGCTCGTCGGGCACGCTGACGTGGTGCCGGAAGGTATACGCATGCTTGCGCAGTTCGGCCGCTATGTGGGCATCGGCAATATCAACGCCGGCCAGAGCCATACGTTCGACCCATCGCGCCTCGTCATGACCAACAAGTCGATGCTCGGCGTCGCGCTCTACGAGCCGTACACGCTCGGCAAGGCGCTGCGCTTCCTCGAGCGCAACCGCGACAGGCTGCCGCTCGACCAGCTGCTCAGCGCCAAATTTTCGCTGGACCAGATCAACGAGGCTTTCGCTCAGGCGGACAGGCGCGCCGTGCTGCGCGCAAGCCTCGTTCCGTGAAGGGAACCGCCGCGTGTCCATACGTGGCGGGGACCGAATACCTCCGCTCAACAAGGGAAGGAAGCACCGATATGCCAAGCAAGGAATCCGCAGAGCTCGCCGATCTCTACCGGTCATGGGTCGCCGCGATGACGGCCAAGCCCGACATGGGCCTCGACGAGATCCGACGTCTGTTCAGCCATTGGGGCGACGTGACCGCCGATCCGAGGGGCGTCGACTACCTGGAGATCGAGGTCGAAGGGATTCCGGCGATGTGGGCGATGCCCCACGGTGCCGTGCGTGATCGCGTTCTGCTTTGCTCGCATGGCGGCGGTTATGTCGTCGGCTCGATGTACACCCACCGCAAGCTCTTTGGACATATCGCCAAGGCGGTCGGTTGCCGGGCGCTGATCGTCGATTATCGGCGCGCCCCCGAGAATCCGCATCCAGGTCCCGTCAACGATATGGTCACCGCCTATCGCTGGTTACTGGAGCGGGAGGGGTTGAAGCCGCAACATATCGCGTTGACGGGCGACTCCGCCGGCGGCGCGCTTGCGCTCACGACAATCGCCGCCGCGCGGGATAAGGGGTTGCCGCTTCCGGTGGCAACCATCCCGATGTCCCCTTGGGCCGGAATGGACACCTCGGGCCAAACGTACGACACGAACAAGGACAGGGACGCGCTGGTTTCTCGAGACACCACCACGGGCTTAGGTAGTCTTTTCATCGGTGAGAAGGGCAATCCAAAGGATCCTTTGGCAAATCCGCTTTACACCGAATATTCGAAATTCCCACCGATATACATCACGGTCGGAGACGCCGAGACTCTTCTTGACGACAGCCGGCGGATAGCGGAGCGAGCGAAGAAAGCGGGCGTGGACGTTAGAATCGATGTTTTCCCCGACATGCAGCACGTCTTCCAGTTTCTCGCGGGTACTGCGCCTGAAGCCGACGATGCGATTAAGCGCATGGCCGAGTGGGTTCGCCCGAAGCTTGGTCTGAGCTGATTCCCACAGGGAGAAATGCACCAATCGCGCGAGCCGGATGAATGCAAGTCTGTGCTCCGCGACGATGCTCTCTTGGAATCGAAATACCCGCGCCCAGACCCTTCGCCAGGGGAAAGGGAGTGCACAAAAATATTCATCACATAATAAGTGGGAAACGAACATGGACGCTCAAGTCAAGAAGGCAGCCGATCTGGATGTGTTGGTCGTCGGGGCTGGATTCTCTGGCCTTTACATCCTTCATGAACTGGTGAAGCGAAACTACAAGGTCCATCTATTCGACGATGGTGAGGGGCCTGGTGGAACTTGGGATAAGAACCACTACCCCGGGGCACGCGTTGACTCTGAGGTGTGGGTCTACCAGTACACCGACCCGGCGCTTTGGAAGGATTATTATTTCACGGAGAAATTCCCAGGCTGGAGGGAGCTGAAGTCCTACTTCAACTATGTCGCGGGCAAATGGGGCATCCGTCCCTACATGACCTTTAAAACAAGGGTCGTCGGCGCGACGTTTGACGAGACAACCGGTGTTTGGCAGGTACGGACGAGCGATGGCCAGAACCTTACGGCCCGATATCTTGTGCTCGGGATGGGGTCGACAACGCAGCCGGTCACGCCGTCCTTCCCCGGCGCGGAGACTTTTAAGGGGCAATCCTATCATTCGGCACGTTGGCCGCGCGACGGCGTCTCGATGAAAGGCAAGCGAGTTGCCGTCATCGGGACGGGTGCTTCAGGCGTACAGATCATCCAGGAAGCATCACGCGAGGCGGACCATCTCACCGTCTTCCAGCGGACTCCGAACCTCGCTCTACCGATGGGGCAGGAGAAATATACTCGCGAGGAATACGACAAGATTAAGCAGACTTTCCAGCCAGTGATGGAGAGGACAAAACAAACCTTTGCCGGCTTTGCCTATGACCTGATCTATAAGCCGTGGAAGGAGATGAGCGCAGATGAGCGCCAGCAAATCATGCGCTTTAACTGGGATCAGAAAGGCTTCACCTTTTGGCTCGCCGCGCCGGCGGATTTATTCTTCGATGAAGAGTGCAATCGTGCGCACTACAACTTCTGGCGTGATGAGACGCGCAAGCTGATCAAGAAGGAGCATTTGGTCGAAGTTCTTGCCCCGACCGAGCCGCCCCACCCGTTCGGAACAAAACGTCCATGTCTACAGCAGTGGTATTTCGACCTTTATAACCAGGATAATGTCGATCTCGTTAACCTCAAGGCTACACCGATTGAACGGATCACTGAGAAAGGAATTGTATCTGGAGGCAAGGAGCACGAGGTCGATATAATCGTTTATGCCATCGGCTTCGACACATGTACCGGCGCTATCTCTGCGGTCGACATCAAGGATGCGCGTGGCCGGACGGTGGGCGATCTGTGGAAAGAGCAGTCTCTGACGTATCTAGGCAAGGCAGTGCCCGGCTATCCAAACCTGCTCTACACTTACGCGCTTCAGTCCCCCTCGGCCTTCGTCAATGGGCCGACTGGCGCTGAACTCGAGGGCGACTGGGTGGTGAAGTTCATTGAGAACATGGACAAAATGGGCGTCCGCCGATTCGAGGCTAGTCGCGACGCGGCCGAAGCATGGGGCAAGCGCTGCCATGACCTAGGCGAAATGAGCCTCTTTGTAAAGGCGAAATCGTGGTACATGGCTGCGAATGTCCCTGGTAAAAGGCCAGAGATCCAGCCATTTATTGGTGGACAGCCGGCATATCGCGCAGCGTTGTACGAGGAGATGGACAAGGGTTTTCCGAACTTCGTTCTCGTCAAGAAGCACGCCGATGAAATGCTCGCTGAGTGATTTCTTCTCTGTCAATGATCACTCAATCGCGACCCAAGTTGTGCACTGCACGCCGAAACACATTCGGGCGCGACGTTTTCATTCATGGCGCGACCGGCAGAGCCAATGGCGTCTTCCGTTGCACGTTGGACGGCTCAGATATCGCGCGGTCGCTGGACATTCCGACCTGGATGTTCGACCGCGGCGCATGTGCAGTCATGCCGATTGCTGGCGGCCGATAGGCCAAGCCGCCAGCAATGATCAATTCGGGACTTGGCGGGTCCGCAACGGGCGCAGAAAGGGTCAGTTGGCCGTGTAGCCACCATCGACCACCAGTTCCGCTCCATGCACGAACGAGGACTCATCCGACGCCAGGAACAGCACTGCCTTCGACACCTCGCTTGGCTGGCACGGCCGGTCGAACAGCGTGGCGCCCATGATCGCCTTGCGGGTCTCGGCGTCACCGTGCAGAAGATCCTTGGTCATGGGCGTGTCGATGACGCCGGGATGGATCGAGTTCACGCGGATGCCGAACCGAATCAGATCGACCGCGCAGGACTTCGTCAGCAGCCTGACCGCCCCTTTCGAGGCGATGTAGGCCGCCGCCGAGGGCGCGCCCACGATGCCGTAGATCGAGGAAATGTTGATGATCGAGGCGCCAATGCCCTTCATCAGCGGGACGAAGGCCCGAATGCCAAGCCATACGCCACGCACGTTCACGTTGAAGACGCTGTCCCACTCTTCGTTCGTGGTTTCATGCGCGGGCTTCAGGATGAGAATACCCGCGTTGTTGACCAGGATGTTCAGTTTCCCGGCCTTCGCCTTGACGGTATCGACGGCAACCGCCCAGTCGCTTTCTTTCGTGACGTCCAGCGTCAGGAACTCGGCCTTGCCTCCTGCAGCAACGATGCCGTCGACAACCGCCTTTCCTGCAACCACGTCGCGGTCGCAGACGAAGACATGGGCCCCTTCAGCCGCCAGTTGCTCGGCATGGGACTTGCCCATCCCCATCGCACCACCAGTGACCAGAGCCACCTTGCCTTGAACGCGTTTCATTGGTCTTCCTCCCTTGATTAGCACAGTCTGGAATGCCGAAAGCCATTGTCTGGCTTTCGGCAAGGCGAACTCAGGCCACGCTTTCCGCCGCTCGATCGAAGATCATGGTCTGATAACCGCCATCCTTCACCGCGTTGATGGCGTTGCGGTAGTTGCCGATGCCCGCCATGTAGAACATCACCGCGTTCTTCTTGCCGGGGATGTTGGCACCGAAAATCCAGCTTTCCGCCTTGGGAAACAGGGTCATGTCGGCGATCGTGCGGCACAGGGCCACCCATTCGTCGCGCGCAGCTGCGGTCGGTTCGATGGAGCTCAGGCCCTTGGCCTCCATCATAGCGATCACATCGGCGATCCATTCCACCTGCGTCTCGATGCTGGGCGGAAGGTTGGTGAAGGGACCGTTGGGGCCGAGGATCATGAACAGGTTCGGGAAATCCGTCTCCATCATGCCAAGATAGCCGAGGGGGCCGTCCTTCCACTTGTCGCGCATCGTCACGCCGCCCCGGCCGTGCATGTCCATCTTGGTATAGTTGCCGTCCACCGCGTCAAAGCCGGTCGCAAAGATCACCACGTCCAGCTCGTGCTCCGCCCCGCTTTCCAGACGGATGCCGGTCGGCGTGAATTCCGCGATCGGATCGGCCTTCACATCCGCCAGCGTGACGTTGTCGCGGTTGTAGACGCCGTAATAGTCGTTCCCGCACAGAGGCCGCTTGGCGTAGATGTCCCGCGGTGTCAGCGCCTTTGCCGTCTCGGGGTCCTTCACGATCTCCTTGATCTTCTTCTTGATGAAGTCCGCCGCCGCGTCATTGGCGATCTGGCTTGTCGCGATGTCGCAGAACGTCCCGAACATGAAGTAGAAGCCGCCGCCGCGCTGCCAGGCCGCCTCGAACACACGGTCGCGCTCTTCCGCCGATGCGGTTTCCGCCGGGATGGTGCTTTCCTGAAAGCCGAAGGCCACGACCGACGATTTCACCTGCTTCCAGATTTCCTCGTAGTTGGCTTTCTGCGCGGCGATGGTCGCGTCGTCCTGCGGGGTATTGCCGATCGGCACGACGTATTGCGGAGAGCGTTGGAACACGGTCAGGTGCTTGGCGATGGGGGCCGTGGCGGTGATCACCTGAACGCCGGTCGAACCGGTGCCGATGACGCCAACACGTTTGCCGGTCAGGTCCACACCATCGGGCCATGCGCCGGTGTGCAGGATCTTGCCCTTGAAGCTGTCGATGCCCTTGTATTTCGGCGTGTTCGTCGCCGACAGCAGCCCCAGGGCGGTGATCAGGTATTTGGCGGTGACGGTCCGACCCTTGTCGGTCGTCACATGCCACAGGCCGGTTTCATCGTTGAAACGGGTCGCGGTGACGCAGGTGTTGAACTCGAAGCTGCGCCGCAGGTCGTAGGTATCGGCGACCTCGTTCATATAGGCGAGAATCTCGGGCTGAGTCAGGTAGCGGGTCTTCCAGCGACCCTTCTGCAGCAATTCGCCGCTGAAGGAATAGCGGTAGACGAAGCTTTCGGTATCCGACAGCGCGCCGGGATAGCGGTTCCAGTACCAGGTGCCGCCCACATCGCCCGCACTGTCGAAGGCCATGACGTTCAGGCCCTGCTCGTTGCGCAGCTTGTAGACGGAATAGAGCCCGCCGAACCCCGCGCCGATCACGACGGCATCATAATCCGCGCCCTTGGTCCGGGTCCTTTCAAGTGTCTTCTCCATGATCTTCCTCCTTGGACATGGCTCCGCAGTCGCGACGAAGACGCGGTTGACGGACCATTCGACTGTGATGGATGGGTAGGACCCCACGTCCGACCAGGACGCAGAGCCACTCGATCAGAGCGAGCGATACCAGGCGGCGATGCGTGCCAGTTCCTGATCCGCCTCGGGGGCCGCGGCCCGACATGGCCAGGAAGACGTGCTGCATGCCCGGCACGACCGAAAGCGTCGTCTTCACACCCTGCGCCTTGGCCTTGGCAAAAAGCGTCTCGGAATCGCTCTGAAGCGTCTCAGCTCCACCGCAGGTGACATAAAGCAGCGGGAAGCCTGCGAAATCGTTCTCCAGCGGGTTCGCCAGCTTGTCCAGCGGATCGGTCTGACCGCCAAGGAACATGCCGGCCATCGCTTCGAGAATCGGCTTGCCGACCAACGCATCCGTGGCGGCGTTGGTTTCCAGCGTCTTGCCACGCAGCGCCATGTCAAGCCAGGGCGAATAGGCGATGACCGCGCCCGGCAGGGGCAGGCCAAGATCGCGGAACTTCAGCACCGAAGCGATGGCAAGGTTGCCGCCGGCGCTGTCGCCCGCCGTCAGGATGTTCTTCGCGTCAAAGCCCTGGGCCAGCAGCGCCTTGTAGGCGGCCACCGCATCCTCGATCTGCGCGGGGAACGGATGCTCGGGTGCCCGGCGGTAATGCAGGATGCAGGCTGTCACGCCCAGGGCCTTTTGGCCAGGTGGCCCGCCATCTTGCGGTGGCTGTCGGCGGAGCCCACGGCAAATCCGCCGCCATGGGTGTAGACGATGACGCGTGACATGTCCGCGCCTTACGGCAGCGCCCAGATCGCCTCGACTCCGCGAACATGATCGCTCTTGTAGCTGACGTTCTCGGGTTCCAGCGCGGGCTGGCCCCATTCATCGAACATGCTGCGCAAGTTCAGAATGGTAAGGCTTGGATTTGCGACCATCTGGTCGGTCCAACTCTGATAAAGCGCGCGCAGCGCGTCGGCTTCCTTGCTGATTGCCATATTTCTTCTCCCAGAGATCGGTTTGTCTTGCAGATACCTCGTTCGCCCGGCCGATGTCCCACTCGGCACACGCTGGTCGTGCGCCCTTCGACCAGTTTTTCAATCCTAGAAAGCGTTGAAGTGGCCTGTATTGGATACTCTTGCTCGATCCATTTTATGTTCTTGCTGCCCGGGCGAGGCGCGCGGCCTTCGGCCTCCGAAAATCTCGGAGACCAGTCTGGACCCGTCGCCACGGAGTCCCGATTGGATGCACATCAGCCCCGTAGCAGGGTTCCTATTCCATGGAAAAACACATTCTTCTCGATGCAGGCGTCGGCAAGCTCATGCTGTCGCCCGTGGTTCCAACCGGAAGAATTCGCGAGGCAAAACAATATATCGCGAACAAAGTAGCGATCGTCACTGGCGGCGGGTCGGAAATCGGGCGAGCAACTGCGTCGCTCTTGGCTGATACCAACCTGCGGGGTGGCTGACTCATGTGAGGGATTCCCGACGCGGGGGAATGTAGGTAAGCGTGATCTGATGGCCGCGAGCGGCTATGCGGCGATGGCCTGAGTGGCGGGGCGGGTCTTCTACGGCGTGACGCTGGGTCGGACCGAGCTGCCGGAGCGGATCGCGTATGCTCGCGAGCCGCGCAAGCTGCCGCTGGTGCTGAGCGCAGATGAGGTCGTGCGCTTTCTTGAAGCGGTGCCCGGCTTGAAGAGCCGCACGGCGCTGACCACGGCCTACGCTGCCGGACTGCGGGCCTCGGAGGCGGTGCGGCTGAAGGTCAGCGATATCGACAGTGGCCGGATGATGATCCGGATCGAGGAGGGCAAGGGCGTGCCGCGCGACAAACAAGATGATCCGCTCGGCGCCGTTTTCGAGCAGGAGGTCGTGCCGATGCTGACCGCGGCGCCCGGCTTGCGGCCCATCGCGATCTTCGAGGAACTGATCCGGCGCCATCCCGAACTCGGGGCCGGGATCCGGCGCACGCTGGAGCGGCGCATTCGCGAGTGGCGCGCGCTGCATGGCGCCGAACGCGAGGTGATTTTCCGCCAGACGCATGAGCCGGGCCGCATGGGGCTGTCCGACTTCACCGACATGAGCGCCTTCGCCGTCACCATCGGCGGCGCGCCCCTCGATCACCGGCTCTATCACTTCCGCCTTGTCTATTCCGGCTTCGAACACGCCCATGTCGTGCTCGGCGGCGAAAGCTTCGTCGCCCTGGCCAAAGGGCTGCAAAACGCCCTGTGGGCGCTCGGCGGAGCGCCGTTCGAGCACCGCAGCGACAGCCTTTCCGCCGCGTTCCGCAATCTCGACCAGGATGCGCGCGAGGATCTGACCCGGCGCTATGACGATCTGTGCGCCCACTACGGCATGACGCCGACCCGTAACACCAAAAGCGTCGCCCACGAGAACGGCTCCATCGAAAGCGCCCATGGCCACCTCAAGAGCGCCATCAAGGACGCGCTGCTGATGCGCGCAAGCGCCGACTTTGACGATCTGCCGGCCTACCGCCGGTTCATCGACGAGATCGTCAGCCGCCGCAACGCCCGCAATCGCCCGCGCATCGACGCCGAACGCGCTCAGTTGAAGAAGCTGCCGGACCGGCGCACCAGCGATTATGAGGAGGTCGGCGTCCGCGTCACCACCTCGGGCGGCTTCACACTGCGCAAGGTGTTCTACACCGTCCCCTCGCGCCTGATCGGCCACCAGCTGCGCGTCCGGCTTTATGACGACCGCCTCGACGTATTCATCGGCGGCACCAAGCTCATGACCCTGCCGCGCGGGCGCGCCCACCCGTCTGGCAAGCACGCTCAGGCTTCTTCCTGCCGGTGCGCGTGCTCTCGCGGCTCTTCCGGCGGCTGGTCCTGGAGCAGCTCCAGGCCGCATTCGAGGCCGGCAAGCTCGGCTTCTACGGCGACCTCGCCGGCTTGGCCAACCAGGCCGCCTTCGCGCAGCAACTCGGCGGATTGCGTCGGCTCGAATGGGTCGTCTACGCCAAGCCACCCTTTGGCAGCGCCGATCGGGTCACAACGCCCACAGGCTCACCTTGAAGGGAGACTCCATGCGCAAAGCCGCCGCCAAGACCGCCCCGCTTGACCCGGGCTCCGCCGCCTGACTTGATCACAATGCCAACGACGGAGAGCATTGGCCGGGATCATCGGAATCCTTGGCCGCCATCAATCGGAAGCGATGGCCGCCTTCGTTCGGAATCGGTGGCCCGCTTCGTCGGAATCCGCATTCCAGACCCCGAAGAAGCTCAGCTCAGCAGTTACTTCGGTCTCGCGCCTCGGATCCGTCAATCAGGCGATCATCCCGCTCGCCACGGGCGCATTACGAAGCAAGGGAACAGCGGCGCACGACGCATGCTTGTTGAGGCGGCCTAGTCGGCGAAGACGGCGCCAAGACCGCTGCGCGCCTTCTTTGCGCGAGTGCAAAACAAGCGTGGTGCGCCAGCCGCCGCCGTGGCGACAGCGAGAAAGCTGGCGGTGCTCATCTGGCATGTTCTCGCGACCGATCAGGACTATGTCTACGCACGGCCAGCCTTCACCGCTATGAAGCTGCGGAAGGTGGCCTTGAAGGCCGGGGCGCCGAGAGCTTATGGAAAGGCTGGTCCCGGCAGAGACTATTGGATCAAGGAAATCCGCGAACGGGAAGCTCGTTACGTTGAAAGCGCCGAGCGTGCTTACGAGAGGATGGGCGGCGTGGGAGGCAACGCCGCCAAAACTGGTGGAAAAATGACAAATCCTCCTTCTCAACACCATCCGTAGTTAGAGCCGGTCACGTCATGTCCAAGCGCGCGCCTGCCATCAGTCGAAAGTCCGCCGGTATTCAGCGGGCGTCATTCTGTAAAGCCGGCGGAAGAGCCTCGTCATGTGGCTCTGATCGGCGAAGCCCGCCTCGTACGCGACTTCCTTTAACGGCAGACATTGCCGCTTGATCAACTCGCTCGCGCGCTTAATCCGTTCGCGTACCAGCCACTGATGCGGCGGACAGCCGAACTCCGCACGGAACTTGCGCGAAAAATGGAATACGCTGAGCCCTACCGCGCCAGCCATATCGGTGAGCGAGACATCACCTCCCAAGTTCTCGGCCAAGTACTCGGTCAGGATCCT
This sequence comes from uncultured Reyranella sp., assembly GCA_964588065.1. Lineage (GTDB taxonomy): Bacteria > Pseudomonadota > Alphaproteobacteria > Reyranellales > Reyranellaceae > Reyranella. Next base: position 15,929 of record CAZPOS010000019.1, read on the forward strand.
GCGCTGGGCCGGGGTGAAGGTACCCGAACTCCTTGGCTCGCGGAATTCGGTGTGGGCAAAGCTACGCAGGACATGCACGCAAGCCTGCGTAAGCAATGTCTCTACCATCACGCGTCCGCCAACCTCGCCGCCGCTCAGTTCCTGCCGAAGCCTGCGGCTGACCCAAGGGAAGAAGTCGTCGACCGCGCGGACCTTATCGCCGATTTCGACATCCGCTATGTTGCGGTCGTAAATGTCGCCGGCAACCTTGGTGATCGCGTCATGGGAGAGATAGATGTGGGACACCGAGATCGGCCGTGACCACGCCCATTCCGACTGTTCCGCGCGCGTCAAAAGAGAAACTACGCCAGGCTCGACCCGATGATACTCCCAAGGTCCCCCGCATCGTCGTCCCATGCGGGCTGCTTCGCCTTCGTAGACAACGATCATGTAGTCACGCATCGACGGAATGGCGACATGAAGGTCGGCGTACTCATAGCCTTTCAGTGTCACACCACGCCACCGGGATCCGCTGCTGTCCAGCGTCAGTTTTCCCGGGATCCAGCGCGGAATATCGTCCGGCGAAACCAACCTCGCCACGATTCTACCCTCCCGTCAAGTTTTTCTTTTACTATCGACTCATTCGGCAAAGTTGTCAAAGGCTATCCGGAGCGGGTGTCGCATCCGGAGCGGGCCGGGTTGCGAAGACGGGGCGAGCGCGGCGGGCAAATGGATAGCCAGTCCGGCGCTGGGTTGGTTAGTATTTAGAGCACCGTCCGATCGCGAAAGCGTTTCCCCGACGCGGAAGTGGTCTGATTCAAGCTGTCTGCCGGGAAGGCGGGCGGCAGGGATGTCGAAGGCGCTTTTGCTGGATTTGCGGCAACGGACGCTGGCTGCCGTGCGCGAGGAAGGGTTGAGCCATCGCGAGGCGGCGGCGCGGTTCAAGGTCAGCGCGGCGAGCGTCAGCCGTTGGCGGGCCTTGGCGGCCAAGGGCGGCGAACCGGTTGCGGGTCCGTTGGGCGACGATCGGCGCAGCCAGGCGGTCGAGGCAGCGGCCGAAACCATCCTGGAGGTGTTCCACGCGCAGCGTGACATGACGCTGGCGGAATTGCGGGCCGAACTCGCCAAGCAAGGGCTGTGCTTTGGCTACGGCACGCTGTGGCGCTTCTTTGACCGGCGCGGCTACACACACGAGACCGCGCACGCGGCCGAGCAGCAGCGGCCCGACATCCTGACCCGGCGCGAAGCCTGGTTCGAGAGACAGCTTGACCTCGATCCCCAGCGCCTGGTGCGCGAGGCCGCGAGAACCATCGACACCCTCTGGGCCGCCATCGGCCGCATCCTCGATCTCGTCACGAGAATACCAGAACATGTTCGCCGCAGCAGGATATGGTCCAGACCGGAGGGATTAGGCTCTAGAATTTCAACGCGATCGCACTGTTTGCGTCGCTGGGCGCCTTTCCGAGGTCGCAGAGCGCTCATGATGATGTCCGGATCGGGTGCCTCAGTTGGCCGTGAAGAATTCGGATCAAGCGACGACAGGTTGATCGCGTGATGTCATTTGCGCGGCGAACGTGATCAGGATTGCGGACAACAAAAACGCGAGCCATGCCAGCAGGCGACGGAAGTATCCGACGGCGGCGAGGATGACGTTTGCGGCGTCGCCTTCCTGATGGGCGAGATGGCTTCTGTCCATGCGATGATCTGATTTCAGATGCCCGATGACCGGTTCGACGGCCGAGCGCCGTCGCATCTCACGCTTGATGTGTTCGGTGACGCGCCGCTTTTGGCCGGAAATGTAGACCTTGAACTGGTGCTCGGCCGGCGCGCTGTGGCCACAATAGCCGCGGTCGACGACAATGCGAGACAGGCTCGCGCCGATCTGCTTTTCGATGTCGGGGACGATCTTTTCGAGCGTGTGCCCGCGGGTTGCCGGGCAGCGCCTTTACATGTGCGACGAACGGGCCGCCTTTCGAGCGATACAGCGGGGTCACGACGGAGACCTTGCCCCCCAACCCGTAGGGGCGATGCGCCTTGCCCTTGCCGATGCATTAGACCTTCCGCGCGTGCAGGCTATAGATCTTCTTGCCCCGCTGTTTCTGACGCTTCGCGCACGGCACCCGCCAGAGACAGCAATTGGGCGAAGGCGGCCTGCTTGTCCGGGCCGCCTTTGATACGCCGACCGATATCGCGCATGACTCGGCCGAGATAGGTGCGCAGCTTCTTCAATCGAGGAGCGGCCAAATGACGAGTTCGTGCCGGAAAAACTCCTCGCCGCGCAACAGCTGATATAGGGGTTCTCCACCCAACGCTCGCACAGGACCTCGTCCGACAGGCCGCACATTTGCTTGAGGATGGCGAGCCCCGCCATCAGCCGCGTCGGCAGCAGGAACCGCGCATCTGGATCGGTGATCGACGCATGCGTGTCATTCGACCACTTCTGGCCATGGAAGTTCATTTCGGCGTTGCGCCCGCCGCCCTCGTTGGGCGGCTCGCCAGAGAGAGTTTTCCGCGCTTCTTGTTCGCCGCTGACCACCGAAGTTCGGCCTCCTTCACCGCCTGCTTCAGGTTTGGCAAATACCTCCTTGCTGCGACCTCAGGCGTCATCGATGTCGAGAAGAAGATCAGATTCAGGCTACCGAGCACCGGACCGGCGCCACGGATTGGCAGCGCAATGGCACTGATGCCTGTTTCCGACTCATCGACAGAGGATGCGTAGCCGTCTTTTTTGGTCTGGGTCACGATGTCCTCGACGAAATGGCGGTCCTTCGCGAGCACAGAGTCTTCTCCGACAAGAGACGCCGTCATCTCGAGCATCTCTTGACGTAGAGCGGACGGTGACGCGGCAAGCATCGCGCGTCCCAGCGCGCTCCTTATCAGCGATCGGTGGCGCCCTACCATCGAGCGGTGGACCGAGAACGGGCTAAAGGGATGCGTGCTCTCTCGGATCACTATAGAGCCGAGGTCGAAGACCCCGAAATCGCTCGGCCATGAGACCTGGTCGAGCAGGCTGAACATCGCAGGAAGCACGGCCTGGCTAGACAGGTCGCGGGAGGACACGCCTTCGCTCAACGAGCGCACTTGTGGCGTGAGACCGAAGAGCGCGTTCGTCTCGTCGAACTTCACGTAGCCGTCTTCCTGCAAGGTATATAGCAGACGATAGCAGGTCGTCCGGTTGAGGCCGGTCCTCTTCGCGAGCTGCACGACGTTCGACGGCCCGATCGCGTTGATCTCGCGGATCAGCGCCAACCCGCGGGAAAGCGACCTCACGTTTCGGTGCATCGCACCTCCTCCAGATGTGTTCGCACTGCGAACATTTCACAACCCTCGCTGGAATCCAAGCCCGAACGTAGGCATTTAATTATTGTACGCCCGCCAATGATGGGCGGCGAGGGGAGGCAATGATGGTTGATCCAAGCTTTAACTTGCCAATGGCCGCATTTCTGGCGCTCGCCGTCTTGGTTTCACCGGCAGCAGCGCAGACCTCCGATAGTGGGACGAATCTCAGCGGCGGCAAGGTAAAGATCGGTGTCCTGACCGACATCGCTGGCCCCACGGCCATGGCGAACGGCAAGGGCTCGGTGGTCGCAGCAGAGCTGTCAGCGGAGGACTTCGGAGCGGGTCTCAACGTCGAGGTAATTTCAGCGGATCACCAGGGCAAGCCGGACATCGGGGCGCAAATTGCCGCGCGCTGGTTCGACGTTGAGGGCGTCGATGTGATCGCCGACATGCAGGGATCGCCGATCGGTTTCGCCGTACAAAACATGGCCGCTCAACGGAGCAAGGTCATGCTGCTGTCCGGCTCGACCTCGTCCGATTTCAGCGGCAAGGCCTGCTCGCCGCTCACTGTCCAGTGGACCGTTGATACCTACAATCTCGCGAAGGGCGCCGCGAAGGCCGTGATCGAGGCGGGCGGGACCAAGTGGTACTTTCTCACGGTCGATCAGGCCTATGGTCACGCTCTGACGCGGGATACATCGGAGCAGGTGAAGCTCAACGGCGGACAGGTGGTCGGCAACTCCGTGTTTCCACCAAATACGTCTGACTTCGCATCGTTCCTGCTCACGGCATCCAATGCCGGAGCCAACGTCATTGCGATTGCGGCCTCCAGCGGTGATACGGTGACGGCGCTCAAGCAGGCTGACGAATTCGGATTGAGCGCGAGAGCCAAGATCGTTCCGCTCCAATCGGTGCTGACGGACGTGTACGCCGTGGGCCTGAAGATCGCGCACGACGCTTATGAGGTCTCTCCCTTCTATTGGGACCGTACAACGGAAACGCGCGCCTGGGCCGAGCGTTTCTATGCCAAGGCGAAGCAGATGCCGACCAGTTTCCATGCTGGCGTCTATTCATCGGTGGCGCATTACCTGAAGGCCGTCAAGGCGACGGGTGCCGACGACGCTCCAACTGTAATGAAGCAGATGGAAAAGGAGCGGGTGCACGACTTCTTCGCGAGCGATGGATACATCCGAGCCGATCGCAAGATGATCCACGATATGTATCTGCTTCGGGTGAAGAAACCAGGAGAAAATAAGGGCGACTGGGATCTCTACAATGTCGTGCAGACGCTACCAGGCGAATCCGTGAATCGTCCGCTCTCCGAAAGCCCGTGCCCGCTGGTGAAGAAATAGCCGGCAGCCCTCGATCGACAACCCAACTCGCGCTCGAAGGAGTTCGACCATGTCAGTCGCGATCGTCTGCGCTTCCCATACGCCATTGATGTACCGAGGCCCCGCCAGCAACGAAACCGAGCAACGCGTTCGAACGGAGCTCGGACGGCTAGGGACTTTTGTGAAGGAGTTCGCGCCAGACTACGTCATCCAGTTCGCACCCGATCACTTCAACGGCTTCTTCTACGACCTGATGCCCTCGTTCTGTGTCGGAGCGGGAGCGGTCTCCCTTGGTGATTGGGGCGGCGGGACGGGTCCGCTGGACGTTCCGGAGCAGACAGCGCTCGAACTTGTGGATCATGTGCGGGCGGATGACTTCGACGTCGCGGTATCGTACCGCATGTCGGTTGATCACGGCTTCGTCCAGATGTGGGAGGCGGTGCTTGATGATTTCAAGTCGATCCCCATCCTGCCGATCTTCGTGAATGCCGCTGCGCCTCCCGTGCCGACCTACCGTCGCGCGCGCCAGCTCGGCGAATCCGTGGGCCGCTTCGCCATGCATTCGGGCAAAAAGGTGCTGTTCGCCGCGTCGGGCGGTCTGTCGCACGATCCTCCGCTGCCGTCGATCAAGGACGCGCCGCCAGAGATCCGCGAGCGTCTGATCAATGGCCGCGATCCGACCCCGGAAGCCAGAGCAATGCGCGAGAAACGCGTGCTCGAGGCAGGTGTTCTCGCCGAGGCCGGCAAAGGCCCCTGCCAGCCGCTCAATCCGGATTGGGATAGGGATTTCATGGATATCCTGCGCAGCGGACAGATCTGGCGAGCGGATGCGCTCGATACCGACAAGGTCCGCGAAGCCGCCGGCCGCGGCGCCAACGAGGTTCTCGCATGGGTCGCTGCCTTCGGTGCTTTCTCGACGGGCGGCCGCTTCGAGATCGAGCAGGAGTTCTATGAAGCTATTCCGGGCTGGATCACCGGCATGGCGATAATGGCCGCCAAACAGGCCGACGCCACCTATTAGACCGAATGAGTCCACCGTGCGAGGTATCGCGGAGCAGACATATGGCATACGAAACAGAGGTGCTCATTATCGGAGCCGGCCCGACAGGCTCGACCACCGCGCTTGCGTTGGCCAATTGCGGCGTCCGCTGTCATATCGTGTCGCGCGGCAACTGGATGGCTGATAGCCCGCGGGCCCATATCACGAACCAGCGGGCCAACGAGGTCTTCCGCGACCTCGGAATTGCCGACGATGTCGCGAAATATGCGAGCCCATGGGAGCTGATGGGTGATACGACGTTCACGACCAGTCTCGCGGGGCCCGAGCTGCTCCGAATGCGAACGTGGGGCACAGGAGACGATCGCCGCGGCGATTATCTTCGGGCGAGCCCCTGCGGCATGGTGGACATCATTCAGCCGCTGCTTGAGCCTATCCTGTTTCAGAAGGCGGCGGAGAAGGGCGCGACATTCGCATTCAACACCGAGTACGTCAGCCACGAGCAGGATGCGGACGGCGTGACGGCGACGCTGCGGGACCGATTGCACTGCCGCCAATACAGCATCCGTGCGCGCTACATGGTGGGCGCCGACGGCGCACGCTCGATGGTGGTCGACCATCTCGAGTTGCCGATCGAAGGCCGGATGGCCCGCGCGGGAACTGTCTACACCATCTTTAATGCCGATCTTTCGAAATACAGCCGACATCGCCCCAGCATCCTGAACTGGATCGTCACCCCGGACGCCAGCTTCGGCGAGATCGGCATGGGGCTCCTGCGCGCCGTGCGCCCCTGGACGCAGTGGATCGCCGGCTGGGGCTTCGACATCAGCAAGGGAGAGCCAGACCTGTCGCCGGAAGCGATCGTTCCGAAGATCAAGGTGCTGATCGGTGACCCGACAATCGAACTCGATATCGTGAGGACATCGATCTGGTACGTGAACCAGGCATACGCGACTGAGTATTCCAAGGGCCGGGTATTCTGTGGCGGCGACGCGATCCACCGGCATCCACCCTCAAGTGGTCTTGGCAACAACACCTGCGTGCAGGACGCGCATAATCTCGGCTGGAAACTTGCTTACGCTGTCAAGGGCTGGGCTGGCCCGAAGCTTCTGGAGAGCTATTCGCAGGAGCGGGCCCCCGTCGGAAAGCAAGTGGTGCTGCGGGCGAACCAGTCGCGGCTCGATTACGCCCCCTTGAACGCGTGCTTCCGAGTCGAGGGCGCAGAGAATCCGATCGCTACAGGAATTGCGCGCTTCCGCGATCCAGGGCCGGAGGGCGTTGCCTCCCGCAAAGCCGCTCAGGCCGCGCTCGATCTCAAGCAGACGGAGTTCAACGCCCAAGGCGTTGAGATGAACCAGCGGTACGAATCCTCGGCCGTGATTCCGGACATGGGCGCTGGCCCGGAGAAATTGCTCCGAGATCGCAACCTCTACAATCAACCGACGACGCGGCCTGGAGCCAAGATCCCGCACGCCTGGCTTGTCGGTCCGGACGGTGTGCGGGTGTCGACGCTCGACGTGACCGGAAAGGGTCTTTTCACCGTGGTGACCGGCCTCGCCGGTACGGCCTGGAAGGACGCTGTGCGCCGGCTCGATCTGCCCTTCCTGCGGATCGTTGTGACCGGTTCGCGCGAAACGCAGGACCTCTACTGTGAGTGGCAGCGCATCCGCGAGATTGACGAAGCCGGAGCGCTGCTTGTCCGACCGGACGGGGTGGTGGCTTGGCGCGATAAGGACGGCACGCCCGACGTCGGCGAGGCCACAGAACGGCTCAGCGCGGCGATCCGAACGATCCTCGACCTTGCGGATCTTTCGGCGGTGACGCGCGACAGCCCGCACGAACCATCGAAGCCCAGCGGCACGCCGCTGTTCGCCTGACAACCAGCCAGCGAGAGTCAGTTATGAGTGACACTCGTCCAGCGAACTTTTCCAGCGTCTGGGCTGATCTGAGGGGTGTCTCCTTCAAGCAGCATTACATCGACGCCGGCGGCATCCGGACCCGCTGCATCGAGTCGGGTGACCCGTCGAAGCCGCTCGTCCTTGCGCTGCATGGCGTTGGCGGCCACGCAGAGGCATACTCCAGAAATTGCGGCCCGCATGCCGATCACTTCTGGTTCGTCGCCATCGACATGCTGGGACATGGATGGACCGACAAGCCCGCCATTGACTACCAGGTCAAGGATTATGCCGATCACGTGCTCGCCGTGCTCAAGGCGCTCGGCAGGGGCAAGGCCATGATCAGCGGTGAATCTCTCGGCGGTTGGGTCGCGACCTATCTCGCCGTACATCGTCCCGCCACTGTGGAGAAACTGGTCCTCAACACCGCCGGCGGTTGGACCGCGCACCCGCAGGTGATGGAACGATTGAAGAAGCTGTCAAACGAAGCTGCTTCGGAACCCTCATGGGAGCGGATCAAGACGCGCCTCGAATTCCTGATGTGCGACAAGAGTATGGTCTCCGACGACCTGATCGAGACCCGCCGGGCGATCTACGCCCAGCCGGGATTCGCCGACACGATGAAGCGGATCATGTGTCTGCAAGAGATGGAAATCCGCCGGCCCAACATGATCACCGCCGACCAATACCGTTCGATCAAGGCGCCGACCATGGTCGTCTGGACCTCGCATGATCCGACCGCGACGCCCGAGGAAGGGAAGCAGATAGCGGACATGATCCCGGGTTCGAAATTCGTGGTCATGAACCGCTGCGGCCACTGGCCCCAGTTCGAGGACGCCGAGCAGTTCAACCGGCTCCACATCGAATTTCTCCGGACCGGCAAGTAAGGATCGTTCAGATGAACCAGCAAAACAAGCACAGCGAGTTCGCCGCCCAGATCCGCGCAGCTTACGCCGGCACTCCGATCGCGCCTATCCGGACGCAACTCGCCGAGCTCGACGTCGATGCGGCCTATGCCATCCAGCAGGAGAACACCGCGCACTGGCAGGCCGAGGGACGTCGCCTGGTCGGAAGCAAGATCGGGCTGACCTCCCGCGCCGTGCAGAACCAGCTGGGCGTCGATCGGCCTGACTTCGGCGTCCTGTTCGCCGACATGATGGTCGCCGAGGACGAGCCCGTCGCCGCCGGTCGTGTGTTGCAGCCGAAGATCGAGGCGGAGGTGGCATTCCTGCTCGATCGCGACGTCGACGTCGAAGCTCCAACCGTCATCGACGTGCTGCGCGCCGTCGCGTATGCGATGCCCGCGCTCGAGATCGTCGGCAGCCGGATCACCAATTGGGATATCGGCGTCGTCGACACCGTCGCCGACAACGCCTCCTCGGGACTCTTCGTCCTGGGCGGTCCCATCCGTCGCCTTGACGGCTTAAATCTCCGCGCTCTGCAGATGCAGATGACGAGGCGGGAAGAGATCGTTTCGAAGGGGACGGGCGCTGCGTGCCTCGGTAATCCCCTCAATGCGATGGCTTGGCTGGCCAGCGAACTGGCCAGCCGTAAACGACCACTGCGCGCCGGCGACGTCGTGCTCTCCGGAGCGCTCGGCCCCATGGTGCCGGTCAATTCGGGTGACGCGTTCGAAGCGAACATCGCGGGTCTGGGGACGGTGTCCGCCCGGTTCGCGTAGCTAAAACGTCACCGACGACGTCGGTCTTAGAGGCGGTGATCCTAGCGCTCGACATGGGCGTCACCATCGCGCGCGACAAGAAGTTTCTCGAACGCCTGCGGGCGATCGCGCCGTCCCGGATCCATGGGATGTCGGCTGGTTATCGCCCGATCGACGAGTGGGGAAGGGAGCACACAGACGGCTTGGGCGCATTAGCTTTTCGATGTGATATTGTGCCCTCATAGCGCTATGGCGTAAACATAGTGATCATCACTATCAGTCGCGGCCCGCCATTCACTGAGTAGACGACGGCGTCTCTCGAACCAGCGGGTTCCCGCGCGTTGGATCGAAACGACGACCGGATTGCCGGGCTTGTTCGCGGGCACGTCTCGCTCACGGGTTCAGGAACTGACCATCCGTGATGCCGGACGGCTTCCCGACGACCAGCATGATGCGCTGGCCGTGTGCGGTCTGGCCTCGTGCGATGAAGCTGTCGCGCCTGTCACCTGGCTTCCGCTCGTAGGTCCCGCTGCCGCTGAAGGTGCCGTTGAAGCACGCGAGCGAGAACTTTCCCCTGCGCGGAGAGTCCGCGGTGAAGGTGCCGTTGCACACCTTGTCTCCGCCTTCGTTCGCGACCGTGAAAGAGACAGATGAATCGCGCGCCAACACGCCACCGTAGTGGGCGACCCCCTTCAGCTGCCTGACATTGCTGATGTCGTCGCGATAGACGAGGGTGATCGGACCGGGACGGGTGACGGCCGCTTGCTGAGCAATCGATGGACGAGGCGACAGGTCAAAGGCCAACCCAACGACCACGCCGATAGCCACGCCAAATGCTCTAACGCTACAGGTCACGGGGCCAGTCCATCCATAGTCTGATGCGCGGCTCCATCGCATCCGTCTGATTGTTGCCTAAGCTGACCTGCGCCGGCAACTGCTCCGTTGTAGAGGTGTTCGAGGTCCGTTTCCTGCCCTCAAAGGACCGCTGCGATATCGGTACGCGCGAAATCGTCGCCCACATAGAGCAAGGTGCACCCATGCTCCTTGGCGACTTCGTAGGCGAAGCAGTCGCCGAAGTTGAGGGCCGCGGCGTGCACACCCTTTCCCCAGCTTTCGTAGGCCTTCGCGATGCGCCGCGCCGATGCCGGCGTTACGCCCACGACCTCGAAGCCGAGCCCTTCGATCAGGCGCTCCATCTCCTCGCCGACGTTTCGTCGAGCAGCGACGATCAACGCCTCTGCCACGGTGCCGGCGGAGATCAGGAGGTCGACATCGGCCTCCAGGGCGGCGGCACAAGCATCCGAACCCGGCTCATTGAGCAGGATCGCCATCAGGGCCGAGGTATCGACCGCCATCATTCGGGCAGGCCGTTCTCGCCATAGAGGAAGTCTTGGCTGCGCGCCGCGCTCGGCCCGGCGGTGGCCTTGGCGGCGGCGGATGCCCGCACGGCCTCGAGCAGCGTCCGACGGGAGTCCCGGTCCGTTGCCGCCTTGACCGGCACCAGACGCACGGCGGCGTGGCCGTGCCGTGTCAGGATGACATCATCCCCCGCCTCGGCTCGCCGGACCAACTCGGTCAACTGTCCTTTGGCATCTGTCACGGACACATGCATGGCTTTCTCCTCGCGGACCCATCAATTTTATTTTAGACTATTGGATGGTCCATTGCAACGAAGATACCTGTCGCTCACGCCCCAATTTGAGCCATCGAAGCGTCGGTTACTTTAACATGTCTGAAAATCGGATCCCGCGAGGTGGAGCATGGCGCGAAAGGCAAAGACGAAGCGAAAGAGCGCCGGCCGCGGGGCCAAGGCCGCCGCCGGCGGCCTGCCGGTGCCGGAGTCCGGGCTGGACGCGCTGATGTCCTCGTTCATGCGGATGCTGGAGGAGGACGATGAGGGCGACGAAACCCTCGATCTCGCCCAGGAAAAGGCCTTCGAGGCGATGGAGGCGCCGCGGGCCAAAGAGCGGATCGCGCTGGCGAAGGAGGCGCTGGCGCTGTCCCCGCTCTGCTCGGACGCCTATCTCGTGCTCGCGCGGGAAGCCGCCAATGCCGACGAGGCGCTCGATCTCTACCGGCGCGCCGTCGCCGCCGCTGCAGAAGCGTTGGGCGAGGCCGCCTTCCAGAACGATGTCGGTTCGTTCTGGGGCCTGATCCAGACCCGACCCTACATGCGCGCGCGCCATGAGCTGGCCCTGGCCCTCTGGCGCAGCAGTCATCGTGACGAAGCCGTCGCCCACTATCAGGAGATGCTGCGCCTCAATCCCAACGACAACCAGGGCATCCGCTACCTGTTGATCGATGCCCTGCTCGAACTCGGCCGTGAGGAAGACGCCGATGCGCTCCTGAAGCGCTACGAGAACGATGGCACGGCTCACTGGACCTGGTCGGCAGCGCTCCTGGAGTTTCGACGCACCGGAAACAGCGCAGCTGCCAACAAGGCGCTGGCCCGGGCCGTCGAGGCCAACCCTCACGTGGCGGCCTATCTTCTGGGCGCAAAGCCGTTTCCGCCGACATTGCCGGAGTACATCGGCATGGGCGACGAGAGCGAGGCCGTCGCCTATGCCCATGACGCTGCCGGCGCCTGGCAAGCCGCGTCGGAGGCGAAAGCCTGGCTGGCCGGCGCGCCGGCGACCGCCCTCGCGAAACAGGACGATCCCGAGGACGCCGGACAGGACTACGAAGCGGATCCCGATCGCGTCGACGAGGCCGTCCTCGCCCTGCTCGCGCACGGACTGCACGACGGGAGCCGCGCCTGGAAGACGTTCGACTGGGACGCGCTCGACCGGCTGCATGCCAAGGGGCTCATCTCCAACCCGGCGAGCCGCACGAAATCGGTCGTCTTCACGGAGGCCGGCCTCGAGGCGGCGCTGCGATCGCATCGACGGCTTTTCGCGAAGGCGCCGTCGAAATCGGATTAGCGCGACGGGCTCAGACCGCCGCCTGGCCGTAGTAGAGGGTGACGGCGTGCTTTGCCTCGGCGAAGAACAGCCAGCGCTCGACGAAGACGCCGGCCGTTCCCAGGATCGCGGCGGCGAAAGTCGCGGCGATGGCGGGCCAGCCGGGGGCGAGGAAGGGGACGAGCGACAGGAGGAAGGGCAGGCCGAAGCCCAGACCGATCGCGATGCGCCGCAGCTTGGCGGCATGCTTGCGCGCGATGCTGAAGCCCATCTCCTTCAACAGATAGTTCTCGGAAGTGTGCGGCGCCTCGAAGAGACGAACCTTGCCCAGGCGACCGAGGCCGGTCGCGCTGCCGGCGGTGCTGGTGGCGGGGGCCTCGTCGATGAAGCGCCAGTAGCCGAGCTTCAGGACCGCGGCGAGCGCGATCGCGAGAGGCACCAGTACGGGCACCAAGCCGCCGAGTTGCGGCGGTGCGCCGAAAGCCTGCAACACGGCCGCCAGCCAGAGCAGGCCGGTCATCAGGGCGAGCGCGAGGTAGTTCGGCACCACCCAGCCATTGTGCCAGCGCGGCACGGGCTTCAGCGACCGGTAGATCATCGAGGTGCAGTAGACCGTGGCGACGGCGCCGAGTGCCGCCAGCACGCCCGCGGCCTTGGAGACGTTGCCGAGGAACACCCAGCCGATGCCGAACAGCCCGGCCGGCAGATAGGTCGCGACGGCGGCGACGCCCTCGCGCGACAGCCACGACGATCGCCACTGCGAAAAGGCCCGCCAGGCGCGCTGCTTCTGGCCGAGATGGAACATCGAGGACAGCAAGCCGGCGGTGATGGCAGCCAGCGCGAGCGCCAGCCCCACCAGGCCGAATCGCGGATCGGCCGGCAGCAGGCCGAACGGCGTCAGGACGCCGAGCAGCGCCAGGAGCCCATAGCCGGCGCCTGAGGCGGTGGTGAAGAAAATCACCGACAGCGAGGGATGCACGTCGTCTCCAAAAGATCAGTTTGTTCGTTGTTCATGCCGACAGAAGCCGGTCGAGCCATCCCAGAAGACCGCCGGCGGCCGCCGGCTGTGCGGGCTCGAGCCGGGCCGGTGCCCCGGTGCAGCCCTGTGTCTGCTGCCGCGGGCGCGGCGGCAGGTATTTGTTGGTGGGCGCATAGCCCAGCTCTTCCATCAGGTTGAAGCCTTCGCGCTCGGCGACCAGCTTCGAGACGGCGGAATTGGGATCGCCGAGATCCCCGAAGTGGCGCGCCGATGCCGGGCAGGTGGCGACGCAGGCCGGCACGCGGTCCTCCGGATCGAAGGTCTCGTTGTAGATGCGATCGATGCAGAGCGTGCACTTCTTCATGACGCCGGCGTCTTCGTCGAATTCCCGGGCGCCGTAGGGACAGGCCCAGGAGCAGAGCTTGCAGCCGATGCAGAGGTCCTCGTTGACGAGGACGATGCCGTCCGCGGCGCGCTTGAAGGAGGCGCCGGTCGGACACACGGTCACGCAGGCAGGCTCGGCGCAATGCAGGCAGGAGCGCGGGAAATGAACGGTGCGGCCGGCAGCGCCCTCGCCGACCTCGTAAGTGTGCACGCGGTTGAACCAGACGCCGTCGGGCTTGGCCCCGTACGGCGCGAGATCGGTCAGCGGCGCGGCCACACCGCCGGTGTTCCACTCCTTGCAGTTCACGGCGCAGGCATGACAGCCGACGCAGATGTCGAGATCGATGACGAGGCCCAGTCGCTTGTTCGCGGGCGCGGCAGGCAGGCTCGTCACTTGGCATCTCCGTAAGGGGCATCTCCGTTGGCCACCGCCCTGAAGCCGGCGCCGTAGCGCAGTACGTCGGGACGCTGCGGCAGATTGGGCGGCACCGGCAGGGTGGCGAACTGCGGCTCGCTCACGCCTTCCTCCGCCGAGACCTTTTCGATCCGGACGCGCAGGTCGTACCACGCGGCCTGGCCGGTCACCGGATCCGCATTGCCGTAGCGATGGCCGTCGCCGCGCTCGGGCAGCAGCTCGGAGATGACGTGATTGAGCAGGAAGCCCTTCCGCGACTCCGGAGCCCCGGGTTCGAGGTTCCAGGCGCCGGATCGCTTGCCGATGGCGTTCCATGTCCAGACGGTATGCGGATTGACGCCGTCCATAAGCTTGGCCTGGACCTTGATGCGCCCATGATGGCTGGTGACCGCGACCCAGTCGCCCTCGGCGATGCCGAGCCTGGCCGCCGTCGCGTGATGGATGTGAAGGCGATTGTCGCCGTGGATCTGGCGCAGCCAGGCGTTCTGCGAGCCCCAGGCGTGATACATCGCCATCGGCCGCTGCGTGATCGCGTGCATCGGGAAGGCGTCGCGCGCGACCTCGGCCTCCTCGAACGGCATGTACCAGAGCGGCAACGGATCGAAGTAGGTCCTGATGCGGGGGCGATGCTCGTCCGGCGGCTGGACCTCGCCATGCCCGTCCGCGGCGAGACGAAACCGCTGAAAGACCTCGCCGTAGAATTGCAGGACGATGCGGTCCGGCTTGTCGATCAGGCCCATGCCGACCGCCCAATCGAGATAGGCGCGATTGGAATGCTTGAAATAGCGGGCCTCGGCCGGGATCTCGTGCCGCCAGAAGCATTTGTTCGCGAGGTAGGCGTCGAGCTGTCGCTCGTTCACCGCGCCGATGCCGTGCTTGTCGCCGTCTGCGCCCCGCCAGCCGGCCAGGCTGCCGATGCCGGGTTTGCGCTCGTGATGGACGATGTAGTCGGGGTAACCGCCGGGATAGCGCGGGCTGCCGTCTTCCTTCACGAGGGCGGGCAAGCCAAGACGGGCGCCGAGGTCGATCAGCACGTCCTGGAACGGGCGCACGTCGCGATCGGGCGCGATCACGGGCTGGCGAATCGAATCGGCGACGCCGTCGGCATCGCAGATCGGCCGGTCGAGCAGCGAGATGCAGTCCCAGCGCTCGAGATAGGTCGTGTCGGGCAGGATCAGGTCGGCATAGGCCACCATCTCGCTGGCATAGGCGTCGCAATAGATGATGCGCGGGATCTTGTACTCGCCGGTCGCCGGATCCTTGTCGGTGAGCATCTCGATGGTGCCCGCCGTGTTCATCGACGAGTTCCAGCTCATGTTCGCCATGAACATGAAGAGCGTATCGATCTTGTATGGATCGCCCGCCCACGCGTTGCGGATGACACGGTGCATCATGCCGTGGGCCGCGAGCGGCGCCTCCCACGAGAAGGCCTTGTCGAGTCGCCGCGGCGTGCCGTCGGCCTCGACCAGCAGCTCCTGCGGCGACGTCGGGAAGCCGAGCGGCGGGCCGGGCATCGGCTTGCCGGGCTGGACGTCGGCGGCGCGGCCGGTCGGCTTGATGCCGGGTGGGGTCGGGCGCGGGAAGGGCGGCTTGTAGCGGAAGCTGCCCGGCGAATCGACGGCGCCCAGCAGCATCTGCAGGACGTGGATGGCGCGGCAGGTATGGAAGCCGTTCGAATGGGCCGAGATGCCGCGCATGGCGTGCATCGCAACCGGCCGGCCGATCATCTTCTCGTGGCGCCGCCCTGCCCAGTCCGTCCAGGGCTGATCGATTACGACGGTCTGCTCGAAGGCGGCATGCGCGAGTTCGGCGGCGATGCGCCGGATGGTATCGGCGCCGATGCCGGTCTCCGCGGCGACGGCATCGGCCGCGTATTGCGGCTCGAGGCAGCGGGTCGCGACCAGATGGAAGGCCGGCACTGCGGCGCGCCCGTCGGGCAGGAAGACCTTGCCGGCGAGCTGCGGCTTGGCATCGATGCGGTTTGCGCCGGTGACCGTCTGGGTCGAGGCATCGAATATCAGGGGCTGGCCCGTGGCGTCACGGGCGAACAGGCCGTGATCGGCAGCGCCCTCGTCCTGGATCACGAGCCATGGCGCGTTGGTGTAACGGCAGAGATATTCCTCGTCGATCTTGCCGGCACGCAGCAGTTCCTGGATCAGCGCCAGGATGAACAGACCGTCGGTGCCGGGGCGGATGCCGATCCATTCGTCGGCGATCGCCGAGTAGCCGGTCCGGATCGGATTGACCGACACGAACTTGGCGGCGCCGTGCGTCTTGAGTTTGCCGAGGCCGATCTTGATTGGATTGGAATCGTGGTCCTCGGCGACGCCGAACATCAGGAAGTATTTGGTGTTCTCCCAGTCCGGCTCGCCGAACTCCCAGAACGAGCCGCCGACCGTGTATAACCCCGCTGCCGCCATATTGACGGAGCAAAATCCCCCATGGGCGGCATGGTTGGGTGTGCCGAACTGGCTCGCCCACCAGCCGGTCAAGGCCTGGCTCTGGTCGCGCCCGGTGAAGAAAGCCAGCTTGCGCGGATCGCTGCGCCGGATGGCGCCGAGCCAATCCGTGGCGGTCGCCATCGCCTCTTCCCACTCGATCTCTTGATATTCGCCACTGCCGCGCGGCCCGACGCGGCGCAACGGCTTTCGCAGCCGGGCGGGCGAATAGTGATTCATGATCCCGGCCGAGCCCTTGGCGCAGAGCACGCCCTTGTTCACCGGGTGGTCGCGATTGCCCTCGATGTAGCGGATGCCGCCGTCCTTCAGGTGAACCTTGATGCCGCAGCGGCAGGCGCACATGTAGCAGGTGGTATGCGTAATCCGGTCGGCGCTGGCGGCGTGTAAATTCAGGCCCGCTGCCTGCAGATCGTCGGTCGCATCCCCATCTTTCGGCATCAAAGTTCCTCCCGGGGAAAGGTTAATCTCTGCGCTCGCTTCCAAGAAGAAAATTATGCGCCGCGCCGCGGAGCCGGCGGGACTTGCGCGAACCATGACTCTCTGATCTGCTCGCCCAGCGAAATACGTCGGAGGGCGCATGTCGAATGCACGCCGGACTCGCGAGTACCCATCGCGTTCGTATCAGGATTGGCTGCTGTCCGTGACGCAGGCCTTGGCGATGCTTACCTTCAGCATCGCCATTCGCTGGATGGTCGCATAAGTCAGCGATTGCGGATCCAGGCTTCAGGCAAATTCTTCCCAACTCGGATCCCATCCGGCCTGCTCCGAGGGCAGGGCGCTCCCACGCCGCATGGTGGTGGCAGCCGAGCGATTGTCTGCTGTTCTCTCATGCTGCAGATGAGTAGCTGATGCCGAACTGGGAGTATCTTTCCTGAAGCAGTTTCATTGCGTGGTGCCACTTCGCGCCACCCCATTGGCTGGAGAACGCATAGGTACGGCCATTCACATGTAGAAGCTGCTCGTCTTCACATAACCACCGGCGGTCGTCGAACGGCTGTCCACCGGAGGACGCCTTCATTGCAGCCAAGCTTTTGAATTCCGTTCCATCGACCGTGCCATCGACTGCATACCAAACGCGGTTCGGGCGCCAGTCGAATAGCGCGACCAGCTCGTCTGGGGGGATGCCCCTTTCGCAAATGCGCTTGCAAAGGAAGTGAATGGCATTGCGCTTCCACATGGAAGCGCCGTGCTCGCCCTCAAACCGAACGTCGAATCTCGTGAAGTCAGCGTTGCTCGTGCGGGCCTGTCTCTCCTTCTGAACCTTTTCCCGAACCCGCACTTGAAATTCCGCGATCTCCGGCAACGGGATGATCTGCTGGACATCCACCAATATTTGTTCGCCGAGGCGATATGGCTTCAGGCGAATGCAGCGAATGTCGATGTCGTGATCGATAAGCCATAACACCGAAGACGTGAGTTCTTTCGAAAACTCCGCGGACGCCAGAACGATGCGGACATCCTGAGCAAACTGGTCATCGTCCTGCTCGTCCCATCCGAGAAAGTCGAGGAGCAACCGGCGAGCATCCTGATCCTGCTTTCCGATGCGCTCCAGGTGCTTTCGGTAAACGTCAACCGACTGGTCGAATGTAAGGGTCGAAACCATGGAGGCGTAGCGAATCGCCTGCAGGTCCATATGGCCACCGTCTTCGGTGCGCTTCAATTCGACTACCACCAGGTTCGCATCCTCGTCGATCCCAAGCAGATCTATCCGACGACGCGATTCTTCCCATTCTCCAAACTCCTCGGAGATGATCAGGGTGTTCGGAGAAATGACGTCGATGTGCTCACGGAGCAGGCGCTGGAGGTCGGCGCGTTCGCGGACACCTAGGCTACCAAAGGTCGTCTCCTCGACGCGTTCGATGGAGGTCTTTCCGAAGCGATAGATTGGCATGAATGCTCCCGGCGATTCGGGTTCAGACTGAAACCCGGGGACTCTATGGTGAACGCGCCCACCGCGGGCAACGCACAGCCACAACCAGTTCCACGAAGCCGTGGCGGATGGCAGACTTCGACGCGCTCGGCGCCACGGGTTTCCGCCGGCCCATGTGACATCGGGCATTCAATGCAACCGAATCAAACGAAATAACCGAAACAATCGAAACGGACTCGCCCCGGGAGCGATTCTGGCGAGGGCGTCAACGGCTAGTATCGTAGGCGCAGCGGAACCCTATATAGAGGGCATAGAAGCCGGCGGCCTTCCACTGGGCGCCGTCGGCGCGGGCCTGGGCCGGGCCATACCACCAGGACCCGCCTGCCGTGAGGGCCTCGTCGCCGCGGCGGTCCGCCAGCCATTCCCAGACGTTGGCGCCCATGTCGTAGAGCCCGTTGACGCCGCGTTTCGTGGTCGCGACCGCGACATGCGCCCGGCGGTTGTTGTTCATGCCGTCGGGATCGTCGCCCACCGGATACGAGTAGGTCTTTCCCTTCACGTAGCCGTCCGTCGGCCGGTCTCGCTGCTCGGTGTAGGCGGCGCTTCGCCACTCGGCGAAGGTCGGTAGACGGCCGCCGGCATGGCGGCAGAAGGCATCGGCCTCCGCCCAGGTCACGTGCACGGCGGGCTCGGAGTCCTGGCCCGGCTGGCCTTGCGGACGCTCGTAGGTCCAGCCCTGCCGCCGCGTCCACCCGCCGGTGTATTCGAAGCCACCGCCCTCGCGCTCGGCCGCGGTCGTCAAGGAGGTGGCGCGGGCGAAGGCGCGGAACTGGCCGATCGTCACTTCGGTCGCATCGATCGCAAATCCACCGATCCGCACGGGCTCCGGCCATCGGGCGAGGCCGGGGGTGGCACTGGCGAGAACGGCCGCGAGCGCTGCGACAACCATTGTGAGTCGCGATTGCAAGGTGAGTCTCATGGTGCGTGCGCGACCTTAGGGCCTGCCACCGGCAAGACAAGAGGCCCCTTCATCGCAGGATGCAGCCTCCGGCGGCCGCGCCCGTTGTCGCTCATGGAACAACCCAAGTCGCCGCCCGACACGGACTCCACGGCGCCAGCGCCGCATGAGCGGGTGCAGAAGCTGCGGCTGGGCGTGCGGGTCGTGTGGTGGAGTGCCGTGACACTGGCGATCTTATTCGCCGGCCTCGCTCTTTGGCTAGGGCTCGCGAAGGGCGACCTCTTCGCCTTGTTCTACGCCGTCCTGGCGGTCTGCTGCGCGGCGGCGGGCTACGGGACGCTCATCGCCGTGCGCCGTCCGTCGGCGTCGTGACGCCACATCAGTTTGAGCCTGGAGGATTCATGAACGCGACATCCAAGAAGCCCGATCCGAACGAGGCCTCCGCCAGCTACAGTGCCACCGAGCAGGCGAAAGACGCGCGCCGCGAAGAGAAGCAAAGGAAGGGCGTCTATGGCGCCGGTCCGGAGGACGGGCCTGGCTATGAGCGCGAGGACCAAGAGAAGGGCGGCCGCTACGGGCTCGAGCCTACGGTCGACCGGAAGGACGGCAAGGACGAGGGTCCTTCGGAAGCGGGGCCAGAACGCGCCCTGCCTTGAAATCGGCACGATTTCGACCTCTACGATGGGGTAAGATACCGGTTGCCGGCGTTTGCCGGTCTCGGATCCGCCTCCTGTTGCTGAGGGAATGTCGATGCTGAAGAAAATCGCCGTGGCCGCCTTGGTCGCCCTTCTTCCTGCGCTGCCCGCTGCGGCCGAGCCGGCTGTGTGGACGTGGACTGGCTACGGTCTGAACGTGCCGGGCAGCGGCAAGTGCCCGACCTACAAGATGGTGATCAAGGTCACGGTCGTCGGCAACGACGTGGATGGATGGTTCCAGCAGGAGGGCCGCCCCGAGCGGGGTTTCAAGGCGACCCTGGGTCCCGACAAGAAGTTCAAGACGACCACGATCGTGGGCGGCGGCAACAAGATGGATGTGGTGGGCTCGGTGAAGCCGGGTGACGCCAAGATCATGCTCGACGGCTACTGCCTCTTCGAGGGGCCGCTCAAGCCGCAGTGAGGGCCACGATGATCGGGGCCCGGGACCGGGCCCCAATCGTTCTCGCCGTCCAGCTGTTGGATCGCTAACTGGCGATCCAAAACGTGTCGGGCTCGTAGAGGCCGATATATCCACCCGGATCCCAGGCCCAGTAGCCCTTCTCCGGCACGTTGCGGACTTTCTTGCCGACCGTCACCGGTTGGCGCACCTCGTTCACCGTGCCGATAGAGAACACCTCCTCGGCATTGACCTCGAGGATTTCCTCCCAGGCCTTGCGGCGCTCGGCGGCATCGGCTGACTGCTCCCACTTCTGCAACAGCCCCAGCAACTTCTTGCCGACCTCCATGTCGCAGGGCTCGCCCTGCTTGCCTTTCGATTCGACGTAGAGGCCCCACTTCGGCCATTGCAGCCCGCCCTGCATCACCGGCGTGAACTCGCGCGGGCTGGTGTCGACGGTCGGCGCGGCCGTGGTCACGCCGGCATAGGCGGTCATGATCGCCTCGCCGGACGTCGTGCGCAGGCGGAAGTTGTCGGTGGTCTGGGGCTTCAACAGCGCCTTGATGCCGATCTTCTTCCACTGGTCGACGACCAGGGTCATCGTGTCGACCTCGTCGGCCTTCTCGCTGGAATGCTCGATCACGAACATCGCCGGCTGACCGTTCGGCAGCAGGCGGATACCGTCGCTGCCCTTCTTGGTGAGCCCGATCTCGTCGAGCAGCTTGTTGGCGGCCTTCACGTCGTGGGTCGCCCACTTGGTCGCATACTCGGGCTTGAACAGCGGCGAGCGCGGCATGATCGTGTTGGCCGAAGGCTTGGCCATGCCGCTGTAGACCACGTCGCTCAGCTCGTCGCGGTTGATCGCCAGCGACAGGGCGCGACGGAAGCGGACGTCGCGGTTGAGCTTGCGCCAGGTCTCGTCGTTGGCGTTCATGTTGGGATAGAAGGCGACTTCCGAGCCCGAGCCCTTCTCCCACAGCAGTGCCTTGATGCCCGAGGTCTTGGCGGCGTCGCGCAGGAACGTGTAGTCGCGCAGGCCGAGATAGCGCGGCTGCAGATCCGATTCGCCGAGCCCCGCCTTTGCCGGAATCAGATTGGCCGCGACCACCGTCATGATCACGTCGTTGATGTAGGGCAGCTGTTGGCCCTTGCTGTCGATGCGATGGAAGTAGGGATTGCGCACGAAGACGAAGCCCTCCTCGAAGCGCTTGAGCATGAACAGTGAATCGGCCTGTATGCGCCAGAACACCAGCTTGTCGGGATCGTGCAAGGCGCCCTGCGCCGCCCTGGCCAAGGCCTCCTCGTACTTTTCCAGCGAGAACAGGGCGACAGAGAT
>CAZPOS010000020.1:0-37202 GCA_964588065.1 uncultured Reyranella sp.
CATGCTCGTCACAGAGTTCGTGGAGCGTGCGCATGTGGACGCAGAGCTGCTTGTTGTCGTCACGAAGCTCCGCGAGCATGTCGAGCGGCGTCACATAGTCGGCATCGTTGTCGAGCACACGCTGCAACCGGGAGATGTGGCCGATCGACCGCAGCGTCGTCCCCCCGAGCTTGCGCACGCGCTCGGCGATCACATCCGTCATGGCGTCGATCTCGGTCGCCTGCTCGTCGAGCAGCAGGTGATAGTCTCGAAAGTTGGGGCCCGACATGTGCCAGTGGAAGTTCTTGGTCTTCCAGTAGAGCGCGGCCACATCGGCCAGCAGGATGTTGAGTCCGCCGCTCAGATCCTTGGTGGCGTTCTCGCCGAGATCGGTCGGCGTCGCCAGCGCGGCTTTCTTTCGATCCTTTGCGTCGTTGCTCATGGCTGAGTCTCCTGAAAGATGACCAAGTTGCAAATCTAGCGCGCTCCGGCAGAGCCGTCAGCCAGCGCAGACCGGCTGCTCGACCCGAAACACCTCGTGCTGCCCGAAACGCCTCGTGTAGGCCTCGACGATCGACGCGACCCTCTGCCGATGCGCCGGCGGATCGAACACGACGACGACCACGAGCTTCGTCCGCTCCGACCCGATGACGCCGGCCGGGTCGCGATGCTGGCCGCGCGCGTCGATCACCGTGAGGCCGGCCGGAAACCGCGGCGTTACGGTATCGGCGAGGAACGCCGCCCATTCCGCATCGCTCACCTCCCCGCCCGCGGGCTTGTCGCGACCGAAATAGAGGCTGACCTCGACGGCCGGCTTGAGCGGCGCGGCACAGGCCGGCGGCGAGCCCGGCGCCGCGCAGGCGAAGAGCGTCGGGCAGAGCAACGCTGCCCCGAGCACTCCCCGCCAGGATCCGCGCAGCATCTAGTTGAGATAGGGTACGGCCATGCCCTTCGTGACCGCAGGACGTGCATTCAAGATGTCGTACCAACGCTTGACGTTCGGGAAGTCCGCGAGGTTGACGGTGTGCCATTCATGGCGGGCCGCCCACGGAAAGATCGACATGTCGGCAATCGTATATTCCTCGCCGGCGACGAAGGCGTTGCCGGCCAGCTGCTTGTCGAGCACCCCGTAAAGCCGCTTGGCTTCGTCGACATAGCGCTTGATGCCGTATTCGATCTTGGTCGGCGCCGCCCGCAGGAAGTGATGGGCCTGGCCGAGCATCGGGCCGAATCCGCCCATCTGCCACATCAACCACTGGATGGAATCGTAGCGCCTGGTCCCATCGGCCGGCAGGAACTTCTTCGTCTTGTCGGCAAGGTAGATCAGGATCGCACCGGACTCGAACAGACTGTACGGCTTGCCGCCCGGACCGTCGGGATCGACGATCGCGGGGATGCGGTTGTTCGGGCTGATGCGCAGGAACTCGGGCTTATGCTGCTCGCCCTTGGAGATGTCGACCTTGTGCACGCTGTAGGGCAGTTCGCACTCTTCGAGCATGATTGAGACCTTGCGGCCGTTCGGCGTACCCCACGTGTGAAGCTCGATCATCTCCTCGGTCCCCCGTTTGTTGACTTGATATCCAATGCACCGGGCTTCACGCCCAGCTGTCGTCGTCGCCGCCGAAGCCGCCATCATCGACTGCAGCGGTATCGTAGTCCTCGGGTGCCACACCCCCCTGGTCGTCGGCATAGGCCTGCTGCTGTTGCGATGCCGTGTCGGGCGGCAGGAGCTCCGGCGGCGTCGTGCCGCCCATCGCGGCCTGCGGCTGACCGAACGGGTTGCTGCCCATCAGTCCGCGGAAACCCTCGAAAAGCAGCGCACCACCGGCCACCCCGGCGGCAGTCGCCATCGCCGTGCGCAGGAAGCCGCCGCCCGCCGGCGGTTGCTGGGGCTGCGGTGGTTGCTGCGGCGAGAGCGCCGCCTGCAGCGGCGAGCGGGTGGATGGCACCGTCGATGGCACCGATCCGCGCGACGCCTCGCTCGCGGGCGCGGCGGCAGCGGCGCCCCACGGTCCGATACGAGGTGCACTGCTCAGGAAACCAGTCGCCGCCGGCGGCGCCGCGGCCGCCTTCGCTTCCAGCTCGGCAATGCGCTCCTGTGCGGCCTTCAACGCCTGTTCCTGAACCAGGACGGTTTGCACCAGCAGATAGGCCGCGGCCGGCTGCTGTCCCGCCAACCCCCGTATGAACGTATCGGCTTCCGCGTCGCGCGGCTGCGATTCGAACGGCTTCAACCGATCGAACAGACCCGAGATGAGATCGCGTTCCTGCTGTTGCATCACCAGTCTCCCGCCCGTCACGTTGGGCCCCGCCAACGTGGTTGTCCGGTGGCAGAGCGTCAAGGCGGCTAATTCACCATCGCCTGATAGACGAGGTCGCGCATCAGGAAACGGTAACGCAGCCGTGCCTGGGGCGACTGCATCATGAAAACGACATACAGACGCTCCCGCGGATCGTGCCAGAAGTAGGTGCCGTAGGCGCCACCCCAGAAATAGTCGTTGGGCGACCCCGGCAGCGGATTCACCCCCTGCACGTTGCGCACCGCGAATCCCAAACCGAAGCCCTGTCCCATCCGCGCGCTCGGCTCCAGGGCCTCGAAGCGGAACATGTCGGCACCCATCTTGATGTCGGGCGGCAGGGCATCGGCGGTCATCAGATCGATCGTCTTGCGCGAGACCAGGCGCACGCCGTCGAGCTGGCCGCCATTGGCGAACATCTGCAGAAACCGCGCGTAGTCGGCCGCCGTGGAGACCATGCCGCCACCACCCGAGCGCCAGGTGAACTTCTCCGTGATGTCCGGAATCGCCGGCACCTCGTTCTTCGGCCCCTCCTTCATCGGCTTCGCGCCCCGCGCCTTCTTGTCGGCGCTGGCCTCGAAGCCGGTGTCGCCCATCTTGAGCGGCTTGGTGATGCGCTCCTCGACGAACTTGTCGAGCGGCATGCCCGAGGCGACTTCGACCACCCGGCCCAGCACGTCGGTCGACATGGAATATTCCCAGGTCGTGCCGGGCTGGTAGAGCAGCGCGAGCTTGGCGAGCTTGTCGGCCATCTCCGCATTGGTCTGGTTGCGGTCGGCGACCTTCATGTCGAGATAGGATTGCTTCACCGGATTGGCGCCGACGGCGCCATAGGTCAGGCCCGACGTGTGGCGCATGAGGTCATGTACCGTCATCGGCCGGTACTGCGGTTCGAGCACCGTCTCGACCGTTCCGTCTTCCTTTTTCTTCTGGACCGCGACCTTGGTGTCGGCGAAGGCCGGTATGTACATCGACACGCGGTCGGCCAGCGTGAGCTTGCCCTCCTCCATCAGCATCATCGCCGCCAGGGTGACAATGGGCTTGGTCATCGAGGCGATGCGGAAGATCGTGTCGTTGGTCATGGCGACCTTGGCTTCCTTGTCGCGGAAGCCGTAGGACTCGAACATCACGATCTTGCCGTTGCGGGCGATCAGGACGACGGCACCGGGCAGCTCATTGTTCTTCACTCCCTCGTCAAGCCGATCGCTGAGGCGTTTCAGCCGCGTCGAGAGGAAGCCGACCTCCTCCGGCGACTGCACCCGGGGAATACCCTGGGCGCCCGCCGGCCATGCCAGCACGACACCGAGTGCCGCCGCGGCAGCCATACGTACCATCGACATTTTGCAGTCTCCTCCCGAGCTTTGCCCCATCAAAGCAATTGACCGGCGAGCAGTGCAAGCTTAACCAATGCATATCGACGGTCCTCCTTAACCGGAGGCTAACAGGGAATGCCGTGCCGCTCCCTTTTGGGAGCCAATCGGCAGCTGTACCCGCAGCTGTGAGCGGCGAGCGAGAGCCCATATGTCACTGGACTTCGGTCTGGGAAGGCGGGCAGGAGCTATGACCCGTGAGCCAGAAGACCTGCCGGCGATAGCGTCGCTCTTCCGATGGACGGGATGATCCAACGGGACGGTCAACCGAGCGGTGACGCGCTTTGTGCGAACCGTTTGGGAGATCGTCCGATGACGTCGATCCGTGGAATCCTGCCTGCGCCCGTTTCAGATGCCCGACCTGCCGAACGGCATTCCGGCCATCTTCACCGCTACGCCTCCACCTTGCAGTCGACTGTCGACCGCTGGGCCGTCGTGCCGACCCCGACCCATAATGCGTCGCTGCCGTTCCGCCGCGGCGGATTCGCCGGCCTGGCGGAGGCGCTGGACTATGCCGCGCGCGGCGAGACGGGTCTGAACTTCTTCGATGCGCGCGGACAGCTGCTCAGCAGCCTTTCCTACCGGCAGCTGCGCTTCGAGGCGCAATCCTTCGCCCGACGCCTGGTTTCCGCGGGCTTCGGCCCAGGCGAGCGGCTGATCATCGTCGCCGACACCTGGCCTGGCTTCTGCGTCGCCTTCTTCGGCTGCCAGTATGCCGGGGTCGTGCCCGTTCCGGTGCCCGTCCCCGTCGGCTTCGGCGCCAAGGCCCATTACATCTTCCAGCTCCGCCGCCAGATTCTGGCGTCGCAGGCCCTGGGCATCCTGGCGCCCGACGAACTGGTCGACTTCGCGCGAACCGCCGCCGAGGGAACCACCGCCCGGCATGCCGGCGGCATGGCCGTCTTCGACGCTCTTCCCGAGACCAGGGCGGATCTGCAGCCGCTGGGCGCCGGCATGCCCTGCTACGTCCAGTACTCCTCCGGCAGCACCCGTGCTCCGCTTGGCGTCGACATCCGGCAGGACCAGCTGATGGCGAACATCGACGGTTCGATCACGGCCCAGGGGCTGGACGAGTACGACTCGGGCGTGAGCTGGCTGCCGCTCTATCACGACATGGGGCTTATCGGATTCATCCTGGCGCCGATGTGCGCCCAGCGCAGCGTCGATCTGCTGGCGCCGCGCGACTTCGCCCGCCGCCCGATGCAGTGGCTGTCGCTGATCTCGCGCCGCCGCGCCACGATCACCTACAGTCCGAGCTTCGGTTACGACCTGCTCACGCGCCGCGCGCAGACCGCGCCGCTGGGCGAACTCGACCTGTCGAGCGTGCGTCTGGCCGGCGTTGGGGCCGACATGATCCAGATTCCGGTCCTGCGCCGCTTTGCCGAGGCCTTCGCGGCTGCAGGATTCGACGAGCGCGCCTTCATGCCGAGCTACGGCATGGCCGAGGTCTGCGTGGGCTTGAGCTTCGGTACACCTTTTGGCGGCGTCAAAACCGACAGGTTCACCGACCCGCAGTCCGGCCGGACGCGGGAGTTCGTCGTCTGCGGCAAGGTGATGGCGGGCCACACCGTTGAGGTGCGCGCCGAGGACGGCACGGTGCTGGGAGAGCGCCATATCGGCCGCCTGTTCGTCCGCGGGCCCAGCGTAATGCCCGGCTATTTCCAGAAGCCGGCCGAGAGCGCCTGCGTTCTTTGCGACGGCTGGCTCGACACTGGCGATCTCGGTTACTGGCACGACGGCGAACTGGTGATCACGGGCCGCGCCAAGGACCTCATCATCGTCAACGGCCGGAACATCTGGCCGCAGGACATCGAGTGGGCAGTCGAAGCGCTGCCCGGGGTCGGCCGCGGCGATGCCTGCGCCTTCTCGATCGAGGGCGGCGATACCGAGACCCTCGTGGTCATCGTCCAAGCTTACCCCAGCGAACCGGCAGAGCGCGAGACGCTGGTGGGCCAGATCCGGGAGGCGGTCAAGGAATCAGCAGGAATCGACGCCAGGGTCGTGCTGATCAAGCGCCAACCCGGATTGCCGCGCACCTCGTCCGGCAAGTTGAGCCGCACGCACGCCCGGTCGAAGTACGTCGCCGGGGACTATTCGACCTGAGCGCGCGGCTGCGGTTGTCGATCAGGTCACCGCGATGGGACCGCCATTCGATCCCGTCGCGCCCCTGATCGGGGCGGGCGAGAAGATGTACGCGAACTGGTATTTGCCGTCGGCAATCAACCCCGTGAAATCCAGGTTCTCGTGGTTGAAGATACCGTTCTTAGTGATCAGTTCGGCATGCACGGGAAAGGCCAGATCCTTGTTGGGATTGGGCACGACCTCGGTTCCCCAGGTGTCGGCACCGGTGAGGGCGATGCCCTTGTCGATGAACCACTTCGCGGCCTCCAGCCCGATCCCGGGTTCGCCGCCGTTGAACTTGTCGTTGTTCTTCATCCAGAGCTTGCCCCAGCCGGTGTTGAAGAACACGGCATCGCCTTCCTTGATGTCGGCCTCCTGCATGTTCTGCTTCTGCAGCGCCGCCTTCAGGTCGGCGATCGTGATCTCCTGCCCGGCTTCCATCATCCCGCCCTTGACTGCCTCGACGTCGAACAGATGCCCACGCGTGAAGAACGGCTTCACCTTCTCGATGCCGAGCTTCTTCATGCCGTAGGCGCTGTTCATTTCCTGGTCGGTGACGCCGTTGTAGTAACGCATCTCGTTCTTGTCGCCGTCCTTGCCCATCTGGATGCCGATATGCGCCAGACCGTCGAACTGCGTTCCTGTCTGGCCGATTTCCGTCGACAGATACTCATCGTTGTAGACGAGCTTGTTGACGCCGAACGGCCCGCCGGTCGGGCTGCCCGGGATTCGCAGGGTGAAGGCACGCTCGCCGAACTTCGGCATGGCCGATTCGTAGATGCGACCTATGCGATAGACCTTGCCGTCCTTGATCAGCTTGACCGTTTCGAGGACCTTCGCCGGCGTCATGTAGTTGGAGGCGCCAGCCTCGTCGTCCTTGCCCCACTTTGGATGCGGCCACCAGACCTTGTCCGACAGAGCCGGTGCCTGGGCGACCTGTTGCGCATGCGCGACGCCAGCGGCCAGCGTCCCGGCGGCAACGGCGCCGCCGATCAGGCCCGCCGCCAGGAACGAGCGACGGTCCTCGTCGATCTCCGGCTGCGGTCGCTTGAGGTGTTCCTTGTCCTTAAGATATCTCGAGTCCATGAACGCTCCTCCTTTTCCTTGTTGATCCGGAAAGCGTCATACCCTCAGGTTGCATCGTCAAGCGGAAGCGGCATCGTTACTTTGTTACATATGCAGATGTGAAGGTGTCACCGATGAGCCTGTTCGATCCCGACAAGTCCGCGCAGCGCCTCCCGGTGACGCTGATCACCGGGTTCCTGGGCAGCGGCAAGACCACCTTGGTCAACCGCGTGCTGGCCGACCCGCGCATGGCCCGCAGCCTGGTGCTAGTGAACGAGTTCGGAGAGGTTGGCTTGGACCATCTCTTCGTGGAGCAGGTCGGCGGCGACATGGTCCTGCTGCAATCGGGCTGCGTGTGCTGCACCATCCAGGGCGACCTCGACAAGACCCTCCGCAACATCGCCGGCCGCCGCGCAAAGGCCGAGATTCCACCATTCGACCGCGTGCTGCTGGAGACGACGGGCCTCGCGGATCCCGCGCCGATCCTTCAATTGCTGCTCAATCATCCGATGATCAGCCACGACTATCGGCTCGACGGTGTCGTGACGACGGTCGATGCCGTGAACGGTGCGCGCCAGCTCGACGAGCATCCCGAAGCCCTGAAGCAGGCCGCCGTTGCAGACCGACTGCTGATCAGCAAGACCGACCTCGCCGAGATCGCCGCCAGCGCGGGCCTGCGTGCCAGACTGGGGGCGCTCAATCCCGGCGCGGCTCTCTTCGAGATCGTGCAGGGCGACGTCGATCCGGCGCTTCTGTTCGATTCAGGCCCTTTCGATCCATCCGGAAAGAGCGACAAGGTGCAGGCATGGCTGAGCGCCGAAGCTCACGATCATCGAGACCACGACCACCACCACGACCGTTCACGGCACGATGCGCACATCGCCTCGTTCTGCCTGACCTTCGACCAGCCGCTCGATTGGGACAGCTTCAATCGCTGGCTGATGGCCGTGCGGGCCGCCTGGGGTGACAGGCTGCTGCGCGTGAAGGGCATACTCGACGTGGTTGGCGAGAGGCAGCCCCTCGTGATCCACGGCGTGCACCGCACCTTTCATCCGCCGACCCTGCTCGCCCGCTGGCCCGACCAGGATCGCCGGTCGCGCCTGGTGTTCATCACGCGCGACCTCGACCGCGCCGCGGTCGAGGCGAGCTGGGTGGAAATGAAGGAAGCCGCGCGGTCCTAGGCGGCGTCCTGCTTGGGCAGTACGTCCTCGTACTTCTTGAACCCGGGCAGCTTCTCGACCCGTGCCATCCACGCCTTCACGTTGGCGTAGGGCGCGAGATCAATCGCCGCCTCCTCGGCATAGGCCACGTCGCCATAGACGGCGACATCGGCGATCGTGGCCTCGCTGCCGACCAGGAAGTCCGACCTGGCGAGCGCCGCGTCCAGCACCTTGAGCGCGTCGCCGGCCTGGTTGAGGTACATCTGGTGGACGTTGTCGTCGGCCTTCATGAACCCGCGCTTGATGGCGCGCGGGCGATAGATGTTCGAGGCCAGCCGGTCGAACTCCCAGAACAACCACTCGCGCACCCGCGCCTTCTCTTCGGCCGTCTTGCCGCCCATCTTGCCGAACTTGTCGGCGAGATGGAGCAGGATCGAACCGGACTGGCAGAGCTTCAGGTCGCCGTCGACCAGCGCCGGCACCTGGCCGAAGCGATTGATCGCCAGATAGTCCGGCTGCTTGTGTGCGCCGGCGCGAAGGTCGACATGCTTGTAGGCGAAAGGCTGCCCCATGAGCGAAAGCGCCAGCCCGGCCTTGTAGGTCGGACCGCTCAGCCAGATGCCATAGAGTGTGATCTTCGACATATATCCATTCCTCCCGTGAACCAGGTCCCGCCAGCATCGCACTTGAGCGAGATGGGGGTAAGCCTATATGAGCGGGCATGAAAATTTCAGCACGCGACATCGACCATCTTTCCGTGAGCGCCTCCGATTCGGCAGAGATGGCCACCCGCCTGGGCCGGCTGGGCTTCAATCTCACGCCCGACGACGTCGAGCCGCGCTGCATCTGCTTCCAGCCCGACCGCGACGACGTGCCGAATTACGTCGAGCTGCTGCAAGGCCATCCGCCGCAGATTGCACTGGCCCTGAACGTCGCCGAACTCGAGGGCGAGGAGCGCACGCATGCCTGGGAAACCGAGGACGGTTTTGAGGTCGATGCCGGTGTCGTGGTCGGCGAGAGCGCAGGCCCGCTCCCCTGGTTCCCCGTGAAACACGAGACGCCGGACGCCTTCATGGAGCCGGAATGGATCGTCCATCCCAACGGTGCGCTGGGCATGATGGCCATTCACGCCATCGCCGAGACCCCGAAGGAGACGGCGAAGGCTCTGAAAGCCGCCTGGGGGGCGACCGTCGAGGAAATCTTCGATGGCTGCACTGTGGTGAAGGCGGGCTCGGTCGAGCTTCTGATCTGGTCCCCACTCGCCTTCCAGCTCGAATACAAGGCGCTCGAGATGATACCACCGAGCGAGTTGCCGGCGATCGTCGGCGCTGCCGTCGCCATCGAGCGGGCGCGCCCGCTGCAGGGGCTACTCAGCGCCAACAACGTGCCCTTTGCCCTGGCCGAGGGAGACCGCGTCCTCGTGGCGCCGGAGCAGACCGGCGGCCTGATGATCGAGTTCATCCCGCAGAACTGACGCGGCCGCCGCTCAGAACGCCGGAACGGGCGCCTGCGGCACGCCCTTCCAGAAATCGGGATCGTGGCCGAAGAAGAGGCGCGCACCGCCCTTCTCAAGGGCTTCCAGCCGGTCCAGTGACGCGACCATCTGCTCGCGGTCGTAGACGAAGCGTGGCAGGCGCCGCTCGCGCAGGGTTCTGCAGAAGTAGCAGGCGTCGCCCGTGATCACGATTTCGCCGGCCTCGGTCCGCACCTTCAGGGACTGATGGCCGGGCGTATGGCCGTAGGTCGGGATACAGACCACGGAGCCGTCGCCGAACAGGTCGTGCTCGCCGTCGACCTGCCTCACCGGATGGCCATGGTCGAAATCGGCGCGGAAGAAGCCGACTCTGGCCGCCGTCTCCGGGTCCTGCGCCGCCTGCCATTCTCGTCGCTGGACCACGACTGTGGCGTTGGGCACCAGCTCATTGCCGCCGGCATGATCGAAATGCAGGTGGCTGTTCACGATGAAGTCGACCTTGCCGGGGTCCCGGTCGATCGCTTCGAGGCGCGACTTCACATCGTCCTCGGGGCCGTACTGGTCGAAGCCGAATATGCGCGCGACACCCGCGCCCAACCGGCCGGCCGCATCGGTCCGGCATTGCGGGTGCATGCCGGTGTCGAACACCGCCCGGCCCTTAGGGTGTTCGATCAGGTAGGAGGGAATGGGCAGCGCAACCTGCCCGTCTTCGCCCTCGATCATGTCCTTCAGTCGGCCGACGAGCCGGCCGCAGGTCATGGCGTAGAGCCTGGCGACCATCGTCAGGCGTCGAGCGCTTTCTTGAGCAGCTCGTTCACGACCTTCGGGTTGGCCTTGCCACCCGTCGACTTCATGACCTGGCCGACGAACCAGCCGAACAAGGTCGGCTTGGCCTTGTAGGCCGCGAGCTGGCCGGGGTTGGCATCGATAACCGCCTTGATGGCGGCCTCGATCGCGCCGGTGTCCGTCACCTGCTTCAGCCCGCGTTCCTCCACGAGAACGGCCGGGTCCTTGCCGGTCTCCTCCATGGCGACGAACAGGTCCTTGGCGATGCGGCCGGAGATCGTGCCGTCGGCCTGCAGGTCGATCAGCTTGCCGAGATTCGCCGCGCTGATCGGCGAGGTCTCGATGGTGGCGCCCCGCCGGTTGAGCATGCCGAAGAAATCGCCGGTCACCAGATTGGCGGCCTGCTTGGCGTCGCGGCCCTTGGCGACCGTCTCGAAGAACTCGGCCGTGGCCTTCTCGGCGGTCAGCACGCCCGCGTCATAGGGCGAGAGGCCAAATTCCTTGATGTACCGGTTCTTCCGCGCGTCGGGCAGTTCCGGCAGCGTAGCCCGGATCTGGTCGACGTAATCCTGCGTGAAGATCAGCGGCAGGAGGTCGGGGTCGGGGAAGTAGCGATAGTCCTGCGCGTCTTCCTTCGAACGCGACGAACGCGTCTCGCCGCGCCCCGGATCGAAGTTCCGGGTTTCCTGCTTGATCGTGCCACCGCCCTCGATCACCTCGATCTGGCGCCGCGCCTCGTACTCGATCGCCTGCTTCACGAAGCGGATCGAGTTCACGTTCTTGATCTCGCAGCGCGTGCCCAGCTCGCCGCCCGGCCTGCGCACCGACACGTTGACGTCACAGCGCATGGAACCCTCGTCCATGTTGCCGTCGCAGGTGCCGAGATAGCGCACGATCGAGCGCAGCTTCGTGAGGTACGCCGCCGCCTCCTCGGACGAGTGCATGTCGGGCTTGCTGACGATCTCCATAAGCGCCACGCCCGACCGATTCAGGTCGACATAGGTCTGGCTGGGATGCTGGTCGTGCAGGCTCTTGCCCGCATCCTGCTCGAGATGCAGTCGCTCGATCCCGATGGTGCGCGTCTTGCCATCCGGCAGATCGATCTCGACCGCACCCTCGCCCACGATCGGGTCCTTGTACTGCGAGATCTGATAGCCCTGCGGGAGGTCCTGATAGAAGTAGTTCTTCCGATCGAAGATGGAGCGCAGGTTGATCTTGGCATTGAGGCCGAGACCGGTCCGGATCGCCTGCTCGACGCAGCGCTGGTTGATTACGGGCAGCATGCCGGGCATGGCGGCATCGACCAGCGACACCTGCGTGTTGGGATCGGCCCCGAACGCCGTCGGGGCGCCGGAGAAGAGCTTGGCGTCGGAAATCACCTGGGCATGCACTTCCAGCCCCAGGACGATCTCCCACTCGCCGGTTTCACCTTTGATGAGCGACATGTTTGCTAGATAGCCAATAGCACTCCGCTTGGCAAAAAAATCGATCCGCCGGAGACGGCGGCGCCTCGGCTCAAACGCCACAATTTCGGCGCAAGATCGCACTTCCCGACGCGCAAGCTGCCGAAGTAAAACCCAACACAACAAGACGTATTCGCAGGGAGGATCCAAATGACGACGTTTACTCGCCGGACGCTGCTGGCCGGCGCGGCTGCCGCCACGCTTGCGACCCCGGCCCTCGTCCGCGCCCAGGGTGCCGGCGACTGGCCGAAGGGATCCCTCAAGGTGATCGTGCCCTTCCCGCCGGGCGGTTCGACGGATCCGGTGGCCCGCATCATCCAGGCCAAGATGATCGAGAACACCGGCTGGAACATCATCATCGAAAACAAGCCCGGCGGTACCGGCGCGGTGGGGTCGGCGATCGCCGCCAAGGCGCCCCCCGACGGCCAGACCTGGATGCTGACTTTCGACAGCCACATCCTCAATCCCGCTTTCGCGCCCAGCCTGCCCTACAAGGACTCCGAACTCTTCAACGTCATGCTGATCGGCCGCACGCCGCAGGCGATCTGCGCCCATCCCGACCGGCCGTACAAGACCTTCGCCGAGGTGATCGCCGACGCCAAGGCGCGCCCCGGCAAGGTCAATGTCGGTGTGCTCGGCGCGAGCCAGGCGCTGGTGCTGATGACGCTGATCAAGAAGGAGAACGGCGTCGATCTCAACCTGATCCCCTACAAGGGCGGTGGACCGCTCAATCAGGATATCCTCGCCGGCGTCACCGACGTCGCCATCGGCAGCCTGACCTCCTTCAGCCCCCACATCCGCGCCAACAAGGTACGCGCCTTGGCCGTGACCGGCGAGAAGCGGACGCCCGCCCTGCCGGACACGCCGACCCTCATCGAGCAGGGCGTGAAAGGCTTCCCGTCCTATTCCTGGTGGGGCGTCTACGCGCCGACCGGCACCCCGCGCCCGATCGTCGACCGCATGCATGCCGAGATCAAGAAGGCCGTGCTCGCGCCGGACGTGACGCAGAAGTTCATCGACCAGTTCAACATGGAAATCCTGACGACCTCGCCCGAGGAGTTCGCCGCCTACCAGAAGAGCGAACAGGACCGATGGTTCAAGGTCATCAAGGACAACGACATCAAGGGCGACTAGTCGCCCTTGATGCCGAGGTCGCGCGGGCCGCTCAGCCGGCCCGT
This sequence comes from uncultured Reyranella sp., assembly GCA_964588065.1. GTDB lineage: Bacteria > Pseudomonadota > Alphaproteobacteria > Reyranellales > Reyranellaceae > Reyranella. The sequence continues at coordinate 12,894 of CAZPOS010000020.1, forward strand.
GACGTCCGCAGCCTTATCGATTTGTTGGCTGAAGGCTTCCCTTGATCGGGTGGTTGGAATGTCGACTGAAGATCGACATAGTCCACTCCGACGCTGCTGGATACTCGTAGCCATTCACCAAGCCCAGGCCGCCCCAGGCGCGACGCTTCGGAAGTAGGGCGGCCAGTTCCTGTGAGTCCGATCCGAAGCATTGCGCTTGCACGACAAGGGTTTCCGAATCGACCTGCCTCTGACGACAGTAATCGTCTGCCTCAGACAGTCGCCAGCTGACCCAGCCGTTGGCGACAGGGTATTGAGCGATGAGAGGCGACTTGCTTTCACTCTCGCAGTCAAACGCCACCCGTTTCGGCCATGCGTATCCCGCAGAGTCCGTACCTTTGAGCGCACACCAAGATTCGGCATCGATCCGCCTATAGCGCCAGTTCATCAGATTGATGTCACGCGGATCGACTTCGACGGACCGTTGCTCCATGGATACTGCGCCCACGCGAACGACGACGCATCCCCCAGCCTTCACCTGGCGTTCTGGATAGGCATAGCAAACAACAAGATCAGGTGGATCGACCGGCCAGGATCGTGAAGCTGGCCAAACCCCAAGGATGTATGCGCCTTCCGGCAGCTTGACATCGTAACGCAGCCCGTCCGCAACACGCTCAACTGTCCGGTCATGCACCGTCACACCCATCTCCGGTACGATGCGTATCGTATCGTCGATATTTCCACCCTCGGGCACCGAAATCTCGAGCAGCACCCGATGTCGATTTCCCGACATCCAGATCGTTTGTACGCGACGGTTCTCATCCCATCCCACGGGATCCAACCGAGTGCCCGGAATGTTGAAATACTCCTCGTAGTAGAGGTCCATCTGGCCATCGGGGTGTACCAGGCAACCCACGATCGCCCCACGCGCCATATCGATGTGTTTGAGATCTGGCATCTGGATTTCGCTGACCGTGTCATCCGTTTGATGCCATCGCAGGACCTTGTCCGCCCCCGTAACCCAGACCACATCCGTGCCGCCAACGCAGACCGTCCCGCCCCGCTCAACCAGGATGACGGATGCCGCTCCCTGCGCCACCGCCATCCCGGCAAATGCCAGTATCAGCAGAGATGCAAGGGACCCAATCCTCAGGATCACCTGCATCTCCGTTCAGCCGGCCTGCGCGCCCCGCACAAGTCGGCCCGGCAGAGCACCGGTTGCCTCGCCGTCGCGATACGTGACCTGACCCGATACGATCGTCGCCCGGTAGCCCGTCGCGCGCTGCAGTAGGCGCTTGCCGCCGGCCGGCAGGTCCCACTTCATGATCGGCGCCTCGACACGCAGCTTGTCGAAGTCGATGACGTTGAGGTCGGCCTTCTTGCCGACCGCGACGACGCCGCGGTCGCCGAGCCCGACGGCCTTCGCGTTGTCCTGCGTGTGGCGCTTCACCAGCCAGGAAACGTCGAGCCGGCCTTGCTTGCGGTCGCGCCCCCAGTGCTGAAGCAGATAGGTCGGATAGGAGCCGTCGGAAATCAGCCCGACATGCGCACCGCCGTCCCCCAGGCCGATCAGCGTGTGCGGGCTCTGCATCATCTCGCTGCAGCAGTCGAGATTGTAGGCCGCGTAGTTCGCGAACGGCGCGAAGATGAAGTTCCGGCCCTCGCCCTCGATCAGATAGTCGTAGATCAGCTCGCGCGGATCACGGCCCTCGCGCGCGGCGCGGGCGCCGAACGAAGTCTCCTGCGGCGGCTCGTAGTCGGGCGGATCGCCCAGCGGGAACATGCGGTCGAAGTCGGTGAGGCGCTGCGCCATCTCGGAGCGCATCGGCTCGCTGCTCTCCTTCAGGACGCGGGCACGGAAGGCCGGATCGCGCATGATCGCCAGCCGCTCTTCCACCGACTTGTGCTGGATCTCCTTGTAGGCGGCGCACATCGAGAACGGGATACGGCTCGCCTGCAGACCCTGCAGCACGCCGATTGGCCGAGGTGCCACCTGCGCCTTGGCGCTGTGGCCCTTGGCGACCAGGCCCTCGACGAGGCCGAGCAGGCGACGCCAGCCATCGGGCCGGGAATGGCGTTGCGCCAGCGACACCGAGAACGGCCGCCCCGACGCGGTGAGCAGCCGGTCGAGCATCTCGAATTCGCTCTCGGGATTGGGCGTGTTGAAGTCGGAGATGAATTCGATGACGCCGCGGCCGGCATCCTTCATGCCGAGCGCGATGCCGAGCAACTCCTCCTCGGAGGCCCGCAGCGACGGGGTCGGATCGCCCTTCACGGTACGGTGGTTCAACGTGCGCGAGGTCGAGAAGCCCAGCGCGCCGTCACGCATCGCCTGCGCCGTCAGCGCGCGCATCTGCGCCACCTCCTCGGAGGTCGCCTCTTCCAGTCGCGCAGCGCGCTCGCCCATCACGAAGACGCGCAGCGCGCCGTGCGGCAGCTGCGCCCCCAGATCCATGTCCCGTGGCTTGGCGTCGAGCGTGTCGAGATACTGCCCGAACGACTCCCAGGACCAGTTCAGGCCTTCGTCGAGCGCGGCGCCGGGAATGTCCTCGACGCCTTCCATCAGCTCGATCAGGCGCTGCCGGTCCTCGATCTTCACCGGCGCGAAGCCCACGCCGCAATTGCCCATCACCGCGGTCGTAACGCCATGCCAGCTCGACGGCTGGAGGTAGGAATCCCAGGTGGCCTGGCCGTCATAATGAGTATGGATGTCGACGAAACCGGGCGTGACCAGCAAGCCCTTGCCGTCGATCTCTTCCCTGCCCTGCCCGCTCACCTTGCCGACGGCCGCGATCCTGCCGCCCTTGACCGCCACATCGGCTTCGCGGATCGCGGCGCCGGTGCCGTCCGCCACGTTGCCGCCACGTACCACGAGATCGAAGTCCGCCATGTTCGTTCCTCCGGGATTTCCGGAAGCTTACGCGTCAAGAGCGGACCCGTCTCCACACGTCACATGAGACGAATTGCAGAACGAGCGCATCGTTTCGCGATACGACGCGCCTTGCTCAGTACCCCGCGGCGCGAGCGGTGAAGCCGGCGGCCTTCTCCAGAGCGGCGGCGGCCCGCAGCAGCGTCTCCTCGTCGAAGGCGCGGCCGATCAGCTGCAGACCGAGCGGCAGCCCGTCCTTGTCGAGGCCGGCCGGCACCGAGATACCCGGCAGGCCCGCCATCGACGCCGGGATCGTGAACATGTCGTTGAGATACATGGTCACCGGATCGTCCATGTTCTCACCGGCGGCGAACGCCGCCGTCGGCGCGGTCGGCGTCAACAGCACGTCGCACTTCTCGAAGGCCTGCTTGAAGTCGCGCGCGATCAGCGCCCGGATCTGCTGGGCCTTCTTGTAATAGGCGTCGTAGTAGCCCGCCGACAGCACGTAGGTGCCGATCAGGATGCGCCGGCGGGTTTCCTTACCAAAGCCGGCACCGCGTGTGTTCTCGTAGAGCTCGGTCAGGTCCTTGCCCGGCACGCGCAGGCCGAAGCGGACGCCGTCGTAGCGCGCAAGGTTGGACGAGCACTCCGCCGGCGCCACGATGTAATAGGCTGGCAGCGCGTACTTGGTGTGCGGCAGCGAGACCTCGACGGGCTCCGCCCCGGCTGCCTTCAGCATCTCCACGCCCCTGGTCCACAGCGCCACAATTTCGTCGGACGTGCCGTCGACGCGGTATTCCGTGGGAATGCCGACCTTCATGCCCCTGATGTCGGGATGACGCGCCGCCGCGGCGAAGTCCGGCACCGGGAGCGGTGCCGAGGTCGAATCCTTCGGATCGTGGCCCGACATCGCCTGCAGCAGCAGCGCCGTGTCCTCGACGGTGCGGGCAAACGGCCCGGGCTGGTCTAGCGAGCTCGCGAAGGCGACGACGCCCCAGCGCGAGCAGCGGCCGTAGGTGGGCTTCAGGCCGACGATGCCGCAGAAGGCGGCCGGCTGGCGGATCGAACCGCCGGTGTCCGTTCCCGTGCTCCCCGGCACCATGTAGGCTGCGACGGCCGCCGCGGAGCCGCCGGACGAGCCGCCGGGCACCAGCTTGCGGTTGTCGCCCTTGCGCTTCCAGGGATTCTCGACGCCGCCGAAATGGCTGGTCATGTTCGACGAGCCCATGGCGAATTCGTCGAGGTTGGTCTTGCCGACCATCACCGCGCCCGACTTCCACAGGTTCGCCGTAACCGTGCTCTCGTACTGCGGGACGAACCCTTCGAGGATCTTCGATGCCGCCGTCGTCTGGACGCCCTCGGTGCAGAACAGGTCCTTGATCGCGAGCGGCACACCGTCGAGCAGCCCCGCCTCGCCCCTGGCACGACGTGCGTCGGAAGCCTTGGCCATCTCGCGGGCCCGATCCGGCGTCTCGGTGATGAAGGCGTTGAGCGCGCGGTGCTCGTCGAGCTTCGCGAGGTGCGCGTCGACCACCTCGACAGCGCTGGCTTCCTTCCCGGCGAGCGCCGAGGTAAGCTGGGCGATCGTAAGATCGGTCAAGGCCGCCATCGTCTACTCCACCACCTTCGGGACGGTGAAGAAGCCGCCGGCATTCTTGTCGGACGGATCGATGTAGACTGCACCGCCCGGCGCGTTGGCCAGCACCTTCTCCGCGATGCCGCCGTCGGTGACCTTGTCAGCGCGCATCGGGAGCGTGACGGCGGAGACCGACGACATCGGTTCGACATTGTTCGTGTCGACTTGGTTCAACTGCTCGATCCAGGCAAAAATGCCCGAAAGCTCGCCGGCCAGCGGGGCGAGCTCCTCCTCAGGAACCTTCAGACGGGCCAGCCGCGCGATGCGGGCCACCGTCTCCTTGTCGAGCGACATCACAGCACTCCAGAACGCCCAGAAACAAAGCAGTATTCGCGGTTGGTAGCCGGTTTGCCTTTCTCGGGCAACCGACCCGTCGCGGGTCGGTCAGGCTCGGCGGGCCGCCACTTCCTCGATCGCCGCGCGCACCTCCGGCTTGCGTGACAGGAGCTGGTCGAAGTCCTTCTTGTAGAGGACCAGCAGGTGGCAATAGCCGTTGGCCACGACGTCGGCATTGCGCGGCTGCGCGCTCAGGAGGCCCATCTCGCCGAAGAAGTCGCCCTCCTTGAGCGTGATCTGCAGCCCTCGCACATGGACGGTGACTTCGCCTGCGGCGACGAAGTACATGGCATCCGACGGACCGCCGACCCGGATGATCTTCTCGCCGGGGAAGGCGACGAGGGCGCGCAGCCGCTTGCCGACCTGAACGATGGTCTCCCGGTCGAGTCCCGCAAACAGTGACACGCGGCCGATCATGGCCTGCAGTTCGAGGCCGAGGTCGAGTGCCGGACGCTGGCTCACCGCGCTGCGCCGCTCCGCAAGCTTGTCGCGAAGGTCGTTGTAGACCTCGCGGCTGATGATGCCCTCGTGAAGGCGGCGGGCGTACTCCTCTGCCTCGAAACGAATCGCAGCCCGCTCGAGCTGGCGCTGCTGCACCGATTCCGAATAGCCGGGATACTGCAGGGAGAGTGCCTTCAGCGCCCCGTCGGCGGCCGCCTGGCGGCTGGCAATCAAGGATGCGAGACGCTGCTCCGCATCGTGTTCCAGCAGGTCGGCGATGGAATTGGCGTTGAAAACGGCCAGTTCGCTCAAGACACTGAGCGACACCATCAGGACCTCGAAGCGGTCGGCCAGCCGATCGGTCAGCATGCGCTCAAGACCGAAGCGCCGATGCAGCCACAGCGCGACCCGGAAGCCGTAATTCGGCTTGGATATCTCGGCCAGCCACTCTTCGTATCCCTGGACGCCCTTGTCGCGCACCGTGTCGATCAGGCGGTCCGCATTGGCCGCCAGGATCGCCACCATCCGTCGCGACAGGATCTGCTGCTGGAACAGCTCGAGATAGAGTTCCTTTTCGCGGGTGCACAGCGTCACCAGGCCGATCTTGACCCGTTCGTCGAGATCGAGGGCGAGGTCCGGCGGCACCGGCTCCACGGGCGGGTCGCCCGCCGAAGCAGGATCGACGGCAAAGCCGTCGGTGCGCTCGTTGTGCTGACGGATGATGTCCTGGATGTGACGGTCCACGTTGATGCGCGAGAGGGCGAGGACCCGATCGCGCAGGGCGAGTTCGAGACGGCTGAGCTTGTCCAGTCCGAACGTGTGCATGACGAGGCCCAGGGTCGTCGCATTCACGAACAGGGTGAACAGCACGAAGAGCACGGCCGAGATGGCGATGAAGTCACGAGTGGCTTCGGGGAGCTGCTGGTGGCCGGCCGCGACCATGGCCAATATGATCGTCACCGCGCCGCGCAGACCACCCCAGACCAGGATCGTCTTGTAACGCCGATTAACCGGCTGCACGAGTTTCAGAGTCTCGAGGATCGGCAGCATCCCGAACACGACGAGCGCCCGAGCGGCGAAGGCCCCCACGGCGACGGCCGCGACGCCCCAGATATAGAGCCAGTTGATCTTGAGCAGGACATCGGCGGCCAGCATCGACGCCAGCACGAAGATCAGGCAGTTCGCCCAGAATTCGAGTTGTGCCCAGACCTGGCGCAACGCCGTCCATTGCCGGGGATGTAGATGCGTCGGGCCATAGGCCGCCACGGTGAGCGCGGCCATCACCACGGACACCACGCCGGACACGTGGATGTAGCGGTCGGCGACGATGAAGCAGAGATAGGTGAGGCTCAGGGTGACGGAGGCGATGGCGGCGTCGGACTCGCCCAGGCGCGGCAGGATCATCATCGCCACACGTGCCATCGCAAAGCCCAGCAGGAGGCCGCCGACGAACTCGCGAAGGAATACGGCAACGGCTGCCGTGGCATCGGCCGGCATGGCGGAATCGCCGGATGCCCGCGCCACCAGGATGCCCATGAAAAGGCCGAAGGCCGCGATCGCGACCGCGTCGTTCAGCAGCGATTCGCCTTCGGCCAGGATCGACAGTCTCTTGGGGGCACCGACGTCGCGGAAAATGCCGATGACAGCGGCCGGATCGGTCGTCGAGACGACCGCGCCGAGCAACAGGCAAACCACGAGGTCGACTCCGGTGGCGAAATGGACGACCCCCGCGACGCAGGCGATGCAGACCAGGACCGCGACCACGGCCAGCAGGAGCACCGCATGGATCTCGTCCATGAGGCGCCGGACGTCGATCGTGAGGCCCGCCGTGAACAGCAGCGGCGGCAGGAAGAGCGGCAGGAAGACTTCTGTACCGACTTCTAGTTTGTCGAGACCGACGAAAGCGTCGGAGAGGACGCCGAGATTGACGCCGCGACTGATGATCCACGACCCGAGAAAGCCCATGCCCATGCCGGCGATCGCCAACAGCACGGTGTGCGGCAGCCGGAAGCGTTCCGCGAGCGGCACCAGCAGGCTGACGACGGTGAGAACGATCGCAATTGCGAGAATGGCATAGAGAGTGTCTGTCACCTTGCCTGAACACCTTTCCATCGGGGCCCGTGTCGACCCGCTCCGCTCCACGCCTTATAACCTTGGCGATGGCCCGCTTGGCAGTCCTGATTCACGGTATGTGGGGAACGTCCGCCGTGTGGCACAATTGGCGCCCCTTCTTGGAGGGACGCGGCTGGCACACGATCGCCCATTCGCTCCGCCACCATGATGCACCGCCGGACATGCCGCCGGAAGCTCTCGGTGGAACCAGCCTGCTCGATTATGTTGCCGATCTCGAACGGCTGATCCTGACTTTGCCGCAAAAGCCCGTGGTCATTGGCCATTCGATGGGCGGATTGATCGCGCTGCTCCTGTGCGCCAAGGGCCTGGCGAGGGCCGGCGTCCTGCTCACCCCCGCCCCGCCCGCGAACGTGCTCGCGATCAGGCCCTCCAACCTGCTGGCCTTCGCCCGTATCCAGGCGCGTTGGGGTTGGTGGCGCAAGCCGCACAAGGCGACGCTTCGGGAGGCGCTATACTACACTTTCAATACAGCCGATCGCAGCACGGGCGAGAACGAGCACGCGACCTTCGTCCACGAGTCAGGGCGCGCCCTATTGGAGATTGCCCTGCCTTGGCTCGACCGGAACAAGGCGACGACGGTCGACCCGCGCTGCGTCACCGTCCCCCTCCTCTTCGTCGGGGCGGAAAAGGACAGGCTGGTCCCGCCTGACGTCGTGCGGCGAGCCGCGACGCGGTTCCGCCATGTCTCCGAGCATGTCGAATTCGCCGGCCAGGGTCACTGGGTCCTGGGTCAGGCGGGCTGGGAGCGGGTGGCGCAACATGCCGAAGACTGGCTCACGGGCAAGGTGATCTGAATGCCGCTCATGGATGTGTCCGAACTCAAGGCGCTGCTGGTGCGGGACGGCCGCCTGATGGCGCTCGATCTCGGCACAAAGACGATCGGCATCGCGACGTCGGACGTGATGCGAATGCTCGCGACCCCTCTCACCACCCTGAAGCGCACGAAGCTGGCCGCTGATCTTGCGGCCCTTGGGGAACTCACGCGCAAGCATGAGGTCAAGGCGCTGGTGGTCGGCCTGCCGCTCAATATGGACGGCACCGAAGGCCCGCGCTGCCAATCGGTACGTCAATTCGTGACCAACATACAGAATCACGGCTCGCCGCCGCTCGCCGCCCTGCCCATCGTCTTCCAGGACGAAAGACTGAGCACCGCCGCGGTGACACGCGGCATGATCGACGACTATGACATGACACGCGCCAAGCGCGCCGAACGTGTCGATGCAGCCGCAGCGGCGTGGATTCTCGAAAGTATGATCGCGCGCTTGCGGTGAATCCGTCCGTTCAAGACGCGAGCTCGACGGCAATGCAGCAAAAAGTCTGCACCAATAGCGCACCCTTAGTGTCTGCAATCATATTGCACTGCTCGCTCTTCGCGCGTACTTCATTCATGAATTGCACAACGAACAGGGACTCGTAAGCATGAAGATAAAGTCTATGGCCTTTGACGACTTGGTCGTGATGCGCGCGCAGATCGATGCCGAGATCGAGTCGCGCATCTCAAAGCAGCGCATGCGGTTGATCGAAGCTATTGCCGACCTTCGCGGCACAGTCCCGACCAAGAGCAGTTCGGAGCGCCGTGGCAAGGCGCACCCGCTCAAGGGAAGAGAGTTGCCGCCGCTCTATCGCAATCCGAAGAACGCCGAGGAAACGTGGGCCGGGCGTGGCAACCGCCCGCGGTGGCTCACGGCTGCGCTGAAGAGCGGGAAGAAGCTGGAGTCCTTTCTCATCAAGCAGGCCTGAGCCCCGCCATTGCTCCCCGGCGCCGGTCTCTCAGGGACAAAGCGGCGTCGGAGCTGCGCGCTGTGGCGGTTGGGCATCCAGCGTGCGGAGAAACGCCACGAGATCCGCACTCTGCTCCGCCGTGAGAGCGAGCGGCCGGACCAGCGGAATGCCATCGCTGTGGAGACGATCGGGGCTGACGTCGGAATAGTGTCTTACGACGTCCTCGAGGGTCGCGAGGCTGCCATTGTGCATGAACGGGCCCGCTCGCCCCACCTGCCGCAGACCAGGCACGCGGAACTCTCCGAAGTTGGAATGCAGCTGCTGGACGTGACGCGTACGCCGCGTGTTGTCGCCGGACGCATCGTCGTTGTATCGGCCGAGCAAGTTGAACGGGCTGTCGGCCAGGCGCTGCAATCCGCCCAGACGGCCGGGATCGACCATTCCCGGACCCACGAAGAACGGAATGCCGACATCGCCGAACTCGCCGCTCGTGAAGCGCGGCCCGAGATGACAGAGATTGCAGTTGGCCTCGCCGATGAAGAGCCGGAGACCTCGCTGCGCCGCCAGCGGATAGTGTGAAGCGCTTTCGCGATTGCCGGCGAGGAGAGCGTCCCGGAAGTCGTCGAACGGCGTCCGCGGACTGACCAGCGTCGCCTGAAACGCCGCAAGGGCCTTCGCCGTGTCGACCAGAAGGCGCTCGTCATCGGCACCGGGCATTGCACCGAACGCCCTTTCGTACCCGCACGCGAGCGCCGCATCGCCGCGCAGAAGCTCGGCGGCGCGCGTCGGACCGCCGTTCATTTCCCGGGGGTCGAGCAATGGGCGGATACTCTGTGCCCAGAGCGAATCGCCCGCGCCGTCCCAGCCGAACCAATGAAGATAACCGATGTTCCAGAGCGAAGCCGTGCGACGATCGAGTTTGGTTGTTCCGTGCCCCCTTGCAAGACCGTCACTCCACTCGCGCCCGGCCTGGTGGCAAGAGGCGCAGCTCATCCGCCCGTCACCCGACAGCCGCGGCTCTTCGAACAGATGCTGCCCCAGCGCAATGCCCGCGGCGGTACCCGATACCCTGTTCGAAGGATCGCGTGCGGGGGGTGGTGGCCACGGGCCATGCTGTCCGATCGCCCCGATCTCCTCAGGCGACCAATCGAGCAGTGTCTGCGCCTGCACGCCGACCAAACCCGCCGTCACCACCGCCGACAGGAACATCAGCAACAGCACCAGCGCGCGCATCACTTGACGATGATGTCGTGCGTCAGGCGCTCGCTTTCTGCGCCCGCCGCCACGTCGAAAGTGACCTCCCAGCGGCCGGGCATGTGGAACAGGAGTCCTTCGGCCCGGAAGCGCCCATCTCCTTTGGATGCGATGCTGGCGCGGTAGTTCATGCCGTGTCGATGCTCGGGCATGGTTGCATCAACGGCCAGCAGCTGGGCGGCATCGCCGCTGCGGGTGCACACATTCACGACCAGCGCGAAGGGTTCGCCCACCTCGATGCGCAACGGATCGGGCCTGAAGGCCATCAGGTATTGACCTGAAAAGACCACCCACCCGGTGCCGCGACCCAGATCGAGCGGACAATCGGCGAGAGCCGGCGTCGCCAGAGAAGCCCCCAACAATGCCGTGACGAGCCTCACGGCACGGTTCCGAACAGCCGGTCGCCATTTTCGTACGCGATCTTGCGCGCGACGTCGGCCGGCAGGTCCGAGAGCCATTGCCGCGACCAGCGGGCGTTCTCGATCACATAATGCCAGCGCTCCGGGGTGAAGGTGTCGCTGCCCAACACGAATCGGTCGGGGAATTCGATGAAGAGTTCGCGCCAACCCGGCGTCACCTTGCCGTTGGAGACGTGCGCCGTGAGGAAAGCGAGATCGCACCACAGGGTGGGATAGCGGCGCAGCATCTCGCGCACCTTCTCCGGGCGTTCGAAGCCCGAGTGCGCCCACAGGACTTTGGCGTTCGGATCCTGCTGGAAGTGCCGCGTCACGGCATCGGCGTCCGAGTGCGAGTGCAGATAGAGACCGTACTGCTTTGCAAGTTCGACCACGCGCCGCACGTTCGGCAGGTCGGCATCGGCGCCGTAGATGTGGAACTCGCCGATCGCCCTGTACTTGCGCTTCGAGAGCAGGTCCTCAAGGTACGGAATTAGCGTCGGATCCCTTGCCCAGGTCGAGATCTCGCCACGCGAGCGATAGGGCCGCAGCTCCGGGACGATCAGATCCGGCGCCACGTCCTGCAGCATTCTGGTGCCCTCGTTGTTCGAGCTCGACACCATGGCGCGCTTGATGCCGGCCTTCTTCAGGATTTCGATCACCTCCGGCGGTGGCACAAGCATCCAGGCGTCGTGGCTGTAGTGCATGTGGGCGTCGAAGATCGGCAGCTCGTCGGCCTGGGCGGGTGACAGGCCGGCGGATACGAGGAGAAGGACCAGGGCAATGAGGCGCATCTTCGTTCCTTCAGCGGCTCGCCCTTGGCTGGCAAGCATAGTTGAAGCTAATCGAGATGCGTTCGCCGGAGAAGTGCGCCGGCGGCACCTCATGGCGCAGCCAGCTTTCGAACAGCACCAGATCGCCGTCATGCGCCGCGACGCTGACGAAGGCGCGGTAGGCCTCCGGCGCATCGGGGCGCCGCGGCGGTGCCGCCATCTGGTAGCCGAGCCGGGGGTCCTCGAACTTGATGGCTCCCGCGCCCTTCGGCACCGATACATAGTAAGTGCCGCTCACGAACGAGGTCGGATGAATGTGCATGGAGTGCACCGTTCCGGCCGGCATGAGGTTCGCCCAACAGTCGGTCATCGCCAGCGTCCGGCCGGACAGATCGTAGTGCAGGTCGCGCGCGAAGGTCTTGACGTGCGGATCGATACGACGGCGGAGCCGGTCGAAGAGTGATGAGACGAGATGCAGCCGGTCGAGCGAGCCGTAGGAGGTATAGCCGCCGAGATAGTGCCGGGCGGACCAGCGCTGCCCCGCCGCATCCGACGCCGCCAGCGACTGGCACTCGTCCGCGAGGGACTGGTTGAAGCGCGGCCAGCTTCGATCGGCCAGCGATTCGCGATAAATCAGGGTCGGAAACAGGGCACGGCTCGTCATGCGGCGATTATCGATGATGCGCCGATCGCGTGCTATGGTTTCCGCATGCTCACCGATCATCAAATCGAGACTTACCGCCGTGACGGCTATCTCGTGATCCCGCGCCTGATCGAGGGGGAGCAGCTCGCGGAACTGCGCTCGCTCACCGACCGGCTGGTTGCGGATGCGCGTGGCATTTCGAATAATGACGAGCTCTACGACCTGGAGCCTAGCCACAGCGCCACCCTTCCGCGGGTGCGCCGGCTGAAGCCCGCCATCTTCAAGCGTCACGCCTTCTTCGGTGCACTCGCGCGCGACCCGAAGATCACCTCCCTGCTCTCCCAGCTCATCGGTCCGTCGATCCGCCTGCACGGCGGCAAGCTCAACATGAAGTCGGCGGGGTTCGGTTCACCGGTCGAGTGGCACCAGGACTGGGCCTTCTACCCGCACAGCAACGACGACGTGCTGGCGACCGGCATCTATCTCGACGATTGCGACGAGGCCAACGGTCCGCTGATGGTCGTCCCGGGCAGCCATCACGGCCCGGTCCACGACCATCACGCCAATGGCCGGTTCTGCGGCGCGTTCGATCCGGAGGCGGCCGGCGTCGATGTCGCGAAGGCCGTCCCGCTCACGGGCCCGGCCGGCTCGATGACGATCCATCATGCGCGGCTGGTGCACGGCTCGGCGCTCAACCGATCCAATCGCCAGCGCAGGCTTCTGCTGCACGAATACGCCGCTGCCGATGCCTGGCCGCTGATGGGCGTGGCCGACTTCGACGAGTTCAACAGCCGCATGGTTCTGGGCGAGCCCACGATCGAGCCGCGCGTACGGCCGGCGCCGGTTCGCATGCCCTTGCCGCCCGCCGATCATCAGGGCTCGATCTATGAAAACCAGCGCGGTTCGGGCCGTCGCTTCTTCGCCACCTACGAGGAACAGCCCGCTCTTGCCGATTAGGATCGCCTCCTCATGATCAGGCGGCGACACGCTTTCGCGATGGCCGGCCTGCTGCTGGCGGCCCCGGCGGCGCGCGCCCAATCCAACCCGTGGACCGAATGGCTCGGCACCTACGCCGGGACCGCCCGCTTCTACCGGTCGATTCCGCTGGAAGACATCGTTCCGCCGCCTGCCTCGCCGCGCGAGCCATATGGCGACGGTACGCCCTTCGGCCTCCGGTTCGCGGTACGCAGCGTCGACGACAGGCCGGCCATTTCGCTGCAAATCGACGGAGGTCCGATGCAGACCGACGAGGCAGGCGAGACGATGTTCTTCGGATCGTTGGCCGGAGGCGTGGCCCTGCTGCAGTCGGCCGACGCCCGGGCGATGCCCCGCTCGGCAAGTCTCACGGTAAGGCCGAATCAACTCGGCACAGAGGCGCTGTTCACCCACGCCGACGGCAGCTTCTGGCGACGGTATTTCACTGCCACCTTCACGTCGACCGGCGCCGACGTGATCCTCTGGGTCTTCGACGCCGCGGGAACGCGCGCCCGCACATGGCGGGGCACCACCGTCCGCCAGGGCTGAGCCTCAGGCCGGCCGCGGCCCGACATACGTCGATTGCGGCCGGATCAGGCGCCCGCCCTTCTCCTGCTCGAAGACGTGCGCGCACCATCCGGCAGCACGACCAACGGCGAACAGCGCGGTGAAGGCGCTGCGGGGCACGTCGAGCGCCTCCAGCAGGAGCGCCGTGTAATATTCGACGTTGGTGTCCAGCCGCTGCTTCGGTTTGTGCTTGCGCAAGGCTGAAATGGCGCTGCGCTCCACCTCCACCGCAAAGGCCAGACGACCTGCGGTCTGCGGCAGCGTCGCCACCGTGTTCTTCAGCACATCGGCCCTCGGGTCCCGCTTCTTGTAGACGCGATGGCCGAAGCCCATCAGGCGCGTGCCCTTGGCGAAAGCATCGTCCAGCCACGCCTCGGCCCGCTCGGGCGACCCGATCTCGTCGAACATGTCGAGCACCGGACCGGGCGCGCCGCCATGGAGCGGTCCCTTCAGGGCGCAGAGCGCCGCGAGCACCGAGGAGATCAGACCGGCCCGTGTCGAGGCGACCACCCGGGCCGTGAAGGTCGAGGCGTTGAAGCCGTGATCGGTGACCGTCGCGAGATAGGTATCGAGACCCTTCTCGAAGGCCGGGTCGGCGCGTTGGCCGCGGATCATGCGCAGCAGATCCTGCGCCGTCGTGAGCGTCGGATCCGGCGCGAGCGCCGCCTTGCCGTCGGCGGCCCGCAGCAGCGCCGCCAGGAAGACCGGCAGCGCACCGCAGACGAGATAGTGGTGCGGCACCGGATCGGAGTCGGGCAGCATGCCGAGGCCGACCCGGAGACCCTCCACAGGATTGAGCCCGTTTGCCGCTTCCAGCAGTTTGGCCACGTCAGCAAAAGCGCGCACGCGCGCCGCAGCCAAGCCCGCCCGCACGGCCTTCTCGTCCCCGCCACCCGCGGCGAAGCCCTCCCATAGCAGGGCCGCCACGCCCTCGAAGCCGCGCGTCTTGACGAGGTCCTCGATCGGTTGCCCGCGAACGATCAGCCGGCCGGCCTCGCCGTCCACCTCGCTCATAACCGTATCGGCGACGATCACGCCGTCGAGCCCACTGTCCACCCGTGTCTGCAGCATCGCAATCCCCTGTTGCTCCGCGGCCAACATTCGGCGCAGCCAATGCATTGTCAATATTGACTCAATTAATCCATAATAAGAAATGCCTATGGAATGGTTGAGTTCGAAGGAAGCGGCACGTCGCCTCGGGATCTCTCCTGCCACGCTGTATGCCTACGTGAGCCGCGGTCTGCTGCGCTCCGAGGGCACCAATGGCCAGCGCGAGCGGCGCTACCGGGCCGACGATGTGGCCCAACTCAAGCGCCGCCGCGATGTCGGACGAAAGGCCGAATCGATCGCCGCCCAT
Organism: uncultured Reyranella sp.; assembly: GCA_964588065.1. GTDB lineage: Bacteria > Pseudomonadota > Alphaproteobacteria > Reyranellales > Reyranellaceae > Reyranella. Next base: position 27,974 of record CAZPOS010000020.1, read on the forward strand.
GCTCTCGATTTCGGCACGCCGGTTCTCGAATCGTCGCTCACGCTCATCGAGAACGGGCGCCTCTTCTATCGCGGCCATGACGCGGCGCGGCTGGCGCGGAACGGCTCGCTGGAGCAGGTCGCGCAGCTTCTTTGGGATTGCGACGACCGGCCCTTCGCGCCCAGCAATCTGCCGCCGATGTCGGCCGCGCTCCGCAGCGCCTGGCAGGCCGCCTCGGCCCTGCCGCCGGTCGATGCCTGCCTCGTCCTCCTGCCCGCGGCGTCTCGCTGGGACCATCGGAGCTGGGTCGAGGATCGCGGCGCCATGCTCGAAACCGGCGTGCGCATCCTGCGCCTGCTGGCGGCCGCCGTGACGGGCCAACCCCTATCGGGCAGCCCGATCCACGAACAGGTCTCCGCCGCCTGGCACGTGCCGGCGGATCTCGTTCCGCTGATTCGCGCCGCCCTCGTCCTGTCGGCCGATCACGAATTCAACGCCTCCGCCTTCGCCGCCCGCGTCGTGGCCTCGACGGGCGCCAATCTCCATGCCTCCACGATGGCGGGCCTGGTGGCCATCAACGGCCCGCGGCACGGCGGCCTCACGCGCCGCGTGGCAAGTCTCCTCGCTGATCTCGCCGCCGCCTCCGACATCGATGCGGAGATCGCGCGCCGCGTGACCGGGCGGATCTACATCCCGGGGTTCGGCCACCCGCTCTATCCAGACGGCGATGTTCGCTCTCTCGCTCTTTTCGCGATGATGCGCGAATTCCTGCCGGGCTCGGCCGAGCTTGCCTTCGCGGAGCGCGTCGCCGGCGCCGTGGAGCAGCAGATCGACCGCAAGCCGAACGTCGATTTCGCGACTGTGACACTGGCGCGCGTTCTCGGCCTGCCGAAGGACTCCGCACTGGCCCTGTTCCTTCTCGGCCGCACCGTCGGATGGATCGCGCATGCCATCGAACAGGCCGCGCACGGTGCGCTGATTAGGCCGCGCGCACGCTATACCGGACCGCGGCCGCCGGCGTGATTCGCGTCTCGCCGGTTATCCACCAAAACGCTTTCTTGCGAGCGCCGCTCGCGCGTGCTTAACGTCGCGCTTTAGTGACAAACAATCGCGCGGGCGTGCCGAGGTTGCCCCACCTTCTCGGCATCGAAGGTCTTTCGCCTGAAACGATTTCGGGCTTGCTCGACCTATCTGAAACCTACATCGACCAGAACAGGTCCGTCGACAAACGGCGCGACCGGCTCGCCGGCCGCACCATCATCAACCTGTTCTTCGAAAACTCGACGCGCACGCGGACGAGCTTCGAGGTCGCGGCCAAACGGCTCGGCGCCGATGTCATCAACATGGACGTCGCCACCTCCTCCGTGCGCAAGGGCGAAACCCTGCTCGACACGGCGATGACCCTGAACGCCATGCGGCCCGACGCGATCGTCGTGCGTCACCACGAGTCCGGCGCCGTCAATCTGCTGTCGCAGAAGGTAAACTGCGCCGTCATCAATGCCGGCGACGGACAGCACGAACATCCGACGCAGGCGCTGCTCGACGCCGTCACCATCCGACGACGACGCGGCAGCCTGGAGGGTCTCCTGGTGGCGATCTGCGGCGACATCATGCACAGCCGCGTGGCCCGCTCGAACATCCACCTCCTGCAGATCATGGGTGCCCGTGTACGGGTCGTCGGCCCGCCCACCCTGATGCCGACCGACGTCGACAAAATGGGCGTCGAGGTCCACTACAACATGAAGACGGGCCTGAAGGATGTGGACATCGTCATGATGCTGCGCCTCCAGACCGAGCGGATGCAAGGCTCGTTCGTGCCCTCGATCAGCGAATACTTCCATTTCTTCGGCCTCGACCGTGCCAAGCTCGCCTACGCCAAGCCCGACGCGCTGATCATGCATCCCGGCCCGATGAACCGCGGCGTGGAGATCGACTCGGAGGTCGCCGACGATCTCGACCGCAGCGTGATTCACGAGCAGGTCGAGATGGGCGTCACCGTGCGCATGGCCTGCCTCGATGCCCTGATCGGCGGACAGCGCAATCAGATTGGGAACGGGGCATGAGCGGCAAGATCGACAAGCTCGCGCCGCCGCACGCCGGCTCGACCGCCTACATCAACGCCCGCATCGTCGACCCGACCGGCGGCTCGGAGTATCTGGGCGCAGTCCTGATCAGTGACGGCAAGATCGCCGACTTCGGCCCCAACCTCTTCGCCTCCGGTGCGCCCTACGGGATCCAGTCGGTCGACTGCCGCGGCTACTATCTCGCACCCGGCCTGGTCGACACGCGCGTCCATACCGGCGAGCCCGGCGAGGAGCACAAGGAGACGCTGGAGAGCGCCGGCGCCGCCGCCGCGGTCGGCGGTATCACCTCGATGGTGCTGCTGCCCGACACCGAGCCGCCGTTCGACGATGCCTCGCTGATCGAGTTCGTGGCCCGTCGCGCCCGCCAGATCAAGCTGGCCAACATGTATGCCTACGGCGCGCTGACCGTCGGCCTCGAAGGCAAGGAACTGGCCGAGATCGGCCTGCTCGCGGAAGCCGGCGCGGTGGCCTTCACAGATGCCGACCATGCGGTCGCCAATGCCCAGGTCATGCGGCGCGCCCTCTACTACGCCAAGACCTTCGATGCGCTGATCGTCCACCTGCCGCAGGAGCCGACCCTGTCGGGCGGCACGATGACCAGCGGCGCGATGGCGACGCGGCTCGGCCTGTCAGGCAGTCCTCCGCTCGCCGAGGTGATGATGGTCGAGCGCGACATCCGGCTGGCCGAGATGACGGGTGGCCGCATGCACCTGACCAAGATTTCGACCGCCGAGTCGGTGGAGGTTATCGCCGCCGCCAAGGCGCGCGGCCTCAAGATCACCTGCGATACCGCCGCGCCCTACTTCGCGCTGAACGACCTCGCGGTCGGCGACTATCGCACTTTCGGCAAGCTGGTGCCCCCGCTGCGCGCCGAGAGGGACCGGCTGGCGGTCGTGGAAGGGCTGAAGAACGGCACGATCGACGCGATCGTCTCCGATCACCGGCCGCAGGACCAGGACAGCAAGCGGGTGCCCTTCGCCCAGGCCGAGCCCGGCGGCATCGGACTCGAGACCCTGCTGCCGATTTCGCTGGAACTCGTGCACGGCGGTCATCTGACCCTGCCGCGGCTCTTCCAGCTGCTCTCGTCGAAGCCGGCATCTCTGTTCGGACTGCCGGCCGGCAGGCTCGCCAAGGGCGCGCCTGCCGATCTCGTGCTGTTCGACGCCGACTATGCCTGGCGGATCGATCGCGACGATCTGTGGAGCAAGACCAAGAACTCGCCGTTCGACGAGCGCCCCGTGCAGGGCCGCGTCCTCGCGACGATCGTCGGCGGGCGGACGATCTACCGCGACGACAGCTTCACGGCGGCGGCCGCTTTCGCCTGACGGCCGCCTTCAATCGGCCAAATGGTCTGATATGGTCATTCGTCTTTCAAACGGGGAACCGATGATGCTCCGGCACTCACTTCTTCTCGGCGTCGCCTCGGTCGCGCTCGCCGGCACCGCCCATGCCCAGCAGCGTGGCGGCTCGCGTGACGATCTTCTGGATGCGCTGACACGCCATATCCAGATCTGCAGCGAGATCACCGAAACCCAGGCGCGGCTGTCCTGCTACGACCGCCTGCAGACCCAGGTGGGTGGCGTCCAGGCTCCGGCCTCCGCGCCGGCGGCCGCCTCCGCTCCGACGCCGACGCCGCTGCAGCCGACACCGACGCCCCTCTCGCCGATGCCCAGCACAGGCTCCTCGATCAACGCCGCACCGCTGACGCCGCAGCCTCTCGCCGTGCCGGGCGGCGGCACCGCGACCCTCGGCAGCCCGCAGCCGCTCGGCGCACCGACGTCCAGTGGCCCGGCGCCCTACGATCCCAACGCCGCGTTCGATCCCAGCCAGTCGACCTACCGGCCGCCAGAGGCCATGGGCCCGAAGCCGCAGCCTCAGGCGCGCCGCACCGGCCCGCGCCCGGTGCCGAACTTCGCGACGCCGCAGCCGCTGGTCACCATCGGCGCCAACAATCTAACGTATGGACCGTCGCGCTACTGGCAGGTCACGATCGTGCTGAAATCCAACGTCCAGCGCCCGATGGACACGCAAGCGGTCTGCACCTTCATGAACGGCAGCCGGGCTCTGGAGGATGCCTACTACGGTCCGGTCATGATCCAGCCCGGTGAGCAGATCACCACCGAACTGATCGGGCCGCCGACAACGGCCTATGTCGATTCGACCAACTGCAGGCTGCTCAGCCCGTAGGACTCGGCAATGATCTCGACCCTGATCCTGATGGCCGGCCCGTTCCTGATGGGCTACCTGATGGGCTCGATCCCCTTCGGTCTGCTGCTGACGCGCGCGGCGGGACTGGGGGACATCCGCAACGTCGGTTCCGGCAACATCGGCGCCACCAACGTGCTGCGCACCGGCCGCAAGGGACTTGCGGCGGCCACCCTGCTGCTGGATGCGCTGAAGGGCGTGGTTGCCGTGCTGATCGCCGACCAGGTGGGGCAACTACCCGCCGTCGGCGCCGCCGCGGGCGCCGTGCTGGGCCACATGTTCCCGGTCTGGCTGGGCTTCAAGGGCGGCAAGGGTGTCGCCACGACCCTCGGCGTCATGTGGGGCCTGTCCTGGCCGGTGGGCGCGATCGCCTGCGCCGCCTGGCTGCTGCTGGCCGCCGCTTTCCGCTATTCCTCCCTGGCGGCACTGCTCAGCGTCGTGGTCGCCGCCATCGCCGCCTGGTTCATGACCGACGCACGCGCCGCCATGCTGCTCACCCTGCTGGTACCGCTCGTCTGGGTACGCCACCACGAGAACATCGCGCGGCTTCTCAACGGGACCGAGCCCAAGATCGGCCAGGGCAAAAAGCAGGCGGCCTGACTACTTCTTCGCGGCTTTTCCCTCGTAGCGCTTCGTCCACTCGGCAAGGATGCGCGCCCGGTTCTCCGATGCCCAGGCGAAGTCGTTCCTGATCATCGATTCGGCGACGCCGGCCGGGTAGTCGGGAATGACGCTCTCGATACCGGCGATCGCGACCTGGCTGACGAACGATGCATAGAGTTCGTTGGCGCGCCGGCTGGCCGCGAAATCCATGAGCCTACGAGCGGCCTCAGGCTTCTTCGTGCCGCGAAGGATGGCGGCGGCATCCATGTCCCAGCCACCTCCTTCCTTCATCATCAGACCCTCGATGGGCGCGCCCTTCTGCCGGGCGCTGGCTGCCGCGAGTTCGTAGGAGATACCGACCGGGAACTCGCCAGAGGCCGCCTGTCGGCAGGGCCGCGTGCCTGAATGTTCGTAGACGGCGATGTTGTCATGGAGCTTGTCCATGAACTCCCAGGCCTTGGCTTCGCCGAACATCTGGATCCAGGCCGAAACGTGGAAATAGCCCGTTCCCGACGAGGCCGGGTGCGGCATGGTGAGCTTGCCCTTGAAGCGCGGATCCAGCAGGTCGAACCACGATTGCGGCTTCGAGAGGCCGAGCTTGTCCGCCTCGATCGTGTTGAAGCAGACGGCGGCGACCCAGGCTTCCATGCCGACCCAGGCGGGCGGCTGGGCCGGATCGCGAAAGGCCGGCTTGATCTCGGCCAGGTTCTTCGGCGCGTAGGGTTCAAGCAGGCCGCGACGGTCCAGCAGGAGCATCGACGTCACCGCCAGCCCCCAGATCGCGTCGCCGCGCTGTTGTCCCTGCTCGGCCAGGATCCTGGCCGTGACCACACCCGTCGAATCGCGGTTCCAGAGGATCTCGATATCCGGGTTCTCGGCCTCGAACGTCTTCTTGAAATCGTTGAGGTTTTCGATCTCGAGGGTCGAGTAGACCTCGAGGCGCGTCCGGTCCTGCGCCATCGCCGCCGAAGCCGCCAGCATGCTCAGTATCGCCGTCCACCATCTCTTCATGGCTCGTTCCTTCACACCCAACCGCCGCGCGCCGGCCCCGGCGTCACATGGCTCGTATATCCATCCGCCCGGTGCAGGTCGCCGCCAATCCTGTCATAGCAGCGGCGCATGAGCGTTTCCTCGCCCCGAAGCCTGCCCTGGGCACTGATTGGTGCCGCCTGCCTCGGATCTTTCGCCGCGACGTCGAGTGGGACGACGCGGGCGCCGTTCCTTCTGGAAATGTCGCACGACCTCGGTGTGGCGATGCCGCTGGTGGCCAACCTCGTTTCGCTCACGGCGACGGCCTGGGGCATTACCTCGGCGTTGGGCGGCTGGCTGTCGGACCTGCTTGGCCGCCGGCCGCTCCTGATCGTCGCGCCGTTCGCGCTCGCCCTCACGCTGGTCGCGCAGGCCGCGGCCGGGTCGTTCTTCTGGGTCGCGGTCTGGGCCGCCGCGGGCGGCGGGTGCGCCGGCGCTTTCACCGGCGTGGTCTTTGCGGAGGTCTCGGCACGCGTCCCCGACAACCAGCGGGGACGCGCGCTGGGCTGGGTCATGAGCGGCCAGTCGCTCACCCTCGTGGTCGGTGTGCCGATGGCGGCGGCCCTGGGTTCGGTCTTCGGCTGGCGCGGATGGCTCCTCTGCGTCGCGGGCCTGTCGGTCGCTGCCGTGATCAGCCTCTTCCTGACCCTGGGCCGTGGCAGTGCCGGCCATGTGCGGTCCGGCGGGCCGCGCCCCTCGCTGCGGGCCGCGCTTTCGCCGCGGGTGCTGGGGCTCCTGGGCACCGGCGTCGCCGAGCGGATCTGCTACGGTCTCGCGGTCGTGTACTTCGCGACCTTCATGCAGGTCACCTATGGCATGAGCCTGATCGAACTCGCCGTCCCGCTGGCGGTGTTCGCCCTGGGCAACATCGTCGGCACGGTGCTGGGCGGCCAGCTCGCCGACCGGTTGCGCGACCGGCTGCTGACCTTCGCCGTTGCCATGGCGCTGTCGGGGATCGCCGCGCTGCTGCTGTTCACCTGGCATCCCGGCCCCTCGGTGTCGGTGGCCGTGGGGTTCGTCTACGTGCTCCTGAATGCGCTGGGCCGACCCTCTTTCATGGCCTCCCTCGCATCAGTCCCGGAGGATGTCCGCGGCACGGTGCTCGGCCTCAACGGCACATCGGCCAGCGTCGGCTGGATCGGCGCCGCAGCGTTGGGGGCCGTCATGATCGGCTGGGGTGGGTTCGAGGGATTCGGACCTCTCATCGCCCTGCTGGCCCTGCTGGGGACCCTGGGGGCACTGCTCAGTCGTCGCAGCCGGGCGTGATCGTCGAATTTCTACTATTGGTTGTTTTACATGCCACCTTCACGCGCATAAGGTCGGCGGCATGTTCGACGGTTCTGACCCTGGCGATCTTCCTCCGGCGGAGCGTCGCGCCCGGCTGAGGCTGGCGCGAAGCGCGCGCGTGGGCCCCGTCACCTTCCATGAGGCGCTGGCCCACTTCGGCTCCGCCCGAGCGGCCTGCGCAAGCCTGGCCACCGTCCCCGACTCCGCGATCGAGCAAGAGGAACGGACGCTCACGAATCTTGGGGGACGCTTCCTGGTGATTGGCGACGCTGAGTACCCGGCCGCGCTGGCCGCTCTGCCCGATGCGCCGCCGGTCCTGTCCATGTTGGGCGACCCCAGCCTGCTCGGCCGCCCGACCCTTGCAATCGTCGGCGCCCGCGAAGCCTCTCTCGCCGGGCGCCAGTTCGCGGCCGGACTGTCCTCGGCTCTGGGTGCGGCGGGTTTCGTCGTCGCTTCCGGCCTCGCACGCGGAATCGATACGGCCGCCCATGAGGCCGCTCTCGAGACCGGAACGGTGGCCGTCCTGGCCTGCGGCGTCGACCAGGTCTATCCGCCGCAGAACGCCCGCCTGCAGGAGGCTATCGCCATGCGCGGCCTGATCCTGAGCGAAGTCGTGCTTGGCGCTCCGCCCATCGCCCGCGCCTTCCCGCGGCGCAACCGCATCGTGAGCGGCCTGTCGGCCGGCATCGTGGTCATCGAGGCGGCTGCCCGGTCCGGCTCGCTGATCACCGCTCAGCGGGCTGCCGAACAGGGCCGAGAGGTGTTCGTCGTCCCGGGATCCCCGATGGACCCCCGCTACGCCGGATCGAACGGACTGATCAAGGAAGGCGCCATTCTGGTCCGCGACGCCAACGATATTCTCAGCGTCCTCGGCCAGCCCGACCGCGTTTGCCAACCCGTTGAAAAAACAATGAAAATCGACGGAGACGCCGATGCCGCGCGGGTGGTGCAAGCACTGGGCGCCGTCCCCACTGCGGTTGACGAACTGGTACGCCGATGCCAAGTGTCCGCCGCCTTCGTCGCGGAGGTTCTCATGGCTCTCGAGCTGGAGGGCCGCCTGGAGAGGCACCGGGGAAACCGCGTATCCTTGATATAAGTCAGTGGTTTAACGCCGGTCATTGTAGTCGCAACTGGAGCATGTTCCGGCGATGGACGTATTGGTCGTCGAGTCCCCGGCCAAGGCTAAGACCATTGGGAAATACCTTGGCCCCGGTTACACCGTGCTGGCCTCGTATGGTCACGTGCGTGATCTGCCGCCCAAGGACGGGTCTGTCCGGCCGGAAGAGGACTTCGCCATGGACTGGGAGGTCGATGGCCAGTCCCAGAAGCGCATCGATGCGATCGCGCAGGCGGTCCGCAATGGCGGCAAGCTCTACCTCGCCACCGACCCGGATCGCGAAGGCGAAGCAATCTCTTGGCACGTGCTCGACATTCTGCAGCGCAAGAAGGCGCTCGCCGGCGTCGACGTCAAACGCGTCACCTTCAACGCCATCACCAAGAAGTCAGTGCTCGAAGCCGTCGCCCATCCGCGCGACCTCGACCAGCCGCTGATCGACGCCTACCTGGCGCGCCGCGCCCTCGACTATCTCGTCGGTTTCACCCTCTCTCCCGTCCTGTGGCGCAAGCTGCCGGGCAGCCGCTCGGCCGGCCGCGTCCAGTCGGTGGCGCTGCGCCTGATCTGCGAGCGCGAGTCGGAGATCGAAGTCTTCAAGAGCCGCGAATACTGGACCGTCGACGCTTATTTCGGCACGCCCCGCAAACAGGTGCTGAAGGCGCGTCTGACCCATCTGGACGGCCGCAAGCTCGACAAGTTCGATCTCGACACCAAGGAACGCGCCGAGCAGGCCAAGCACGAGATCGAGCGCCGCGCCTTCGCCGTCGCCTCGGTCGACCGCCGCCAGGTCCGGCGCAACCCGCCACCGCCTTTCATCACTTCGACCCTGCAGCAGGAAGCATCGCGCAAGCTTGGCCTCGGCGCGGCGACGGCCATGCGCATCGCCCAGCGCCTTTACGAGGGCGTGGACATCGGCGGCGAGACGGTC
>CAZPOS010000021.1:0-15546 GCA_964588065.1 uncultured Reyranella sp.
GACTGCATCTCGGGTGGCCGGCTGATCGCGGGCTTCCCGGTCGGCTCCCCGATGGACACCTGCTACGCCTACGGCCAGAACCCCAGCCTGCTGCGCGAGCGCTATCTCGAGGCGCACGATCTCGTGAAACGGGCCTGGACGGAGAAGGACACGTTCGCCTTCAACGGCCGCTACAACCAGCAGCGCTACGTCAACATCTGGCCGCGCCCGATCCAGAACGACCCGCATCCGCCGATCTGGATTCCCGGCGGCGGTTCGGTCGAGACGTGGCGCTGGTGCGCCGAGATGGACTACGTCTACTGCTATCTCTCGTACTACGGCTACAAGGCCGGTCTCACGACGATGCAGGGCTTCTGGAACGAGATGGAGAAGCTCGGCAAGGACCGCAATCCCTACCGCGCTGGCTTCCTGCAGTTCGTCGGCGTGGCCGAGAGCCGCCAGCAGGCGCTCGACCTCTACACCGAGCCCGCCGAGTATTTCTACGGCCGCTGCCTGCACGTCGATGCGCGCTTTGCAACGCCGCCCGGCTACACGACGGAAGCCACCCAGCGCGCCGGCATCCAGAGCATGGTGAGCAAGGCGGCCAACACCGCGAGCTACTCCAGCAAGCTCAGCCTGAAGGCCACCAACATGAAAGACATCGTCGACGGCGGCTACGTCATCGTCGGCTCCCCCGACGAGGTGGTCGAGCAGATCCGGCACGTGGCGACCAGCCTCAACGTCGGCCATCTCATGCTGCTGCTGCAGTACGGCAACATGAGCAAGGACACGACCAAGTACAACACGCGCCTGTTCGCCGAGAAGGTGATGCCCAGGGTCAAGGACCTGTTCGGCGACTGGGAGGACAAATGGTGGCCCAAGCCGATGGCGCGGGGCCAGCGCGCCGCCGTTCCCGCCTTCCGCCCACAGACCGTCGCCGCGGAGTAGAGCCTTGTCCGAACCCAGGACCACGACGGTCGACGTCAACGGCCATCCCTGCCGCGTCTGGACCAAGGGCACGGGGCCCAAGCTGGGCTTCCTCGCGGGTCTCGGCGGGCTACCGCGCTGGCTGCCCTTCCTCGACCGGCTGGCCGAAAGCCGAACGGTGATCGCGCCCTCCCTGCCCGGCTACCCCGGCGCGACGGGTCACACCGAGCTCGACACGCATCTCGACTGGGTGTTGGCCGTCCGGCAGATCGTCGACAAGGCAGGCCTCGCCGGCGCCGATCTCGTGGGCGCGTCGGTCGGCGGCGCCTTCGCGGCCGAAATGGCGGCGATCTTCCCGGACCGCGTCCGCAGGCTCGTCCTGATCGCGCCCTTCGGACTGTTCGACGACAGAGAGCCGGCGGCCGATCCCTGGGCACAGCGCAAGGACGTGCTGCCGGGCCTGATGTGTGCCGAGCCAGCGAACTGGACGGACCTGGTGGCGGCACCGGAGGGGGCAAATTCCGTCGAATGGCCGATCGAGATGACCCGGGCGTCCGAAGCCGCCGCCCGGGCCTTCTGGCCGCTCGGCAACACACGCCTGGAAAAGCGCCTGGGCTTGATCTCGGCGCCGACGCTGATCCTGTGGGGCGAGCGCGATTCGATCCTGCCGCCCAGCTATGCCGGCAAATTCGCCGAAGGCATCCATGGCGCGACCCGGGTCCAAACCGTGGCCAAGGCCGGCCATCTGGCCTATCTCGACCAGCCCGATGCTGTAGCGCAGGCGGTATTGGCCCATTTTGACTGAGGGCCTCACGCCCTTGGAGGTTGCTTCGCCGGTTCGGATCGCTATTGTCCGGCGCGTTAGGGGTTTTGCGAGGTAAACGGCAATGAAGTTCCGTTCGATGAAGATGACCGCAGGCGCTTCCCTGTTCGCGGCGGTTCTGGCGATCGGTGCGAGCCTGCCCGAGCGGCAGGCATCGGCCCAGGTGAGGCCTGTGCCGCGCGAAGGCGTGGCCTTCAACGACGTGGTCACCCAGCGGGTCAAGATCGAATCGGCCGATACCGAGAGCCGCACCGTGGCCTTCACCCTGCCGAACGGCCAGCTGCTGATCCTGCCGGTGGCCGACAGCGTCAAGAACCTGGACTCGATCGACGATGGCTCGATGGCCAACGTCACCTACTCCGAGGTGGTGACCATGCTGAACCTGCGCCAGAAGGGCCCGGGCTCCCAGCTCGCCCGCAAGGACCAGATGGGCCAGACCCCGAACCAGACCGACGTCGAGGCCGGCCGCTTCACCCTGACGGTCGTCGGCGTCGACCTCGGCAAGAACATGGTCTCGGTGATCGACGGTCGCGGTGGCCCCGTCCGCACCTATTCGGCCAACTCGATCGCCAAGCAGGACATGCTGAAGAAGATCAAGGTCGGCGACGTCGTGATCGGCATGACGACCCCGCTGATGATCACCGCGATCTCGCCGGCGCGCTGAAGCGCCGCCGCTGAACGCCCAGCGGCCGGCATCCGCCGGCCGTTTTCTTTTGCGCCGTCAGCCGACGGCGACATCCTCCCAGAAGCCGATCCAGCGATCGACCGGCTTCATCCTTTCGTGAGGCGCTTCGTAGGACCAGGCGGCCCGCGGGCTGCGCGCCGCACCGTCGACGACGTCGTAGAACTGGACACCGTGCGGGCACTTCAGGTCGCCCTCGGTCTTCGGCGCAATCCGCAGCAGGTCCATCCGCACCGACTCGCGCGGAAAATACCGATAGCCGTCGACTTCGAGCGTGCCCTCGCTCTCGGCGATCACCTTGCCGTGCCAAGTGGCTTTCATGGCGATCCTGCCTTTCTCAATACTGGTCGCGGCGCCGCACCCAATCCATGGTGAAGGGCAGCGCCGCCTCGTCCCGGCCCTTCGAGGTCAGGTCCAACAGGTGGTAAGCGCCGTTCAGCATGTCAACGCCGCGGGCGTAGGTCGAATAGGTGTGAAAGACGGCGCCATCGTCGCCGCGCCGGAAAGCGCTGAAACCCGGCATCTCGCCCGGCCCGACCTTCATCGTCGCGAAATTGTAGTCCATCTCTGTCTCGCCGGGCCGCGAACTCACGCCGTAGTCGAAGTTGAAATCGCTCTCGCCCGACGAGACCCAGCGAAAGCTCCAGCCCATCCGCCTTGCGTAGGCATCGAGCTTGGCGAGCGGCGCGCGGGACACGGCGACCAACGTCGTGTCGCGGTGCGCGAGATGCACGTCGATGCCGTTGAAGTTGTCGGCCCAGAAGGAGCAGCTCTTGCAGGCCTCGTCCCAATCCGGCCCGAACATCAGGTGATAGACCAGCAACTGGCCGCGGCCGGCGAACAGGTCCGCGAGCGTTTGCAGACCGTCGGGCGTCTCGAAGGAATAGGCCTTCTCGACACGCTCCCAGGGCAGTTCGCGGCGCTGGCGCGACAGCTCGTCCCGCAACCGGGTGAACTCCTTCTCCTTCGCCAGGAAGTCGCGGCTGGCTGCCAGCCAGTCCGCGTGGGACACGACGGGATGAGCGGTCATGCCGGCCTCCCGAGGAAGGCCGCGAGCTTGTCGAAGCTGCCGGCCCAGCCTTCATCATGGCAAGCGAAGTCATCGGCATCGGTGAACGGGCCATGCACCAGGATGAGCTCGGTGCGATCCCCGAGGGCGCGCAACTCGACGCGAACCGTCGTCTCGTGACCGCGCGCGCAATTGTAGTCACCGTCGGCGTGATGGGCCCAGGTGAAAACCAGGCGTTCGGGCCGGACGAGCTCGAGATAGACGCCGGACGAGGCGAAGACGCCGTGTTCGTTGCGCCCGTCGATACGCCAGGCACCGCCGCGCCGTGCGTCGACCTCGCACAGCGTGATCTCCACGCCCGGCGGGCACATCCAGCGCACGAACTGGTCGCGGTTGACCCACGCATCGAACACTCGTTCGCGCGGGGCATCGAAGATCCTGCTGATGTGCAACGTGTTGTTATCGAGCCTTGCGTCGGGCATCTGACTTTCCTTTCGTCGGCTTGGGATCGGTTTCGGTACTCTTCAGGAACGCGTCGAGACGGTCGAAGCTCGCCTCCCAGAACGTGCGGTAGTGGTCGATCCAGTCGGCCGCCGCCCGCAACCCCTCGCCACGCAGCTCGCAGCGCCGCCACTGGGCCTCGGTGTGGCGTTCGATCAAACCCGCCTCGGTCAGCACCTTGAGATGACGCGACACCGCGGGCAGCGACATGTCGAACGGCTCGGCCAGTTCGCCGACGGTTGCGCCGCCGCTGGCGAGCCGCGCGAGGATGGCACGTCGCGTCGGATCCGCGAGGGCCGAGAAGGTCTGGGAGAGAGCATCCATATTTAACTTATATGTTAAATACAGTGCGCCGTCCACCTTTACGTGGCGCATCGTCGCTCTGCCTCGTGTCGTGCGCATGATCGCGGGCGGATTTACAGCCGACCGCGCCCGCCCGTAGAAATGCGCGCCTGTCAGGGAGCTTGAACGTATGGAGTCGATCTACCGCGTCGAAGGCGCGACGGCCGAGACGAGCGCATTCGCCGGTGGCCCGTGGAGCCCGAAACTGCAGCACGGGGCAGCGCCGTCATCGCTGATCTGCTGGGCGGTCGAGCACCTGCCGTCACCCGTCCCCATGCGCGTCGCGCGCCTCACCGTGGACCTGATGCGGCCGGTGCCGGTGGCGCCGCTCACGATCGAGACCGGGATCGTCCGCGAGGGACGCAAGATCCAGCTCGTGTCGGTGCGGCTGCTGGCCGACGGCGCCGAGGTCGTGCGCGCGAGCGCGCTGCGCATCCGTATCGATCCGAAGGAGATGCCGGCGATCGCCAGCGGGCCGCCGGTCGAACTTCCCCTGCCGGAGGACTGCGCGCCGCCCGATTTTTTCGCGACCGAGACGCCCTTCCTGAAGGGCATCGAAATGCGCACTGCGAAGGGCGGCTTCCGAATCCCCGGTCCCGCCGCCGTCTGGTATCGCGCAACCCGGCCCATCGTGGAGGGCGCCGCCCTCTCGCCGCTGATGCGGGCCGTCATCGCCGCCGACTTCTGCAACGGCACCTCGTCGGTTTTCGACATGAGCGACTGGACGTTCATCAACGCCGACCTCAGCGTCAGCCTGGGACGCGAACCGGTCGGCGACTGGGTGCTGCTCGACGCGGAAACCTGGATCGGCCCCGATTCGGTCGGCATCGCCGCCGCCCGCCTCGCCGACCGCCAGGGCTATTTCGGCCGCGCCGTGCAGAGCATCATCTTCGAGAAGCGCTGAGGCTCGCTAACCGCGCTTCCAGGTCGTTCCCTTCGGCCCGTCCTCGAGGATCACGCCCCTGGCCTTGAGATCGTCGCGGATGCGGTCTGACTCCTTGAAATCCTTGGCCTTGCGCGCGGCCTGACGGGCTGCGATGGCGGCCTCGATCTCGGCGTCAGAGGGACCCGCGGCAGCCGCGGCGGCCGGTGCCCAGCGGAACCAGGCTTCCGGATCCTCCTGCAGCAGCCCGAGCGCGGAGGCGCCCGCCTTGAGTTCCGACGGATCGCGCAGCTGATGCAGCGCGCTGATCGCGAGCGGCGTGTTGAGGTCGTCCGACAGCGCGTCGTCAACTGCGGCCGGACTCGGCTTCGACCCGATCGCCTTGCCCCGCAGCAGCCCGTACCAGCGATCGAGCGTGCCTTTGGCCTGAGCCAGCCCCTCGGGGGTGAAGTCGAGCGGCTGGCGATACTGTGCCGACAGCAGCAGCAACCGGATCACCTCGCCCGGATATTGTTCGAGCAGTTCGTGCACGGTGAAGAAGTTGCCGAGCGATTTGCTCATCTTCTCGCCGGAGATGTTCAGGAAACCGTTGTGCATCCAGTACTTCGCCATGATGGCGTGGCCGAAGGCGCTGCGGCTCTGCGCGATCTCGTTCTCGTGGTGGGGGAAGATGAGGTCGAGGCCGCCGGCATGGATGTCGAAGGTCTCGCCGAGCAGAGCTCCGCTCATGGCCGAGCACTCGATGTGCCAGCCCGGCCGGCCACGGCCCCAGGGGCTCGGCCAGCCGGCCTGCGCGTCGGTCGACGGCTTCCACAGAACGAAGTCGGCCGGATCCTTCTTGTAGGGCGCGACCTCGACCCGGGCGCCCGCGATCAGCTCGTCGTGCGAACGTCGCGACAGCCGGCCATAGTCTTCCATGCTCGGCACGTCGAACAGGACATGGCCTTCGGCCGCGTAGGCATGGCCACGCGCGATCAGCCGCTCGATCAGCGCGATCATCTCGCCCACATACTTCGTCGCACGCGGCTCGATGTCGGGTGAGAGGGCGCCGAGCCGGCTCATGTCACTCTGGTAGGCGGCGGCCGTGCGCTCCGTCAGCGCGTCGATCGACTCCTTGTTCTCGGCGGCGCGCACCATGATCTTGTCGTCGATGTCCGTGATGTTGCGGACGTAGGTGACGCGCGGATAGCGCCGCTTCAGCAGCCGGTAGAGAACGTCGAAGACGACGACCGGCCGGGCATTGCCGATATGGACGTAGTCGTAGACCGTGGGGCCGCAGACATAGAGGCGCACGTGCGACGGATCGAGCGGCACGAACGGCTCTTTTTCGCGCGACAGCGTGTTGTAAACGACGAGGGACATCGCCCCTTCTCCCGACTCAAAAACGAACGAAGGCTACCGCAGCCCGCTGGGCCTCAGGCCTCGATACATCGCGCGATGCGCGCCCCGGGGAGAAAGAATTGCGACATGGGGTCAATCTATACGATGGGTTCCTGCCGCGCAATTCAGGCCGCGTGGCAATGCCTTCTGAGGCTCTCCGCCCGTGAAGTAGCGCGGTGACCATGGCGGCGACCTCGGACGACGGGTCGTTGGCGGGTCAAGCCGCCTCCGCTAGGCTCCGTTCCAACCGGAGGAAACCAAACACGATGCGCACCGAAGACATCGAATACCGAGCCGACGGCGTCCGCATGGTCGGACGATACGTGGTCGACGACGGCAAGCCCGGCCGCCGCGCCGGGGTGCTGGTCTGCCACGAGGGGCCAGGCCTCACCGACGACACGAAGAAGATCGCCGCTCGCCGATCCCAGCCAGACCATGTCCCGGCTGCAGCCCTGGATGGCCGATCCGACGGGCATCCGCTCGCGCGCTCTGGCGGCGCTCGACGTATTGAGGGTGCAGAAGGAGGTCGATCCGGCGCGTCTCGCGGCCATCGGCTATTGCTTCGGGGGCACGACCGCGCTCGAGATCGCGCGCAGCGGCGCCGATGTGAAGGCAGTCGTCGGCTTCCATTCCGGCCTTGCGACCGCGCGGCCGCAGGACGCCGTGAACATCAAGGCCAAAGTACTGGTCTGCATCGGTGCCGACGATCCGATCATTCCGCCCGAGCAGCGCGTGGCCTTCGAGAAGGAAATGAAGTCGGCCCCCATCGACTGGCGGCTGCAGCTATACGGGGGCGCAGGTCACAGTTTCACCAATCCGGCCGCGGATTCCCGCGGCATGAAGGGCTTCTTCTATCATCGGGCCACCGACCGCCGGTCCTGGAACGCCATGATCGAGCTGTTCGACGAAACGCTGAACTAGGAACGAGAGATACCAAGGGAGGAAAGAACATGAAACGTCGCCATCTGATCGTGGCGGGCGCCGCCGCGCTTGCAGCGCCCTCGATCTCCCGCGCCCAGGGCAAGTTCCCGGAGCGCACGATCCGCTTCGTCATTCCCTTCGCGCCGGGTGGCCCCACCGACATCATAGGCCGCATGACCGCCGACAAGCTGACCGGGATCCTCGGCCAGCAGGTCATCGTCGACAACAAGGCGGGCGCGGCAGGATCGATCGGCGCCGTCGACGTCAAGAACGCCAAGCCCGACGGCTATACGCTCCTCTGCGCGCCCTCTTCCACCCATGCCATCAACCCGACGGCCTTCGCCAAGCCCGCCTACGACGCGGTAAAGGACTTCACGCCCATCTCGTCGATCTGCGTCAATCCGCTGGTGCTGGTGGCCCGGCCCGACATGCCCGACACGGTGATGGGACTGGTCGAGCTGATGAAGAAGAACCCCGGCAAATATTCCTACGGTTCATCGGGTGCCGGCTCGATCATCAATCTCGCGGGCGAGTACTTCAAGCGCGAGGTCGGCGGCATGGACGTCGAGCACATTCCCTACAAGGGCTCGATGCCGGCATTGCAGGACATGATGGGCGGCCAGACCGCCTGGATGTTCGAGACCTTCAGTACGACGCTCCAGCTGCACAAGGCCGGCAAGGTCCGCATTCTCGCCTACGCCTATTCGAAGCGTGCACCGATCGCACCTGAGATCCCGACCATGATCGAGGCCGGCGTGAAAGGCTACGAGGCCTACACGTTCAACCTGATCCTGGGCCCGGCCAACGTGCCGAAGCCGGTGGTCGACGTCCTGGATCAGGCCTCCCGTCAGATGATGAAGGATCCCGCCACCATCAAGTTCCTGGAGGACATCGCCGCCGTGCCTACGACCGACACGACGCCGGAGGTCACGGCGCGGTTCATCAAGGACGAGATCGCCAAATGGGCGCCGGTCATCCGCGAAGCCGGCATCAGGATCGAGTAGAGACCCCGCGCGTCAGCGGTAACCGGCAGGCGGCGGCACGTTGCCGGGCGCCGGGGCGATCGGCGCCTGCTGCGGCATCTGGGCGGGCGTCGGCACATTGGCGGCGCCGGGGCCCGTCCCCACGCCCGAACCCGCGCCTTCGCTGGGCGAGGCAACGCGGCCCGGGGCGTCGGCGCCGATATTGCTGATGTAATAGCCGGCGACAGCGTTGGAATTGTCGCCCGCGGTCTTGGCCGGAACGTCGATGATGCCGACGCGGGCACCGCTCTTGTCGACCCGGTAGCCTTCCGGATCGAGTTGGAACCCTTCGTTGTCGACGCGCAGGCCGCCCGGCTGGACGCGGTAGGCCGGCGGCGGCGTCGTTTCGCTATAGAGGGGCTGGGGCAGCGGATCGCAGGCTGCGAGCAGCGACACGCCGAACGTGGCGGCCATAAGACGTCTCGCAGCCATCAATCCCCCTCATCGTGTGGTCGACTGCGGGCTGATGATGTTGCCGTAGCGGTCGAGCCGGTTTCCCTGCCCATCATAGCGGAAACCATACTCGTCGCGGAAGGCCTCAACGCCGGCCGGCGGGGTCGGCTGGGGAGCGACCGCCGGGGTGCTGTAGGTTGTGGTCGAGACTGTCGTCGTGGGCCCGTAATAGGTCGGGGCGGCCGGCGGGGTCGTATAGTAGGTCGTCGACGAATAGACCGGAGCCGCAGCCGGGACCGGGCTGATCGCGGCCTGATCCCGGTAGCGACGGGCGTCGACTTCACGGCCCACGCACCGGTCGTACATGCTGGTACCCGGCGTCAGGCCGTACGAATAGCAGGCATTGCGGGCGTCGGCGTCGAGGTTGGCCACGGTGTAGCTCATGGGCATCCGTCCCTGGGCGCGGGCGGACGCTTCGCGGGAAACGCAGCGATTGTAGCTGTCGGTGCCCGCCCGGAAGCCGTAGTCGAGGCAGGCCTGCTCCGATCCCGTTACCGTGTAGGGGGTGGCCGTGCGGGTCTCGTAGGTGCTGCTGCAGGCCGCAGCCAGCAGACCGAGGGTGGTCACCGCCAGTATCTTCGGGGCGTTCATCGGTTCCTCCTCCAGGAAAATTCCTGGCTGAGAACGCGGTCGCCGCCTGCCGGTTGCTGCTCCCTGCGCGCCTCACGCGGTCTTGGTCGCGCCGTCCCGCAATTCGCGGCGCAGAATCTTGCCCACGTTGGTCTTCGGGAGCTCGGCCCTGAATTCGATGTACCTCGGCCGCTTGTAGCCGGTCAGCTCCTGGTGACAGTAGGCGTCGAGGGCCTCCTTGGTGAGGGACGGGTCCTTTTTCACGACGAACAGCATCACGGCCTCGCCCGAATTCGCGTCGGGCACGCCGATGGCGGCGCATTCGAGCACTCCGGGATGGGCCGCGACCACGGCCTCCACCTCGTTGGGATAGACGTTGAAGCCGGAGACCAGGATCATGTCCTTCTTGCGATCCACGATCCGGGTGTAGCCGCGCTCGTCCATGATCCCGATGTCGCCGGACTTGAAGAAGCCGTCGGGAGTCATGACCTTCGCGGTCTCCTCGGGTTGCTGCCAGTAGTCCCGCATGACCTGCGGGCCGCGGATCGCGATCTCCCCCGCCTGCCCGATCGGCACGTCCCTGCCGCTATCGTCGAGAATGCGGATCTCGACGTTCGGCAGCGGCAATCCGATCGTGCCCGTGTAGGTTTCCGAGTCGGTGGGATTGCAGGTGACGCCCGCGGAGGTCTCGCTGAGCCCGTAGCCCTCGCAGATCGGACAGCCGGTGATGGCCAGCCACTTCTTCGCGACCGCCTCCTGAACCGCCATGCCGCCGCCGTTGGAAATCACCAGCTCCGAAAAATCGAGCTTCGCGAAAGCCGGGTTGTTGGCCAGCCCGTTGAACAACGTGTTGACCGCGGGGAAGACGTTGATCCTGTACTTGGAGAGATCCTTGATCGTGCTCGCGAGATCGCGCGGGTTGGGGATCAGGACGTTCAGCGCGCCGGTCCGCAGCCCGAGCAGGCCGCAGGTCACGAAGGCGAAGACATGGTAGAGCGGCAGCGCGCAGGCGATCGTGAGCTGCCCGCTGATCTTGCGGCGGTTCAGACCGGGCTGCATCCAGGCTTCCGATGCGAGCAGATTGGCAACCAGCGTGTGATGCAGCAGGGTCGCGCCCTTGGACACGCCGGTCGTCCCGCCCGTGTATTGCAGGACGGCGACGTCGTCCGGACCGAGCTGCGGCTTCGCCAGCACCATGCTGCGCCCGGCGCTCAGCGCCTCGTTGAACTTCACGTGGCCGGGCAGCGACCAGGCCGGCACCATCTTGCGCATCGTGCGCACGACGAAGTTGACGATCAGCCCCTTGGGAAAGCCCAGCAGGTCGCCCATCGAAGCGACCACGACATGCTTCACGCCGGTCTGCGCGATGACCCGTTGCAGGGTCGTCGCGAAGTTCTCGAGGAGGATGATGGCCTCGGCGCCGGAGTCCCGGAGCTGATGCTCGAGTTCCCGCGCCGTGTAGAGCGGGTTCACGTTGACGGCGACGAATCCCGCGCGCAGCACCGCGGCGACCGTCACCGGATACTGCAGGATGTTCGGCATCATGATGGCGACGCGCGCGCCCCGCTTCAGCCCGCGTCCCTGCAGCCACGCCCCGAGCGCCATCGACAGCGTGTCGATCTCGCCGAAGGTCAGGGCCTTGTCCATGCAGACATAGGCCGGCTTGTCACGATGCTTCGAGAAGCTCTCCTCGAAGAGCGCCACGACGCTGGGATAGGCCGATGGATCGATGTCTGCCGGCACTCCCGGCGGATAACTCTTGAGCCAGAACCGGTCCACGACCCCTCTCCCGAAACCTCTTGATCGTTGCCTCTACGCGGCGCGCTCCCGTCGGGCGCGCACCGCGTGGGGATGCGCTTGGCTGCTACGCCTTCTTCTCGATCGACGCCCGGATTTCCTCGTAGGATTCCTTCATCCGGTCCTGAACGATCTTGAACGCCTCGGTGCTCGACTTCTGCACCAGTTCGGCGATGTCCCGCGTGTTGGCGATCGCCGCCTCCATCGCCTTCTTGGCGAACTCGGCCTGCTTGGCCAACACGTCCTGGGGATTGCCGCCCGGCTTGTAGGACTGGGCCATCTCGGCCATGTCCTTCATCGCAGCCTCGAAGATCTCCTTCTGCTTGTGCGCCACCTCGCTCGCACCCGTGGCCATCGCCTGCCACGACTTGCCCATCGCCTCCAGGTTCTTCTGGTGCTGCTCCATGATCTTCGTCATGTCGAAGGGTGGGACCTTGAGCTGCTCGCCGAACTTCTTGAACATGTCGGTGAAGGCTTGCGCCTGATCGGCCATCCGGACCTCCTGTGGTTACAGGTACAGCTTCAACCCCTGCTCCAGCGCGTGCAAGGCCAATCCGGCCAGTCCGCCGACCATCGCGCCGTTGAACCGGATGAATTGCAGGTCGCGACCGACCGTCAACTCGATGCGGCCGATCAGCACATCGATGTCCCACGACTTCACCTGGTCGGCGATGAACCGGCCGACGCCGCTCTTCTGTCCTTGCACGAAATCGGAGAGCAGCCGCACCATGCCGCGGTTGATTTCGGCACGAATCGCGGGATCGCGTGCCAGCTGGCCGCCCACATCGACAAGCATCGCCTCCAGCTGTCGGCGAACCTGGCTGTCCTCGGCACACGCATCCTGTGCGAGGAAGGACCGGACGCTCTCCCAGGCGCCCTCCGCCAGGGTCGCGACTTCCGGGCGGGCCAGCAGGTCGTGCTTCAGGCGTTCGGCGCGGCGGGCAAAATCCTCCGACGTGCGCAGCCGCTCGATGAAGTTGGCGACGAAGCCGTTGAACTCCCTGCGCAACGGATGATCGGCGTCTGCGCGCGCCTCCTTGATGAAGGCCGTGGTCGAAGCGACGATCTTGCGCAGCAGATAGGCATCGGCGCGATAGAGATTGAACAGCGCCGGCAATTCCTGACGGATTTTCTCTCGCAGGGCCGCCAACGTCTCCTCGTCGGCCAGCACCTTCTCCAGCGCCACCAGCACCTCGTCGAGGACACGCTGATGACGCCCTTTCTCGGTGACGGCACTCAGGAGGCCGGCCGCCAGCGGCGCAAGTTCGATCCGCTCCAGTTCGGCCATCGCGCGCTTGCCGAGGAAACCCTTCAGTCCCGACTGCTCGACCGCGGCCAGCGCCTGCGGCACCAGCCGCACCATGAAGCCTGCCAGGGCGGCGCTGCGCGCGCGGTCGCTCAGCCACTCCGCAACGAGCGCAGCGAAGTCGACTTCGCGCAGCCGCGCCTCGACCGGCTCCGGCGCCAGGAAATTCGTCTCGATGAACTCGCCGAGATTCTCGGCGATGCGATGATGGTTGCGCGCCACGATCTCCGTGTGGGGGAACGGCAGACCGAGCGGCCGGCGGAACAACGCCACGACGGCATACCAGTCGGCCAATCCGCCGACCGTGGCCGCGGCCGCGAACGCCGCCACGTACCCCCAAGCCCAGTGCACCGGCTCGAAGTGCCGGGCGACCACGAACAGGGCGGCCGTCGTGACGAGCAGCATCGTCGCCGCGAACTTGATCCGTCGCAGGGACCTCAGCCGTTCGGCGTCGCGGTTCAAAGGCTCGTTCACTTACCCTCCTTCAACTCGTGATCTGCGCGAACGCGATCGGCAGGGCCACAGTTTCGCGGCATGACGCGTCATTCCTGCCCGCCGGCCCATCCCTGTGGCAAGCGGGTGATGTTTCTGCCCTATACTCCCGCCACCGTTGTCCCGGAGGAAGAAGCCATGAAGGTCGGTTATATCGGTGTCGGAAACATGGGCGGCCCCATGTGCCGCAACCTCATCAAGCGCAGCAATCATGCGGTCACGGTCTTCGACCTCAACCCTGCCGCGGTGAAGAGCTGCACCGACCTCGGCGCGACGGCCGCGACGTCCATCGCCGAAGTGACCCGGGGCGCCGACATCGTGATGACGTCTCTGCCCATGCCGCGGGATGTCGAGGCCGTCACCCTGGGCGACGACGGCATTCTGGCGAACGCGAGCAAGGGCCAGACCTATATCGACCTCAGCACCAACGCGCCGTCTATGGTGAAGAAGATCGGCGCCGCGATGGCCGCCAAGGGCATCGCCATGCTCGACGCGCCGGTCAGCGGCGGCACCGTCGGCGCCGAGGCCGCGACCATCGCCATCATGGTCGGCGGCGACAAGAAGGTGTTCGACGACGCGCTGTCGGTGCTGCAGTCGTTCAGCGCCAACGTGATCCACATGGGCGAACTCGGCACCGGCACGGTGGCCAAGCTGGTCAACAACATGATGGCCTTCTGCAACATGGCGGCGGCCGCCGAAGGGCTGATGCTGGGGGTCACGGCCGGCCTCGACCCGCAGAAACTCGTGCAGGTGATCTCGAGCTCGAGCGGCAATTCCTCGGCCTTCAAGTCGTTCTCGGAGCGCGCGCTCGCGGGCCGGTTCTCTCCGCCGTCGTTCGCGCTCAATCTCGCGCACAAGGATCTCCACCTCGCGCTGGAACTGGCCGACGAACTCGACGTGCCGCTGCCTCAGGGCTCGGCTACCCACAACCTGCAGCGCATGGCGCGCCGCATGGGCCTCGGCAACGACGACAGCTCCGCTGTCCTGCGGGTCTACGAGACGGTGCTGAAGAAGACCGTGAAGCCCTAGGACAGGTGCCTGGCGATCAGGCGCGCGACGAGGTCGGCATGGCTGCTGGCCACGTCGTGATCGCCGCCCGGCACGACCTCCAGTCGGGCCTGCGGCAGGCGTTCAGCAAGATGGCGGCCCACGGCGACCGGGCTGACAGGGTCCGCATCGCCCCAGATCAGCAGGGTGGAGGCCGCGATCTTCTCGACCGGCAGCGGCGGCATCGGGCTGCCGTCGGTGACCCAGGCGGCGGCCTTGGGAAAGGAACGGCGATAGTCGGGGCGCCAGTCCGAGGCACCGAGGCCTGCCATGTCGACGCCGCCCGACGTCACGCACAGCACCAGCCGGCGCACCAGTTCGGGATGCTCCAGCGCGATCCGGGCCGCGATCACCCCGCCCATCGACTGGGCGACCAGGTCGACGGGTTCGGTCATCCGGGCCGTCACCAGCCGCTTCAGGTCGTCGAGCCCCTGAATGGCGGGATCGTGCGGCTGTGCCCCCATACCGGGCCAGCCGAAATGCTCCTTCGACCAGGCGGCCGGCAGCGCCTCGGCGACCGGCTTCCAGAAGTGCGGCGAACCGCCCGCGCCGGGGAGGAAGAGGATCCGCGGACGATTCATGGATCCAGCCCCAGTTTGCTCATGAACGGCGGCAGGGTGCGGCCGATCGACAGGAGGTAGCGGCCCATGGCCCCCGCCACCTGCCGGACCGCCGGACGGTCGCTCATCCGGTCCCGCCACGCCTGAAGGCGCGTCAACTCGCCGGGGACCGGCGCCCCCATCCGCTCACCGAAGAGCTGCGCCATGTAGAAGGCGATGTCGGCAAAGCTGTAGGCGCCCGAAAGCCATTCCCCACCGCCGAGCGTGTGCTCGATCTCTTCATAGAATCGCCCCGCCGCCTCGTGCGCCCCCGGCGCCTTGGGATCGGTCATCAACCGGACGATGTGCGGGAAGTAGACTTCGTCGGACTTGTGTTCCAGCAGGCGCGACCGCGCTCGGGCGCGCGGCTCGGCTGGCCAGAGTGCCGGATCGCGCTTCAGCGTTTCCAGGTACTCGAAGATCTGCGTCGAATCGAACAGTTCGAGGTCGCCGTCGATCAGGACCGGCACCTGCCGCTTGGGATTGATGCGCACCACCTCCGGATGCTTCGGCTCGTAGAGCACCTTCATCTCGAAGGGCACCATCTCGAGCTCGAAGTCGAAGCCCTTTTCGCGCAGGGCGATCTCGGCCTTGGCGCCGAACATGCTGAGCGGACCGGAATAGAGTTTCATGGCGCCCAGCTTAAGGGGTCGCCGTCCTACATCAACACGAACATGCCGAGGGCCGCCGCCGCCATCAGCACGAGGGTGAGCCAGCCCAGCACGCGCTGCCAGACGTTCGCCGTGAACGCGCCCATGATGTCGCGACGGCAGGCGACGATCATCATGGCTGCGATGATCGGCACAACGATCA
>CAZPOS010000021.1:15556-22286 GCA_964588065.1 uncultured Reyranella sp.
AGCCGCAGTACATCCTCGCGGTGCTGGCCACGGTCGGCACGACGATCACGCCGTTCAGGACCGCGCTCCAGATCAGCGCCTTGATCGGGTCGATCGGCAGCAGAACCACACCGAGGCCCGCCATGATCGCCACCGCGATGGTGATGTAGAAGGGCCGCGCCTCCGCGAACGTGTGCTCGAGCCCGATCCGCCAGTTCCGGACCTCGCCCAGCGCATAGGCCGCCGATCCGGCGAGCACCGGAACGGCGAGCAGGCCGGTGCCGATGATGCCCAGGCTGAACAGCAGGAAAGCCGCGTCGCCGGCGATCGGCCTGAGCGCTTCGGCGGCCTGCTGCGTGCTCTCGATGTCGGTCTTGCCGTTGGCATTCAGTGTGGCGGCGGTCGTCAGGATGATGAAGAAGGCCACGAGGTTAGACACCGCCATGCCGATCCCCGTCTCCCAGCCGATTCGCGTCAGCTCGCGCGGCGCCTGCTCCGGCCTCTCGGTCAGCGGTCCCGCCTCGGCGTCGCCCTCCTCCTCCTCGACCTCCTGCGAGCTCTGCCAGAAGAAGAGATAGGGGCTGATCGTGGTGCCCAGGATCGCGACGATCAGCATCACCGTGTCCTTGTCGAGGGCGAACTTCGGCACCAGGGCGCCGACCCCGACCGCGCGCCAGTCGATCTGCGCGGTGAAGACCACGCCGACATAGGCGAACAGCGAAAAGGTCAGGTACTTCAGGAAGCCGACATAGCGGCTGTACGGAATGAAGATGATCGCCAGCACCGAGACGAGCGCGAACAGGAAGGTGAAGGCGACCTGCCCCCACCCGACCACCATCGCCAGCGCTGCGCCCATGGCGGCGAGGTCGGCACCGATATTGATCGTGTTGGCGACGAACAGGAGCAGGACGGCACCCAGCACCACCGGCCGCGGAAAGGCGCGGCACATGTTGGCGGCGAGACCGCGGCCGGTGACCCGGCCAATGCGGGCGCTGACCGACTGGACCGCGACCATCAGCGGCCACGTCAGCACGACCGTCCACAGGAGTCCGAAGCCCGCCTGCGCGCCCGCCTGGGAATAGGTCGCGATACCGCTTGGATCGTCGTCGGCAGCGCCGGTGATCACGCCGGGACCAAGCCGCTTGATCAGTCCCTGATTGTTGGTAGCGACCATCTTGCCCCCGAAACGGATCAGGACTGTGTGAGTTCCAGCGCCGTCCGTCAGCGGAATGGACGCGGACCGTCATAGGAGCCGACATAGCTCACATGGGTAACAAGGCCGGTGCCCGGTCGCCACAGATGGACCGCCACGCCCGGCGGATCCATGGTCATCGACAGCCTGGCACCCTCGCGCAGGTCCAGCGTCGCCTGATGGGCCGTACTGGGCGCGATCGATGCCATCGTGCCGGCCCAGCGGACCTGGATCGGCCGGTGGACGTGGCCACACAGCACCCGTTCGACATTGCCGTGAGCGCGGACCAGCGCCTCGAGTCGTTCGCCGCCTTCGAGCAGCCGCGCCGCATCGAACGGTGCGATGCCGACGTCGAACGGCGGGTGGTGCATGAAGAGCATCGTCGCGCGGTCGCTCTCGCCCAGCCGGGCCTCTAGCCAATCCAGGCGCTCGGGGCACAGCACGCCATGTCCCTTGCCTTCGACGAGCGTATCGAGAGCGATCAGGCGCAGCGGCCAGTCCTCCACGACATATTGCAGGAAGCCCGCCTTCGGCAGATAGGCATGCTCCGGAAACGCCTCGCGCAACGCGTCCCGCGCATCGTGATTGCCGGGGATCAGGTAGAAGGGCATTTCAAGATTCGACAGCAGGCGCTTCAGGTTCGCGTATTCCGCGGATGCGCCCTTGTCGACCAGATCGCCCGTCACCAGGGCAATGTCGGGCCTGGGATCGAGGCCGTTCACATGCGCCACTGCGCGTTCCAGGAAGCCCTGCGTGTCGATGCGGCCATAGAGCAGCTCGCCTTCGCTCTTCACGTGCGGATCCGAGAGCTGGACGATCAGCGTCATGACGCATCCTTGAGATGGAAGGGCAAGGTCGCCAGCTCGGGCGCCAGCTCCTTGACCTCGTCGAAGAAGACGATGAAGTGCCGCGCGACGAGGCGCTGAAGGTCGCCGCCGGGCTGGTCGTCGCCGTCTGCCGTCGTCATCTCCATACCGTCGCGCGTGCGCACCCAGAGCAGCGCGTTGCGCGGCGCATCGGGCAGCTCGGCGAAGCTCAGCAGGCCGAAGGCGACCGCCTGCCGGCGACGGGCGTGCTGGGCCAGCGCATTGTCCCGCGTGAGATCGCACAGTGCGAAGGCCAGCCTGCCCTGCGTGCCGTCCGGCAGGGTCACGTCGTATTCGCGGGTGGCCAGACGTCCGAGTGGGTCGCTCATGCCGTGCCTCCTCCTGCCTGTCCCCGGAAGCCGTTCACGATCGGATAGCGGCGCTCGCGGCTGATGCTGCGGGAGGTGATCTTGACGCCGGGCGGCGCCTGGCGGCGCTTGTATTCGGCGCCTTCGAGCAGGCGCCAGACGCGGTCGACGGTCGCGGGGTCGTGGCCCTCCCCGGCCAGAGCCAACGTATCGAGATCGCGCTCGATCAGGCCCTTCAGGATCGAGTCGAGGATCGGATAGGGCGGCAGCGAATCCGAATCCTGCTGGTCGGGGCGCAACTCCGCCGAAGGCGGCTTGTCGATGATGCGCGGCGGTATGACCACGCCGCCGCGACCGAGCGCGCCGATCGGAAGATGCGCGTTGCGCCAGCGGCAGAGCTCGAAGACGGTGGTCTTGTATACGTCCTTCAGCACGTTGAAGCCGCCGCACATGTCGCCATAGAGCGTCGCGTAGCCGACGGCCATTTCCGACTTGTTTCCGGTCGTCACCACCATGCCGCCCAGCTTGTTCGACACGGCCATCAGGGTGACGCCGCGCGCCCGGCTCTGGATGTTCTCCTCGGTGACGTCCTCGGCCCGGTTGCCGAACAGCGGCGCCAGCATGCCGCGGAACGCTTCCATGGCCGGGCCGATGTCGACGATGTCGTAGCGCACGCCGATCGCCCGGGCGCAGGCCTCGGCGTCCTCCAGCGATTCGCGACTCGTATAGGGCGACGGCATCATGATGGCATGGACGCGCTCAGGGCCCAGCGCGTCGGCCGCCACCGCCGCCGTGATCGCCGAATCGACGCCGCCCGACAGGCCGATGACGACGGACGGGAAGCCCGTCTTGTTCACATAGTCGCGGAGGCCGAGCACCATCGCCTGATAAATCGATTCGAGGCGATCCAGTTCAGGCGCGATCGGCCCGGGTTCGCACTCCCAGCCGCCGGCGCCGCGCCGGAACTCGACCGTGGCGACCTGTTCGGCAAAGGAGGCGAGCTTGGCCTTGAGCGAGCGGTCGGCGCCCAACACGAAGGAGGCGCCGTCATAGACGACCTCGTCCTGACCGCCGACCTGGTTGAGGTAGACGAAAGGCAGGCCGCTCTCGACCACGCGCTTGACGCCGAGCTGCACACGCACGTCGGTCTTGCCGGCCTCGTAGGGCGAACCGTTCGGCACGAGTAGAATCTCGCCACCGGTCTCGGCGATGCATTCGACGACGTCGGGCGTCCAGACATCCTCGCAGATCGGCACGCCGATCCGCACGCCGCGGAAGACCAGCGGTCCCGGCATCGGACCCGGCGAGAAGACGCGCTTGTCGTCGAAGACGCCATAGTTCGGCAGATCGACCTTGTAGCGCTTGCCGACGATCTCGCCTTTGTCGAGGGCGACGATGGCGTTGTAGAGCTTGCCGTCTTCGCGCCAGGGCGTGGTGACGAACAGCGCCGGCCCGCCATCCAGCGTGTCGGCGCGCAACGCCTCGACCGCTTCCTGGCAGGCCTGCTGGAAGGCCGGCTTCAGGACGAGGTCCTCGGGGAAATAGCCCGCCAGCACCATCTCGGGGAACAGCACCATGTCGGCGCCTTGCTTCGCGGCCTCGGCGCGGGCCGCCCGGACCTTGGCGAGATTCCCGCCCACGTCGCCGACCTTGGGATTGAGCTGCGCCAATCCCACTCTCAGTTTATCCGTCATCGCAAACCCTCAGGAGCTGCGCATGTGCGCGCGGAGGGCCTCGCCGAAGGCCTGGAACAGGGCGCGGTTGATCGGGTTGGTCTGCGGATCGTATTCCGCGTGCCACTGGACGCCGACGGCGAAGGCGGGCGCGTCGCTGATGCAGATCGCCTCGATCGTGCCGTCTTCCGCCACGCCCTCGATGGCGACCCGCTTGCCGGGATCGAGGATGCCCTGCCCGTGGAGCGAATTCACGCGGATGCAGTCGCAGCCGAGCAGCCGGGCGAAATAGCCATCCTTCACGAGCTGCACCTCGTGGCGATCGGCGAAGACCACGGTCGGATCGGGATGGACTTCGCCATTCTCCAGCCGCGGCATGCGGTGGTTCATACGGCCGGGGATGTCGCGAATCTCGGGATGCAGTGAGCCGCCGAAGGCCACGTTCATTTCCTGGAAGCCGCGGCAGATGCCGAAGATCGGCACGCCACGCTCGACACAGGCGTCGATCAGCCCCAGGGCCATCGCGTCGCGCTCCTGGTCGTAGGGTTCGTGGGCGGGATGCGGCTCGGCCCCGAAGCGGGTCGGATGGACGTTGGCGCGGGCCCCCGTGAGCAGGATACCGTCGACCGCGCCCAGCAGCGCTTCGATGTCGGTGATGTCGGGCGTGCCGGCGAACATCAGCGGCAGCGCCCCGGCGACGTCCGCGATCGCCCGCATGTTTCGCTGGCCCACGAGCTGGACGTTGTGACGGTCGTTGATCACGCCGGAATTGCCGATCACCCCGACCACGGGTTTCCTGTTGCTGGGACTCAACGCGCGCCTGCCTCGACTTCGAAGCCGCGATAATGGCACCGCATCCACCGGCCGGCGAGTCCGCCGTCGCGAATCGCCGTTGACAGCGGCGGCCGCCGGTGCGTGAATTCGAGGGTCACGTTCAGCCGGGAGGTTTTGATGAATCCACCCAAGCAACGTGCCGCAGTGATTGTCGAGGCAATCGTTCGGGCATCGGCATAGCGGCAGACGCGAACGGCACGGCGGGAGCGGTCCCTGCGGGTCGCATCAGTTGGGCATGACCCCGACCAGACCGCTCCCGACGTTCCTTCCTTTTCCCAACCCGCATTACTGCAAGGGCGGCACGTCGCGCCGCAGATCTCCGCTGGCCCGGCTGAAATAGAGCGTCAGGCGCCCGGCGACATCTTTCCCGCGAGCCGAGACTTCAGCGGGAGGTTCCGCTTTCAGGCCGCGGGCGGCCAGTTCCTCCAGCAGCGTGTGCACACGGTCGGCGGGAACCTCGAACTGGAGGACGGCCATCGCGTCCGACAGCAGCGAGTGGCCGGAGACCCAGCCGCCCGCCCGCGTGATCGCTTCAGACGCCGCGTTCACGCTCGCATGAAAGGCGTCACGCGCGACGGCTTCGAGGCGCAGCAATCCCGCCTCCCCTCATTTCAGGATTTCGCCGCGACCACTTCGACCTCGACCAGCATCGAGGGATCGGCGAGGCCCGCCACGACCAGCAGGGTGGATGCGGGATAAGGTTCCTGTCCGACATACTTGCCGCGCACCTCGCGGAACGCCGGAATGAAGCGGCTGTCGGTCAGGAACACGGTGAGCTTGACGATGTCGCGGAAGTCCATGCCGCCGGCCTCGAGCACTTCGCCGATGTTCTTCCAGACCTGCTCGCTCTGCGCCTCGATTCCGTCCTGCAGCTTGCCCGCAGAATCCACACCGACCTGGCCGGAAACGTAGAGCACGCGCGCCTCCGGAGGCACCTCGACGCCGAGACTGTATTTGCCGGCGACGGAGACGGACTTGGGATTGTGGAACTTGATGGCCATGTCAGACCCTCCATTGTAAGGAGGCGCAGGTTTCAGGTCGGAGAGCATGACGTCAAGCACCAAGCCCGTACACGTCGTCGGCGGTGGCCTCGCAGGCAGCGAGGCGGCGTGGCAGCTCGCGCAGGCGGGCGTGCCGGTGGTGCTGCACGAGATGCGCCCGCTGCGGGGCACCGAGGCGCATCTCACCGACAGCCTCGCCGAGCTGGTCTGCTCCAACTCCTTCCGATCCGACGATGCCGCCAACAATGCCGTCGGCGTGATCCACGAGGAGATGCGCCGCGCCGGCTCGCTGATCATGCGTTCGGCGGACGCGCACAAGCTCCCTGCGGGCGGTGCGCTCGCGGTCGACCGGCACGCCTTCTCCGCCGCCGTGCAGGAGACGCTACTCGCCCATCCGCTGGTGACGCTGGAACGCGAAGAGGTCGTGGGCCTCCCGCCCGAGGACTGGGACAGCGTGATCGTGGCGACCGGGCCCCTCACCTCGCCCTCGCTCGCCGAAGCGATCGCCAAACTGACCGGCGAGGACTCGCTCGCCTTCTTCGACGCCATCGCGCCGATCGTGCATTACGAGAGCATCGACCAGTCGATCGCCTGGAAGCAGTCGCGCTACGACAAGGGCGGGCCCGGCGGCGACGGCGCCGACTACTTCAACTGCTCGATGGACAAGCCGCAATACGAGGCCTTCGTGGCGGCACTGCTGGCCGGCGAGAAGACCGAGTTCAAGCAGTGGGAGCACAACACGCCCTACTTCCAGGGCTGCCAGCCGATCGAGGTCATTGCCTCGACCGGGCCGCAGAGCCTGCGCTTCGGGCCGATGAAGCCGGTCGGCCTGCGCGACCCCCGCACCGGCCGCCGTTCCGCCCAGAACAACTGGGAT
>CAZPOS010000021.1:22296-37007 GCA_964588065.1 uncultured Reyranella sp.
CCGCACCGGCCATCGCCCCTGGGCCGTGGTGCAACTGCGCCAGGACAATGCCTTGGGAACGCTTTGGAACATCGTGGGCTTCCAGACCAAGCTGAAGCACGGCGAACAGACCCGCATCTTCCGCACCATCCCCGGCCTGCAGAACGCCGAATTCGCCCGGCTGGGCGGTCTGCACCGCAACACCTTCCTCAACAGCCCGCGCCTGCTCGACGGCACCCTGCGGCTCAAGGCGATGCCGCGGCTACGCTTCGCCGGCCAGATCACCGGCTGCGAAGGCTATGTCGAGAGCGCCGCGGTCGGCCTGATGACCGGACGCTTCGCGGCCGCGGAGCGTCTGGGTCGCACGCAGACTCCGCCGCCGCCGACCACGGCGATGGGTGCCCTGCTGGGCCACATCACGGGCGGTGCCGACGCCACGACCTTCCAGCCGATGAACATCAATTTCGGCCTGTTCCCGCCGATCGCCGGCAGCTTCAAGGGCAAGGAGCGCAAGCAGGCGATGGCCGTGCGGGCGCTGCGCGACTTCGATGACTGGCTGAAGCCCCCATCGCTCGCCGCGGATTGAAACGGAGGATGCCGATGCGACTTGAGCAGCCCGAGCCCGCCGCCGCCCTCCTCGGCCTGCGCGCCATGAAGACCGTGGCGTCGGTCGCCGGTGGGCCGGGCAGGTCGCAATTGGCGCTGATGGAGGCGGCGCGACGGGTCATCCTGCACATCGACGCCGACATCGCGACTTTGCCGCCGGTGACGCCGGCGGAACTCGCCGCCGGCTTTCCATCGGGCGACCTCCGCCATCAGTTCGTCAACGGGCTGCTGGTCCTGGCGCTGGCCGACGGCGTGCCCTCGCGCGAGACCGTTGCCGGGGTCGAGGCATTCGCCGAGGCGCTGGGTATCGCCACGCCGGAACTCGTCAACCTGCGCCGGCTGGCCGAGCAGCACATGACCTTGTTCAAGCTCGACCTGCTGCGGCGCAGCCAGGTCGGCGACATCATGAGGAACCAGCTCGAGCAGCACGGCGTCGTGTCCCTCGCGAAAAGCATCCTGGGCATGCGCGGACTGATCGAGGATCCGGAACTCGCCGCCCGGTATCGCGCCTGGGAGAAGCTGCCGGCGGGCACCGTCGGGCGGTCGATGTGGGAATATTTCCAGCAGAACAAGTTCGGCATGCCCGGCGAGCGGTTCGGGTTCCCCGAGGCCGGCCTGTATCATGATTTCTGCCACGTGCTGGGCGGTTACGGCACCGATCCGCAGGGAGAACTGCAGGTCGCGTCCTTCACCGCGGGCTTCAAGCGGACGCGGCCATTCTATCTGATCCTGTTCGCGGTGCTGATCTTCAGTACCGGCGTGAATGCCCGACCGACCGCCACTGGTTACACGACCATCGGCGTGCTGGGCGAACCGGGCGCCGCCGAGCGGATGTTCGCGGCCATCGAGCGGGGCGCGCTCGTGAATACCGATCTGTCCGACAGGTGGGACTACTGGCCGCTGGTCGACCAGCCGATCGACGAAGTACGGCGGCAGCTCAACATCGTTCACCCCGGCTGAACGGCGGAAACATTCCGTAACGTCCCGCAATACTGGGTAACCAAACGTTATTTCACATCCGGACCGTGTCGGGATGAAATGGGCTCACCCCCTTCGACGGAGTGAGTCATGCAGGCCATTCAGGAACTGGTCGCCCCGAACACGCTCTCGCTGCAGTACGACGTGATGCGGGAGATTTTCACGCTTCTCGGACCGTACAATGCCGGCGGCAAGCCGATCACGCCGCAGACGGTGATCTCCAAGGGACTGACCGTCGATTCGCTCACGATCATGGACGTGATCATGGAGCTTGAGGACCGGTTCGACGTCACGATCCCGATGAACGTCGCGGCCGACATCGTGACGATCGACCAGCTCGCGGAGGCGGTGGTTTCGCAGCGCGCACGGCGCTGACAAAACTCCATACCTCATGAGATAAGTTCGCGAGTAGGCGGCGCGGCGCGTGCTACATCGCCGATAATGACTCCCGCAGAACGCCGGCAGATGATGCTGGCCGGGCCGATCGTGCCCACCATCCTCACCCTCGCCACCCCCAACGTGCTGAACGTGGCCATGCAGAGCCTCGTCAGCATCGCCGACGGCTATTTCATCGGCCGGCTCGGCGTCGTCGATCTGGCCGCGCTGGCGCTGGTGTTTCCGACCCAGATGACGCTCGGCATGATGTCGGCCGGTGCCATGGGCGGCGGCATCTCCTCTTCCGTGGCCCGCGCCCTGGGCTCGGGCAACAAGGCGGCGGCCGAAGCGGCGGCGGCCCATGCGCTGGCGATCGCCATCGGCATGGCGGCGCTGTTCGGAATCGTGTTCGTCGGCTTCGGCCGCCAGATCTACGGCGCGCTGGGCGGCAGCGGCGAGGCGCTCGACCGCGCCGAAGCTTTCGCGACGATCCTGTTCTCGGGCTGCGTCGCCCACTGGGTGGCCAACTCGATGGCGTCTGTCCTCCGCGGCACGGGAGACATGAAGACGCCCGGCCTGGCGCTGGTCGTGACGGCGGGTATCCAGATCCCGCTCACCGGTGCCCTGACCCTGGGATGGTTCGGCCTGCCCGCCTTCGGCATCCGCGGCCCCGCCATCGCGGCGGTGATCGCCTTCGCCCTCGCCGCGCTGTGGATGCTTTCCAAGCTCACCGGTCCGAAGGCGCCGCTGCGCCTGCGCTGGCCGCTCGACGGGTTCCGCTGGCGCTCGTTCCGCGACATCCTGAAGGTCGGCCTCGTCGCCTGTCTCGTCGTCATCCTGACGAACGGCACGGTGCTGGTCGTCACCGGCCTGATCGGACGCGAGGGCGATGCCGCCATCGCGGGGTACGGCATCGGCTCGCGGCTGGAATACATGCTGATCCCGATCAGCTTCGGCATCGGCGCCACGCTGACGGCGCTGGTGGGCACCAACATCGGCGCCAAGCAGTATGCCCGGGCCCAGCGCATGGCCTGGACCGGCGCCTTCATGGCTGGCGCCGTCGCCGCCACCATCGGCCTGATCGTGGCTTTGTGGCCCGACCTGTGGCTCGGCCTCTTCACCAGCAATCCCGCCGCGCTGGCCTCGGGCCGGCACTATCTCAGCATCGTCGGCCCCGCCTATGGCTTCTTCGGCCTCGCCATGGCGCTCTACTTCGCCTCGCAGGGTACCGGCGAAATGGTCTGGCCGGTCGCCGCCAACCTCACGCGCATCACCATCGCGGGCGGCGGCAGCCTGCTGGCGCTCGATCGATTCGGCTGGGGGCTCTCGGGCCTCTACGCCTGCGTTGCGCTGGGCATCGTGGCCTTCTCCGCCGTGCTCGCCTTCTCGACGACCCGGCGAGCCTGGACCGGCTGAAGTCCGACACGGCGATTGCCGCTTGTTCGCACCGGCCACGCTTGGCATCGTGCGCGCCTTCAAAAAACCAGGAGATCGAGATGAGCGACGCCAACACACTATCGGGACTGCAGCTTCGCTCCCTGATCTCCACGGAAGGCCAGCTCGAACTGTCGCTGGCGCGGGTCGACGTCCCGGAGCCCGGCCCGGACCAGGTGGTGGTCAAGGTCGAGGCGACGCCGATCAACCCGTCGGATCTCGGCCTGCTGACCGGCCCTGCCGATCTCTCGAAGGCCATCTCGACCGGCAGCGGCGAGGCGGTGAAGGTGACGGCGCCCGTGCCGGCCTCCGCGCTGCCGTTCCTGGCGACACGCCTCGGCGAATCGATGCCGGTCGGCAACGAAGGCGCCGGCACGGTCGTCAAGGCGGGCTCGTCCGATGCCGCGCAGGCGCTCAAGGGCAAACTTGTGTCGATGGTCGGCGGCTCGATGTACGCCCAGTACCGGGTGCTCAACGCACGCGATTGCCAGCCCCTGCCCGCCGGCACGACGGCGGCCGAAGGCGCCTCGTGGTTCGTCAATCCACTGACGGCGCTCGGCATGACCGAGACCATGAAGCGCGAGGGCCACAAGGCGCTGGTCCATACCGCCGCGGCCTCCAACCTCGGCCAGATGCTGGTCAAGATCTGCAACGAGGACGGGATCGGCCTGGTGAACATCGTGCGCAGCGCCGAGCAGGCCAAGCTGCTGAAGGGCATCGGCGCGAAGCACGTCGTGGACTCTAGCAGCGCGAGCTTCCAGGACGATCTCGTGCAGGCGCTGGTCGAGACCGGCGCCACCATCGCCTTCGATGCGATCGGCGGCGGCAAGCTCGCCAGCCAGATCCTCACGGCCATGGAAATCGCCATCAACAAGACGGCGACGACCTACAACCGCTACGGATCCTCGGTGCACAAGCAGGTCTATGTCTATGGCAGCCTGAACACCGGCCCGGTCGAGTTGACGCGCAACTACGGCATGGCCTGGGGAGTCGGCGGCTGGCTGCTGACGCCGTTCCTGCAGAAGATCGGCCGGCCCGACCAGCTGCGCCTGCGCGAGCGGGTCGTGAATTCGCTGAAGACGACCTTCGCCAGCCACTACACCAAGACCATCTCGCTGCCGGAAGCGCTCGAGCTTGAGAACCTCACCGCCTACGCCAAGCGCGCGACCGGCGAGAAGTTCCTGATCAATCCGAACAAGGCCTGAGCATCGCGCGATGACGCAGGAGACCGGAGGCAGCGTCCGCGGGCGCACGCCCTATCTGCCGATCCACAAGCGGCCGAAACTCACATTGCCCGGCAATGCGCGGGTCGCCGTGTGGACGATCGTAAACGTCGAGAACTGGAGTCCGGCCGGGGCGATGCCCCGCACCGTCCTGCCGCCTCCGATGGGCGTGCCGCTGCTGCCCGACGTGCCCAACTGGGCGTGGCACGAGTACGGGATGCGGGTCGGATTCTGGCGCTTCTTGGAAACGCTCGGCAAGCGCAAGCTCAAGGCGAGCTTCGCGGTGAACGGCACGGCCTGCGAACTCTACCGCGAAGCCTGCCAGGCGGCGCACGAGGCCGGCTGGGACTTCATGGGCCACGGCTGGGTGCAGAAGCCGATGCACAAGGTGGAGGACCAGAAGAGCGCCATCGCCGACACGATCGGCGCCATCAGGGACCTCACCGGCAAGCCGCCGCGCGGCTGGGAGAGCCCCGGCCTCACCGAGACCGACGAGACGCTCGACCTGCTGGCCGAAGCCGGCATCGAATACGTCGCCGACTGGGTGATGGACGAGCAGCCGCTGCCGCTCAAGACGGCGCACGGCGAGATCGTGTCGGTGCCCTACACGGTCGAGATCAACGACGTCGTCATCAGCGCCGTCCAGCAGCAGCGTTCCGACGAGATATTCCAGCGCGGTCGCGACCAGTTCGACCGCCTCTACATCGACGGGAAGTCGGCGCCGCGCGTAATGGCCATCTCCATCCACCCGTATCTCACGGGCGTCCCGCACCGGATCAAGTATCTCGAAATGCTCTACGACCACATCCTCGGCTACGAGGGCGTGGTGATGTGGACCGGCGCGGAAATCCTCGACTGGTACCGTACGCAGGTGCCGGCGACGCGGTAGCCGACAAAGGCGCGCTCAGGCGCGCTTCGCGGCCGCTTCCTTCTCGGCCATCTTCTGCTTCAGCTGCTCGGGCGTGAGGCGGACGATGTGCTCGTTCTGGTGGCTGAAGATGTCGTACTTCGCGACGTCGAGATCCTCGAGCACGATCTCGCGGGCCAGCACCTTCTGCTCCACGCCGCATGCTCGGCTTCGGCGGCATGGAATTCAGGCATCACCTCGCGGGCGAAGAGATCGAGCGACGCGCAGATATCCTCGTGGCTGGTCTTGCCGGCCTGGTTGAGCAGGATCACCTGGTCGACCCGGCTGGCCTGGAACTGGCGCAGCTTGCGGCGGATGGTCTCCGGCGAGCCGATGAGGCCGGAGTCGAGCGCGTTCTTCTCCTCCGGTCCGCCGCGCCACGCCTGGTACTCGTCCCACAGGTTGGAAGTGCCCGGCGCGTCGACGCCTTTGCGCCCGTAGTAGGAGAGCGCGAAGATGAAGAAGGTCCAGCCGGCGGCCTTGGCCTCGGCCTCCTCGTCGGTGGGCGCGCACATGAACCCCGAGACCATCGCCACATTGGGATTGCTGGGATAGTCGGCCAGCTTGTGCGAGTTGTTCAGCAGATTGTTGTAGTACTTGTGCACCCAGGCGCGGGCCGCTTCGGGCGTGACGAAGGTGAAGCCCAGCGCCCCCATGCCCCATTCGCCGGCCTTGCCGATCGTCTGGATGTTCGAGCAGGCGACCCACAGAGGCGGATGCGGCTTCTGGAACGGCTTGGGGATCACGTTGCGCGCCGGGAAGTCGTAATACTGGCCGTGGAACTCCCAGCTCTCCTTCGTGAACATCGGGACGATGGCCTTCACGGCCTCCTCCCAGCGCTCGCGCTTGTCGCGCACCCGGATGTTGAACGGATGCAGCTCGGCGGGTCCCGCCGCCTCGCCCATGCCCAGCTCGACCCGGCCGCCCGACAGAAGGTCGAGCGTCGAGACCTTCTCGGCAACACGGTGCGGGTTGTTGGTCGTGAGCTGGATCACACCGTGGCCCAGCCGGATGCGCCTGGTGCGCTGGCTGGCGGCGCCCAGGAAAACCTCCGGCGCCGAGGAGTGGGAATACTCCTCGAGGAAGTGATGCTCGACCTCCCACGCATAGTCGTAGCCCAGCCGGTCGGCGAGCTCGATCTGGGTGAGCGAATCCTGCAGCAGCTGATACTCGCTCTTCTCGTCCCACGGCCGGGGCAGCTGATGCTCGTAGAAGATGCCGAACTTCATGGCGCGCTCCTCAGGCTGCCTTGCAGAACGTCGAGATACTCGAGACCAGCTTCGGCACCATCGCCTCGGGCACGTCGTGGCCCCAGCCGGCAAAGGTCTCGATCTTCGCGCCGGGCACGAGGGTCGCCACATCGCGGCCGCACTCGACCGGCAGCAGGGGATCGTCCTCACCATGCAGCACCAGGGTGGGGACCTTCACCGTCTTCAGGAGCTCGACGCGCGGGCCCGAGGCCATGATCGCGAGATACTGCCGTGCAGCGCCCGCCGGATAGTAGCGCCGGTCGATGTTGCGCTCGACCAGGGCCCGCATCGCGGCCGGGTCCGTCGGATAGCCCGGGCCACTGATGACGCTGCGCAGCTTCATGCCATGGGCGATCAGCTGCTCGCGTTCCGTTCCCTCCGGCTGCGCCGACAGCATCGCGACCGCCTCGGGCTTGCCGGCCGGCAGACCATAGCGGCCGCTGGTCGACATGATGGACACGAGGGAACGGGTGCGCGCCGGATGGGTGGCAGCGACGACTTGCGCGATCATCCCGCCCATCGAGCCGCCGACCATATGCGCGCGGTCGATGGCCAGCGCGTCCAGAAGCCCGACCGCATCGGCGGCCATGTCGGAGAGCAGGTACGGCGCATCGACCGTCTCGCCCTTCATCAACCTGCCGAAGGCGTCCGCCAGGTTGGGCAGGCCCGCCTCGTCGAAGTCGGTCGACAGGCCGACGTCGCGATTGTCGTAGCGCACGACGAAGAAGCCCTGCCCGGCCAGGCCCTCGCAAAGCGACTCGGGCCACAGGGTCAGCTGGGCACCCAGACCCATGATCAGCAGCAAAGCCGGATCCTTCCGGCTGCCGAACGTCTCGTACTCGATCTCGATTCCGTTTGCCTTCGCGCGTGCCACGCTTCCTCCCGGGTTGCCCCGTCAGTATCGCCCGCGCTTGGCCGCCCACCAATAGGTCAGTGGCCGCCTCAGCGGCCCCAGGGGACGGCCGAGCGAAAGCGCCGGCAGCAGGATCGGCAGGGCGGCGGGATCGATCTTGCGGCGCAGCGAACGCGCATCGCCCACCATCTGGTCGCGTTCGGGCCCCTCGCCCATCAGCCAGGCGGCGCCGACCGCATGGGCCGCCTGACGCGACGCCGCATCCTCGACCCCCAGCACGGCGAGTTCGAGGTCGGCCAGCGCGTGGCCGGCCCGCATGACGTCGAGCGGGCCCTCGATCTCCTCCTCGCGCGCGTCGATCAGTTCGACGAGGCTTTCGAGCGCGAGCCCATGCCGGCGGATCG
The DNA here is from genome assembly GCA_964588065.1 of uncultured Reyranella sp. Lineage (GTDB taxonomy): Bacteria > Pseudomonadota > Alphaproteobacteria > Reyranellales > Reyranellaceae > Reyranella. Next base: position 30,306 of record CAZPOS010000021.1, read on the forward strand.
TCTCGGCGAGCGCCTCGACGATGGGCTGGGCGCGCGGCTTGCCGTCGCGGGCGGCTTCCGCCATCGCCTCACGCCACCATTCGAGGCGGATACGTGCCAGCATCGGTTCCTTGGTGACGGTACGGGTGCGGGCCAGCTCGTGATCGAAGGCGAGCAGCGCCATCAGACCGCTGCGCCGCGGCTCCGGCGCGAACAGCGCGCCGAGGAAGCGCTCGCGGTCGGCATCGCGCACGAGCTCGAGCACGTAACGGTGCGAGGCCTCGGCGGCGCGATACGGAACGGGCGACATGCCCGTTGCCTACAGCGGAATGAGGGCTGCCGCCACCCGCCGGCTCTCGGCCAGCAGCACGTTGTAGATGCGGCAGGCAGAGCCCGTATCGACCACTTCGAGGCCCATGCCGACAGCCTTCAGGGCCGCCCGCAGATCCGGCGGCACGAACACCGCCCGCGCGCCGCAGCCCAGCACCAGGATCTCGGTCGGGATGGCGGCCTCCCGCAATGGCGCCAGACTGTCCAGACTCAGGTCTTCGACCCGCGCCACCGCCCAGGGATGGGTCACCGTCGGCGTCACCAGAACCGGCGCGTGCCATTCCCGGTCGCTGATCATGAAGCGGCCGGGGCCGTAGCTGCGGATGTACTGGACCTGGGCCGGGTCCGGGGTCGGCAGGGTCTTGTCGGCGGGTCCCGGGGACGGAGGCTTCACGCCCCCGCCTTCTCCGGGTCGCTGCCCTTGTCGGCCTTGTCTTCGGCCGGCCGGAGCTGATCGGCACGCAGGCCGAGATAGACGAGGCCGGCACAAGCGACCCAGACCGAGGAATAGGCGCCCACGATGACGCCCCACAGCATCGCGATCGAGAAACTGTGCAGGACCGGCCCGCCGAACAGGACCAGCGCCGCGACGGCAACGAACACGGTCGCCGAGGTCATCAAAGTGCGCGACAGGGTCTCGTTGACGCTGTGGTTCAGCAGGTCGAGGAGCGGCATCTTCTTGTAGCGCCGCATGTTCTCGCGCACGCGGTCGAAGATCACGACGGTGTCGTTGATCGAGTAGCCCGCGATCGTCAGCACCGCGGCCAGCGCCGTCAGGCTGAAATCGAGCTGGAAAAGCACGAAGATGCCGATGGTCGAGATGACGTCGTGCAGCATCGCGATCAGCGCGCCCACCGCGAACTGCCACTCGAAGCGCACCCAGACATAGATGGCGATGGCGAACATGGTCGCGATCACGGCATAGATGCCGCTGCGCATCAGCTCGTCGCCGACCTTGGGTCCGACCGATTCGGTGCCGCGCAGCTCGTAGTTGCTGCCGATAGCATCCTCGACCAGCTTGATCGCGACCTGCTGGCACCATTCGGCCCGCTGCTCGATCGACATGTCGATCTTGGCCGTGTTGGTCGAACCACGCGGTAGCTGACGTTCCTGCAGGGTGAGGCCGGCTCGGCTCACCGCATCCCGCCAGTTGGCGGAATCGAGCGCGGACGGCGACGTGAACTCGACGTCGCCCGTCCCGGCCGGGCCGGGCTTGACCTGCCAACCCTGGCCGGCGGTCTTCTGCATCACGCGCTGGGCGCCCGCGACGCACTGATTGTCGCCTTCCTGGCGCTGCACCCGGATCAGGACGGTGCTGGGATCGCCGAATTCCTGCAGCGACACCTCACCGACACCGAGGTTGCCCACGACGGTGCGCAGTTCGTCGAGTTCGGCCTTGCCGTCCTTGGCCTTGGCCTGGATCGCGATGCCGCCCTTGAAGTCGATGCCGAAGTTCAGGCCGAGCGTGAAGACGCCGACGATCGACACGACGTTGATCAGGGTCGAGATGATCAGCGCCGCGCGGCGCTGGGCGAGGAAGTCGAACTTCCTCTTGAAGTTGAACAGGCGGACAGGCTTCCACATGGCTGCGCCTCAGATCACGAGTTCGGCAGGGCGACGCCAGCGCACCCAGACGGCAAGCAGCATGCGCGTGAAGATCGTCGAGCTGAACATCGAGGTGATGATGCCGAGCGTCAGCGTCGTCGCGAAGCCGCGGATCGGCCCGGAGCCGAAGCCGAACAGCAGCAGGCCGGCGATCAGGGTCGTGAGGTTGGCGTCGATGATCGCCGACATCGCCTTCTCGTAGCCGGTGGCGAGCGCGCTGAAGGGAGAGCGGCCGAGCGCCTTTTCCTCGCGCACGCGCTCGTAGATCAACACATTGGCGTCGACCGCGAGGCCGGCCGTGAGCACGAGGCCCGCGATACCCGGCAGGGTCAGCGAGGCGCCGAGGATCGACATGCCGGCGAAGACCATCAGGAGGTTCACCAGCATGGCGAGATTGGCGAAGCCGCCGAACACCGGCCCATAGGCCACGAACATGAAGATGGCGACCAGCAGCGTGCCCACCAGCGCGGCCAGCGTGCCGGCCTGGATGGCGTCCGCGCCCAGGTCGGCGCCGACGGTGCTCTCCTGGATGATGCTGAGCGTCGCCGGCAGCGCGCCGGAGCGCAGCAGCAGCGCCTGTTCCTGGGTCTGCTGCGTGGTGAAGCTGCCGGTGATGATGCCGCTGCCGCCACAGATCGCGCCCTGCACGACCGGGGCGCTGATGATCTCGCCATCGAGCTGGATCGCCAGCCGCTTGCCGATGTTGGCGCGGGTGGCGTTGCAGAAGGCGCGGCCGCCGGCCGAGTTGAAGGTGAAGCTGATGATCGGCCGGCCGCCCTGCTGGTTCTCGAACGTGGCCTTCGAATCGTCGAGGTCCTCGCCGCCGACCACCACGCGCTTCAGCACCGGCAGGCACTGCGGCTGGTAGCGCCGGCAGATCTGCTCGGGCGACAGGCGCGGATTGGCGGCCTGGATGTCCTCCCAGGCCTTCGGGTTGGTGCGACGCAGCTCCTGCATGCCCTCGCGCGTCGGCACCAGGAAGGTGGTGGGCGGCACGGTCTGCGGGACGTTCTGGCCGGTCGCGGCGAGATCTTCGTTGACCAGATGGAAGGTGAGCTTCGCGGTCTGGTTGATCTTGCGCTTGAGGTCCGTCGTGTCCTTGATGCCCGGGACCTGCAGCAGGATGCGTTCGTCGCCCTGGCGGGTGATCGTGGGCTCGAGCGTGCCGGTCTCGTCGACGCGGCGGCGCAGGATCTCGATCGACTGGTCGATGACTTCCTTCTTCCGCTTGGCGAGTTCCTGCTCCGAATAGGCCACCCGGATCGTGTCGCCGCTGCCCGACAGGGCCAGCGCCGGATCGACCGCCCGGATCGCCTCGAGGGCCTTGGAGCGGTTCGCCTCGTCGCGCAGGGTGACCACCAGGTTCTTGCCGGCCTCGACCGCAACGTCGCGGAACGGCACCTGCTGCTTGCGCAGTTCCGCGCGCACCGCGTCGGACAGGTTGGTCAGGCGCTCGGTCAGCACCGAGCGAAGGTCGGCTTCCAGCAGGAAATGGGCGCCGCCGCGCAGGTCGAGGCCGAGATTGATCCGGCTGTTCGCGTACCAATGCGGCATGTGCTGGAGCACGCTGGCCGGCAGCAGGTTCGGCAGGGCGAACAGCGCCGACAGGAGCGTGATGCCGGCAATGACGATCGTCTGCCAGCGCGGAAGGTTGAGCATCCCGACCTAAGCCCTTCTGCGGCCGTTACTTCTTGCCGCCGCCGAACAGGCTGCCCAGCAGGCTCTTGCGCTCCGGTGCCGGGGCCGGCGGCGGCAGCATGGGCTTGTCGTCCTCCTCGCTGCTCTCCTTCGGGCCGCGCACCGACTCGCCGCGCGTCAGGATGTCGGTGATGGTCTGCTTGATGATGCGGACCCGCACCCCTTCGGCAAGTTCCACCTGGACCTCGTTGTCGGAGATCACCTTGGTCACCAGGCCGATGATGCCGCCGCCGGTGACGACGCGATCGCCGCGCTTCACCCCGGCCAGCATCTCGCGCTGGGCGCGCACCTTGGCCTGCTGCGGACGGATCAGCAGGAAGTAGAAGACGACGAAGATGAGGATCAGCGGAAAGAGCTGGACGAGGAAATCCCCGCCGCCACCGCCTGCACCCTGCGCCCACGCCTGTGAAATGAACATCTTCTGCTCCCGAATCTTCCGGCCGTCGAAAAAGCGCGCGGACTATAGCGGTCTCCCCCCGCTTTGCAACGCAAGCCGGGGGCGATATGGTCGCCCCCTTTTTTCAGCGGCCGGCGACGATGGATCAAGACCTTAAAGCCACTATTTCACGCATTGCGGCAGCGCTCGACCGCCTGGCGCCTCCCACGCCTCCCGGCGCGGACATCAACGGGGCGGAAGCCTATGTCTGGCATGCCGCCGGCCACCGGCTGGAGGCCGTCCCCAAGGTCAACCGCGTGAACATCGACCTGCTGGTGGGAATCGATCGCCAGAAGCAGACCCTCGTCGAGAACACGCGGCGCTTCGCCAAGGGCCTGCCGGCCAACAACGCGCTGCTCTGGGGTTCGCGCGGCGCCGGCAAGAGCTCGATCGTGAAGGCCGTCCACGCCCACGTGAACCGCGAGATGGGCGGCCCGCCGGGTCCGCTCGCCCTGATCGAGATCCATCGCGAGGACATTCCGTCCCTGCCCGCGCTGCTCACCATGATCCGCGATTCGAACCGTCGCTTCATCGTGTTCTGCGACGACCTCTCCTTCGACGGGCAGGACGCGGCCTACAAGTCGCTGAAGGCCGTGCTCGACGGCGGCATCGAGGGCCGGCCGGAGAACGTCGTGTTCTACGCGACCTCGAACCGGCGCCACCTGATGCCGCGCGACATGATCGAGAACGAGCGTTCGACGGCCATCAACCCTTCGGAGGCGGTCGAGGAGAAGGTCTCGCTGTCGGACCGGTTCGGCCTGTGGCTCGGCTTCCACAATGCCGACCAGGACACGTTCTTCACGATGATCGAGGGCTACTGCGACTTCTACGGGCTCGACATCCCGAAGGACGAGCTGCGCAAGCGCGCGGTCGAATGGTCGATCACGCGCGGATCGCGCTCGGGCCGCGTGGCCTGGCAGTTCATCCAGGAGATCGCGGGCGAGCTGGGCAAGAAGCTGGGATGACGATGGAGAGGCTGGGATGAGCGATCCCGAGGACGTGATGTTCTCCGCCGCGGTGAAGGCGGAACAGACGCGCCTCGGATCGCGCGCCCAGTTCGAGGGCCGGGCCTGGAACACGGAGATCACCGACGATCTCCGGCGCTTCCTCGCCGTCATCGACACGTTCTTCCTGGCGACGGCCAGCGCCGACGGCCGCCCCTACATCCAGCACCGCGGCGGGCCGCCGGGGTTCCTGAAGCCGATTGGCAGTCACACGCTGGCCTTCGCCGACTTCGCGGGCAACCAGCAGTACATCTCGCTCGGTCATCTGCGCGAGAACGACCGCGCGCACATCTTCGTCCTGCACTTCGCCACCCAGCAGCGGCTGAAGCTGTGGGGCCGCGCGCGGATCGTCGAGGGCGATCTCGAACTGATGGAACGGCTGGTCGATCCGGCCTATCGCGCGCGGCCGCAACGGGCGATCGCCTTCACGATCGAAGCCTGGGACATCAACTGCCGCCAGCACATCGTGCCGCGCTACACTGAGGCCGAGATCTCTCCCGCCGTCGACCAGCTCGCCCGGCGGATCAAGGACCTCGAAGAGGAAGTGGCCCGGCTCAAGGGCCGGTAGATGCGTCGGAACGGCCGCAGTGGCACGGCCCTCCGGCCTCGAGGTCGCGGCGGGCGTCGTGGCGGTATCATGGTACCTGCCCTGGGAGGTGCGACATCCCTTTCGAATATTTCGTTTATTTCATTTGTTTCGTTTATTATCCGCAGAATGTCCGCGCCTTTTCAATGACTTAGCTAGACGAAAGGCGCCAGAATCGAGCGCGCATCCTTTTCGCCCCCGGCCATCGGCACGATCCTTGCTTCCCCGCCTTCGAGCAGGGGGAATTGCCTATGAACAAGTCAAAGATCGCCGTCCTCAACCGTCGCACCGTCCTTGCAGCCGCCGGCGCCGCCACGGCGGCACTGGCCGCACCGCGCATCCTGCGCGCGCAGGGCAAGGAGCTGGTGGTGGGAGGCGCGGCCAGCCACAAGGGCTTCGTCGAGACCATCATCGCGCCGGTCGTCGAGAAGAAGTTCTCCTGCAAAGTGGTGTTCGAGGGCTCCCGCTCTCTCGTCAATCTCGAGAAGATGCAGAAGAACAAGGACAAGCAGTATCTGTCGGTCGTCATGATGGACGATCCGGTCATGATCCCGGCCGTCGCCGAGGGGCTGCTCGATCCGCTGACCGCCGCCAAGGTGCCCAACCTCGCCGCCCTGAAGCCCGGCACGATCCACATGGACGGGATGTGGTGCAACTACCTGCAGCCCTGGCTGGGCATCGCCTACAATCCCAAGGCCATGAAGACGGCGCCCACCTCATGGGCCGACGCCTACGATCCCAAGTACAAGGGCCGCGTGATCCTGCCGTCGCTGCAGAACACGGAAGGCCTCGCCAACCTGTTCATGGCGGCCCTCCTCGCCACCGGGAAGCCGATGGCCGAGGCGCAGAAGGACATCGATGCCGGCTTCAAGAAGCTGGTGACGATCAAGCCCAACCTCCTGACCGCCTACACGCAGATGCCGCAGGCCTACAATCTCCTGGAACAGGGCGAGGGCTTCATGATCTCGAGCGCGATCTCGCAGGTCGCCCTCGAGCGCAAGGCCGCCGGCGCGCCGGTCGAGATCGCCGTGCCGAAGGAAGGCATCTTCGCCATGCCGTCGGGC
>CAZPOS010000022.1:0-7119 GCA_964588065.1 uncultured Reyranella sp.
CCGCGTCGAGGATGCCATGCATGCGACCAAGGCGGCGGTCGAGGAAGGCGTGGTTGCCGGCGGCGGTGCCGCCCTGCTCTACGCCACCCGCGCCCTCAAGGACTGCCGCGGCGCCAATACCGACCAACAGGCCGGCATCGATATCGTCCGCCGCGCACTGCAGGCGCCGGTGCGCCAGATCGCCCAGAATGCGGGCCATGACGGCGCGGTGGTGGCGGGTCACATGCTCGAACAGAAGGATGCCAACTTCGGGTTTGACGCCCAGAAGGGCGAGTATGGCGACATGATCAAGGCCGGCATCATCGACCCGGTGAAGATCGTCCGCACCGCACTGCAGGGCGCCGCCTCCGTGGCAGGCCTGCTCGTCACCACCGAGGCGATGATCGCCGAGTTGCCCGATGCGGGCGGGGCAGGTGGCATGGGCGGAACGGATGCCGGGGGTATGGGGGGCATGGGCTTCTAACCCGTACCCTTCTCCGTCGCGGCCAAGAACACGCAAACCTTACGCCGGAGGTCAGATGACCCTGCGTCCGGAATACTCGCTCGGCCACTCCGCCTACAACGATTTCCTGTTCGGCTCGCTGGGCCGGGACGCGGCGGGCACGGAGGTCACCGTGCTCTCCGCCCTGTCGCGGCTGGGCATTGATCCGTGGGAGGAGGCGGCGCGTCTCGCCGCACTGCCGCGCGAGGCTGCTGCTGAAGCTCTCGCAGCCACCATCCTGCGATTGCCGGACAGATCGGGGCCCGGCGCCGAGGTGCCGATGATCGCGGTCCGCCTGGTGGCCCTGTTGCCACAAGGTGCCGTCGCCGAAATCCCGCAGACGAAGGAGGCCCGGCTCGCGTCGCTGGAAGCGGCGGTCAAGTCCGAACGGGCGCGTCGGGAGGTCGAACCGGACGCGAGCATGACCGCGGCGCGTCCCGCTGGCCCGAGGCCGAATGCCCGACTGGCGACTTGGCTAATATGGGGAGCGCTCGCTCTGGCATTGTACTTTCTGATCGTGCAACTCACGCCCACCGGCAATCTCTGAACCGAGCGACGGGGTACCCAGCAGGGCACTTGACCGGCACAGCGGCGGCGTAGCCTACGTCCCTCGTCGGCGGTCGATGAGCGCAACGAGGTCATCGACGGTGACCAGCCTGTCGGAGTCGGCGTCCGAGATCTCGACATCGAACTCATCCTCGACCGCCATCACCAGCTCGACGAAGTCGAGGCTGGTCGTGCCGAGGTCGGCCACGAGGGCGGCATCGCCACGTGCCCGATCAGGTGAAATGCCGAGGATGCTCCCAACGATACCCCCGACCTGGCCAGAGAGGTTGTCGAGTCCAAGGGTCGGACCCGAAGGCGTCTGCATTGCGGCGAAGACCATGGCGAACCTCAGATTGGTTGAATCTGTCGAGCATACCGCGCCACGCGACAACGCGGGGACAATGACATCCAACAAGGATGCCCGCGCCCATTGCGATAACGGCAAGCCGATAACGTCCCCGATCCGCCAGAAGGTTGCCTTTATCAGGGAGCGCCTGCCGGCGCCCGAAGCAGGGCGTAAGAGACGACCAGTACGGCGATGATGACTGGCAGCAGGAACGGCGGATCGTACCAGTGATTCATAAGTGTGCTCCTCCAGTGAGGGCGGGAGCACATGCCTCTCTCAGCCGTCGCCAGCCAATGGACAGTGGGCGATGGTGTCCCTGTCTACACGCAACACCGATCACTGTCGAGGAAGCGTTCTCCCTTCGGATGCGAGGAAGGATGTAACGGCACGCTCGCGAAATGCTAGATTTGTACGGACTGCGGAGCATCCATGACAGGAGTTTTCGATGCCCCTCCTCGGCAAGGGAATGCTGCTCACGTTCACCGACGTGTCGACGCGGGACGAGCGCGACTACAACGAGTGGTACAATCGCGAGCATATCGATGATCGCGTTAACCTGCCGGGGTTCCACCGCGGCCGGCGCTACGCCGCGGTGCGAGGCATGCCGCGCTATCTCGCGGTGTATGAATGCGACAGCGTCGATGTCCTCGGGACGCCGGACTATCTGCAGACGCTGGACAATCAGACACCGTGGAGCCAGGCGGTGATGGCACGCTTCACGCATTTCAAGCGGCTGACCCTGCGCATCCAACTCGACCAGACCCACGGCGTGGGCGGGGCACTGGCAACCGTGCGCTTCGTGCCCGACCCGCGGCGGCGAAAACCCTTGGTCGAGTTCCTGTCCACGCAGATCGTGCCGAAACTGATCGCGAGGCCCGGTGTGCTGGGCGTTGCCGCCGGCGAGAACGATCTCGACGTGATGCATGCCCCCCTGCACGACAAGAGCATGGACCATCCGAAGGCGGACGAATCCGAATGGGTGGCCCTGATCGAGGGCGCGGATGTCGCTGCCGTGGGTGCCGCGGCGCGCGCCCTGTTCACGACCACGCGGCTGCGCCCCTACGGGGTCGAGGCGGCGCCCGCGATCGCCACCTGGCGCTTCCTGTTCGGCAACCAGCGATGACGTATCTTTGACGCGCTGTTGATCGTTCCATCGCATAGGGTCGCCGCGTGTCCAATCAACGAACGATTCTCTGGCTGAGGCTCGCGACCCTGGTCGCCCTCTGCCTGCCCGCCCTCGATCTCGCCTGGCGCTGGTACACCGGCGACCTCGATCCGCGCCCCGTGACGCTCGCCACGCATGCGACCGGCGACTGGGCGGTCGTGTTCCTGCTGGTCTCGCTGGCGCTGACGCCGGCGCGCTTCGTCTTCGACTGGTCGCCGCTGATCCACATAAGGCGGCGGGTCGGCGTCGCGGCCGCCCTCTACGCGGTCGCCCACCTGCTGATCTACGTGCTCGACCAGAAATGGAACCTGATCGTCGTCGCCACCGAGATCGTGAAGCGCTTCTATCTCACCATCGGGTTCGTGGCCCTCCTGGCACTCGTGGCGCTGGCGATCACCTCGACCAACGGCTGGCAGAAGCGGCTTAAGCGCAACTGGAAGCGCCTGCACTGGCTGGTCTATCCGGCGGTCGCTCTGGCCCTTCTGCACTTCTTCATCCAGTCCAAGCTCAAGATCGGCGAGGCCGCCTTTGCCGCCGGCCTGTTCGCCTGGCTGATGCTGTGGCGCCTGCTGCCACCCAGGCAGCGCACGAGCTTCGTCGGGCTGATCCTTCTCGCCGCGGCTGCGACGGCGATCACGGTTGTCTTCGAGGCTTCGTGGTACGGGCTGGTGAACGGGATCGATCCGATGCGGGTGCTGGCCGCCAACCTCGATCCCGAGCTGGTGCCGCGGCCGGCGCAGAAGGTGCTGGCGGTCTCGCTGCTGGTGATCGCGTTGGTCGCGGTGCGGCACGGGCTCGCCGCGGCAAGCCGGCTCTGGACGCAGCGCTATATCCGAAGGACTATATCGCCTTCCTGATCGGAAGAGGACATGACTCCGGACGAATGGACGGCCGTACGGCTGAGCCTCCTGATCGCCACGACGGCGACGCTCTGCAGCCTGCCGTTCGGCATCGCCATCGCCTGGCTGCTGGCGCGTGGCCGCTTCTGGGGCAGGAGCCTGCTCGACACCCTAGTCCACCTGCCGCTGATCCTGCCGCCGGTCGTCACCGGTTATCTGCTGCTCCTGTCCTTCGGCCGGCGCGGCCCGATCGGGAGTTTCCTCGCGGAAGAGTTCGGCATCGTCTTCTCGTTCCGCTGGACCGGCGCGGCGCTGGCCTGCGCGGTGATGGGCTTTCCCCTGCTGGTGCGCGCCATCCGGCTCTCGATCGAGGCCGTCGACCAGCGGCTCGAAGCGGCCGCGGGCACGCTGGGCGCCCATCCGCTGTGGGTCTTCGCGACCATCACCCTGCCGCTCTGCCTGCCGGGCATCATCGCCGGCGCGATCCTGGCCTTCGCCAAGTCGATGGGCGAATTCGGCGCGACCATCACCTTCGTGTCCAACATTCCCGGCGAAACGCAGACCCTGCCGTCCCTGATCTACACCCTGACCCAGGTACCGGGCGGCGACGCCGCCGCGATGCGGCTGACCCTTGTGTCGATCGCGATCTCCATGCTGGCGCTGCTCGGGTCGGAGCTGCTGGCCAAACGGATCGGCGCGCGGCGGCAGACGGCATGAGCCTCGAGGTCGACGTCGATCACCGGCGCGGCGCGTTCAGGCTGCAGGCGCGCTTCACCGCCGCGCCTGGACTGACGGCGCTGTTCGGCCGCTCGGGCTCGGGCAAGACCAGCCTGGTCAACATCGTGGGCGGGCTGATCCGTCCCGACCGCGGCCGGATCACGATCGACGGCCAGACCCTCGTCGACATCGAGCGCGGCCTCGTCGTGCCGGCCCACAAAAGGCGCATCGGCTACGTCTTCCAGGACAGCCGCCTGTTCCCGCATCTCAGCGTGCGGCGCAATCTCCTGTACGGGCGATGGTTCGCGCGCGGCAGCGGCGGCGCGGTGACCGAACTCGGCGGCGTGGTCGAGTTGCTGGGCATCGGCCATCTTCTGGAGCGCGCGCCGGATTCGCTGTCGGGCGGCGAGAAGCAGCGCGTCGCCATCGGCCGCGCCCTGCTGGCAAGGCCGCGCCTGCTGCTGATGGACGAGCCGCTGGCCTCGCTCGACGAAGCGCGACGCGCGGAGATCCTGCCTTTCGTTGAGCGGCTGCGCGACGAGGCCCGCGTCCCCATCCTCTATGTCAGCCATTCGGTCGCCGAGGTGGCGCGGCTCGCCACGACGGTCGTGATGCTGAGCGAAGGCGCGGTCACGGCGGTCGGGCCGGTCCAGGACATCCTGCCGATGGCCGATTCCGCCGACGGCGGTGCGGTGCTCGAGGCGCGGATCGTCCGGCACGAGGAGGCCTTCCATCTGTCGGTACTGGAAAGCGCCGCCGGCGAGCTGCAGGTGCCGCGCCTCGAAGCGCCGGTGGGCGCGCCCGTGCGGGCCTATATCCGGGCGCGCGACGTGATGCTCAGCCTGCAGCGCCCCGAGGAGATCAGCGCGCTGAACGTACTGGCAGGGCGGATCGCCTCGATCAGCGCCACCACGAACGCCCAAGCCGACGTGCGCCTGGACTGCAACGGCGCCATCCTCGCGGCCCGCCTGACCACCAAATCGGTCGACCGGCTGGCCCTGGCGCCGGGGCGGCGGGTTTACGCGATCGTCAAGAGCGTGTCATTCGAACGCGGTTAAGTGCGATAGAGTGGCGTCGGGCGACCGGCCCGCAATGAAGCCCGAGGGAGCCGAATGAGATCCTTACCGCTGCCGCTCACGCCGCGATTCATCACCTGGACGCTGGCGACCGCCTTCGCCGTCCTGCTCGGCGTCGCCTGGGCCGTCGATCCCCGCTCGTGGTGGATCGGCGTCGCCTTCGCCCTCGCCCTCTTCCTCACGCTCGTGGGCCTCTACGACTATTTCCAGACGAAGCATGCGGTGTTGCGCAACTATCCGATCGCCGCCCATCTGCGCTTCATCTTCGAGGCGATCCGGCCGGAGATGCGCCAGTACTTCTTCGAAGGCGACAAGGACGGGCTGCCGTTTCCGCGCGACCGGCGCGCGATCGTCTACCAGCGCGCCAAGCTGGTGCTCGACGTGCGTCCCTTCGGCACAAACTACGACGTCTATGCCGAAGGCTACGAGTGGATGACGCACTCGATTTCGCCCACGCCGGTCAGCAAGGAACCGTTCCGCATCACCGTCGGCGGACCCGAGTGCACCCAACCCTACTCCGCCTCGATCTTCAACATCTCGGCGATGAGCTTCGGGGCGCTCAGCGCCAATGCCATCCGCGCCCTGAACGGCGGCGCCAAACTGGGCGGCTTCGCGCACGATACCGGCGAGGGCGGCTACAGCCCCTATCATCGGGAGGGTGGCGGCGACATCATCTGGGAAATCGGCTCCGGCTATTTCGGCGCCCGCAACGCCGACGGCACCTTCTCGGCCGAACGCTTCGCCGCCGGTGCCGCCAACCCGCAGGTCAAGATGGTCGAGCTGAAGCTCAGCCAGGGCGCCAAGCCCGGCCATGGCGGCGTGCTGCCCGGTCCCAAGGTCAGCGAGGAGATCGCCCTGACGCGCGGCGTGCCGGTCGGCAAGGATTGCATCTCGCCGTCGCACCACACCGCCTTCACGACGCCGATCGAGATGATGCAGTTCATCGCCGAGATGCGTCGCCTGTCGGGCGGCAAGCCGGCGGGCTTCAAGCTCTGTGTCGGCCACGAATGGGAGTTCCTGGCGATCTGCAAGGCGATGCTGCAGACCGGCATCTATCCCGACTTCATCGTCGTCGACGGCAAGGAGGGCGGCACCGGCGCCGCGCCGATGGAATTCCTCGACCATGTCGGCAAGCCGATGCGGCAGGGACTGCACCTCGTGCACAATGCCCTGGTGGGCATCGGCGCCCGGCATCGCATCAAGATCGGCGCCGCCGGCAAGATCATCACCGCCTTCGACATCATCCGGGCGATGGCGCTGGGCGCCGACTGGTGCAATTCAGCGCGCGGCTTCATGTTCGCGGTCGGCTGCATCCAGTCCCAGTCCTGCCACACCGACCGCTGTCCGACCGGCGTCGCCACGCAGGACCCGACCCGCCAGCGCGCGCTGGTGGTGCCGGACAAGATGCAGCGGGTGGCGAACTTCCATCGCTCCACCCTCCAGGAGCTGGCCGAGCTGACCGCCGCCGCGGGCCTAGACCATCCCACGGACTTCAAGCCCATCCATATCACCCGCCGCGTCTCGCCGAGCATCGTGGCAACCTATGCCGATCTCTATCCGGGGCTGGCCGAGGGCGAGCTGGTCTCCGGAACGAGCGACAAGCGGTGGCGGCGGGCCTGGGACATGGCCCACGCCAATTCGTTCCGCGCGACGGCCTGATCGGGCGCAAATCTGTTGCGAAATCCCGTTGGTTGGCCCAGCAATTGGCCAACCAACGAGGAAACGATCATGACTGCTCCGTTCGACTTCGCGCCCCTGCTGGCGCCCGGCACGCCCGCTCCCGCCGCCAAGTGGAACGGATTCCCGAAGTACAATTTCATCGGCGGCCACAACGACGCCGGCAATGTGCCCGTCCAGGCGCTGATCGATGCGGCGACGTCCGTGCTCAAGCGCGAGGGCGCGACGCTCGCGACCTATGAAACGCCTACGCCCATCGGGCTTGACACGCG
>CAZPOS010000022.1:7129-16866 GCA_964588065.1 uncultured Reyranella sp.
CTCGCGACCTACGGGTTGAACAGCGGGCCGCTGGGCTACAAGCCGCTGCGCGAGTTCCTCGCGGGCAAGCTGAAGGACCATGCCGGCATCGAGTGCGCCTCCGACGAGATCCTGATCACCTCGGGCTCGATGCAGGGTCTCGACCTGATCAACAGCCTGCTGGTGACGAAGGGCGACACCGTCATCATCGAGCAGGAGACCTATGGCGGCGCCCTCACCAAGCTGAACAAGCTGGGCGCCAACGTCGTCGGCATCCCGCTCGACGGCGAAGGGCTGCGGCTCGACGTGCTGAAACAGAAGCTCGAGGAGCTGAAACAGAAGGGCATCACGCCCAAGTACATCTACACGATCCCGACGGTGCAGAACCCGACCGGCGCCATCATGGGCGAGGCGCGCCGCGCCGAGCTGCTGAAGATCGCCGCCGAATACGGCGTCATGATCTTCGAGGACGAGTGCTATTCGGACCTGATCTGGAGCGGCAAGCGCCCGCCCTCGCTCTATGCCATGGCGAAGGGCGAAGGCGTGATCTTCATCGGCTCCTTCTCCAAGTCGATCGCGCCGGCCCTGCGCGTGGGCTACATCGTGGCCAAGTGGGACATCCTCGCCCGCATCCTCGGCCTCAAGCAGGATGCCGGGTCGGGCGCGCTCGAACAGATGGTCCTGGCGGAGTTCTGCACGCAGCATTTCGTGAACCACGTGCCGAAGCTTAACAAGACCCTGTCGGCCAAGCTGCAGGTCCTGCGCGAGGCGCTGGCCGAGCAGTTCGGCACCGACGCCGAGTTCGGCGATCCCGAGGGCGGCATCTATCTCTGGATCAAGCTGCCGGACCAGGTCGACACGACGAAGCTCGCCCAGGCGGCCCTCGCCGCCGGCGTCTCGCTCAATCCCGGTGCGGAATGGTCGACCAACAAGGAATACGCCCGCTCGCGCCTCAGGCTCTGCTTCGCCAATCCGGAACCGGAGACCATCCGCAAGGGCGTCGAGGTGCTGGCCGCCGCGAATTCGGCGTGCCGCTACGCTCGTCCAACGTCGAGAAGAAGTAGAAAGCAAAGGATCCCTCATTTCGTTCGGGATGACACTGGGTGTCATCCTGAGCGCAGCGAAGGATCCTTATTGATGGCTACATCGGCTGCGGCACCATCACCATCCACGACACGCCGAACTTGTCGGCGACGCAGCCGAAGCGTGGCGAGAAGAACGTCCTGCCGATCGGCATCTGGATCTGGCCGTCCCTCGCCAGCGCCTCGAAAGCCCTGCCGGCCTCCGCTTCGGTCGCGACATCGAGCGCAAGAGAGAATCCCTGGAAATTCGTCTTGCCGTCGCCGGCCATGCCGTCGGAGCACATGATCATCGCATCGCCGATCCGCAGGCTGGCATGCATCACCGCTTCGGGATTCACCTTCATGTGCTCCATGGCGCCCGCATCGGGATTCTCCTTGAAGCGCATCATCATCTCGACCTTGGCGCCAAGCCTCTCCTGGTAGAAGGCGAGCGCCTCCTCGCAACGGCCGTTGAAAAACAGATAGGGCTGGACCGCCATTACATCCTCCTCGGGTTACTGGCTCTTCTCGAACTCGGTATCGATCTGGACCTGGATGGGATCGGTGAACAGCGCCGGCAGGCCGTAATCCTGCGGATTGATCGTCGCCACGGCGTGAACGCCGATGCGCGGCTTGCCCTCGAAGCCCTTGCCCGCGCCACCGAGTTCCACGTCGAAGGTGACGGGCCGGGTCTTGCCCATCAGCGTGAACTGCCCCTCCACCTTGCCGCGCGTCCTGTCGACCGGCTTGAACGACGTCGAGACGAAGGTGGCTTCGGGGAAGGCCTTCGACTTCAGGAAATTCTCGCCCGCCAGTTCCTCTGCGAAACCCTTGACGTTGGTGGTGATGGAGGCCGTCTCGACCGAGGCCGAGAGCTTCGACTTTTCGATCGCGGCGGGATCCCAGGTGAGCGAACCCTTGACCCGGTCGAAGCGGAACACGCTCTGCGAATAGCCTATATGCGAGACGCGGACGATGACGGCCGTGTGCTGCTCGTCGAGCGTATAGGTGCCGGCCGTCGCCAGCGCGATGTCGCGCTCCGCGGCGAAGACTCCCGGCGGCAGTGTCGCCGGCGCCTGGGCCAGCGCGACCGCGGGGCTCATCGCCAGAACGATGCCGAGCATGCGCAACATGCGGTTCATATTGGTCCTCTTCGACAAATGGATGGTCACTTCTCGACGACGGTCTTCAGCTTCGCCAGGCCTGCCGCGAAATCCCGGCCGATCATGTCGTCCATGTCCATGAAGGTGCCGACCAGCTTGGTCATGAAGGTGCTGGGACCGTACATCGCCCAGGTGACAATCGTCTGACCGCCTTTCGGTTGCACCGTCAGCTCGGCGGTATTGTGACCTTCGAAGGGCTTCAGGAAGTCGAGCTTGATCGTGACCTTGTGCGGCGGCGTCGACTCGACGATCTCCATGCGGCCCGTGCCGACCTGATCGTTGCCCTCCCATGCGTAGACCGCACCCTTGCCGGCTTCGGCGCCGCTATAGGTCCGCTTCATCGCCGGATCGCGCCCCTCGTAGGGTGACCACTCCGCCCAGCGCTTCAGCCCCTCGATATAGGGAAAGATCTTGTCGGGCGGCGCGTTCATCGCCATCGAGCGCTCGACGCGAAACGAATCCGGCTTCGTCGAGGCGTAGATCAGGATCGCCGCAACGGTCGCCACGAGGACGGCAGCGACGATCTTCAGGAACTTCCACATCCGACCCGCACCGCTTCAGTTAACCTCTCGGTTAACACTAAGAAGGTACGCGTGCATCGTCAACGATCCATGACGATACTTCCTCATCCAGAGCGCCCTCTCCGCCCGCGTCAACGCGGGGGGAGAGGGAGGGGACCCGCGCAGAGCGCGGGGAGGGAGAGGTGGGTCTTATGACCAAACATCGAACCGCGAGGTCAAGAAGCCTCCGTCATGAAAGCAGTCGCGCCGAACAGATCTGCTGGGAGTTGGTGCGCGCGAGGCGGATGGCCGGCGTGAAATTCCGAAGACAGCATCCGATCGGTCCTTATTTTGCCGACTTCGCTTGCGTCTCAAAGAAGTTGGTTATCGAGATCGATGGTGAGCATCACGCATTTCAGGTCGAGGCGGATGCCAACCGAACTGTCGCGATGGAGCTGCGGGGTTGGAGAGTGGTGCGGTTCTGGGCCAGTGAAGTCGTCAAGAATCCGGAAGGCATCTGGGCGGAAATCGAGCGAATACTTGGAGAGTCGTGACCCACCTCTCCCTCCCCGCTCCGCGGGTCCCCTCCCTCTCCCCCCGCGTACGACGCGGGCGGAGAGGGCGTTCTTCCTCAGGCCAGCGCGAAGCCCTCGTAGCCGTTGGCCACGACCTTTTCGCAGGCCTGGATGTAGGCCGGCAGGCCGCCGATATAGGGCATGAACACGCGCGGCTTGCCCGGGATGTTGGCGCCGACGTACCAGGAGCTGCAGGTCGAGCGCAGGGTGATGTTGGACACGTCGCCGACATGCCCGACCCAGGCTTCCTGCGCCTGCGGCTCGGCCTCGATCACGGTCTTGCCCTGGGCGCGCAGTGTCTCGAGGCAGTCGGCGATGAAGTCGACATGCTGTTCGATCGAGGGAAGCATGTTGGTCAGGACCGAGGGGCTGCCCGGGCCGGTGATCATGAACAGGTTGGGGAAGTCCACCACGGTCAGGCCGAGATAGGTCTTCGGCCCTTCGTTCCAGCGCTCCTTCAGGGTGACACCGCCGCGGCCGCGAAAGTCGACCTTGAGGAGCGCGCCGGTCATCGCGTCGAAGCCGGTCGCCAGGACCAGGCAGTCGAAGGTGAAATCCTCGCCCTTGGCGCGGAGGCCAGTCGGCGTGATGCGCTCGATCGGCTCGTCGCTGATGTCCACGAGGGTTACGTTCGGGCGATTGAAGGTCGCCCAGTAGCCGGTGTCGACGCACAGCCGCTTGCAGCCGATGATGTTCTTCGGCACCAGCGCCGCCGCCGTCTTCGGGTCCTTGACGACCTCGGCGATCTTGGCCCGCACGAAGTCGGCCGCGAACCTGTTCGAATCGTCGTTCAGGAGAAGATCGGAGAAGGAGGCCATGAAGCCCAGCCCGCCGTAGTCCCAGCGGGCCTGGAACTGGCGATTGCGCTCCTCCTCCGGCGTCTCGGCGGCCGAGGCGGGATTGATCGTGAAATCGATTCCGGCCGGCTTGGTCTTGGCGCGACGGCGCATCTCCGGATAGTTCGCCTTCACTTCGCGCACATAGTCCGGATCGAGCGGCTTGTTGTGCGCCGGCACGGTATAGTTGGCGGTACGCTGGAAAACGGTGAGGTGCTTCGCCTGCTCGGCGATCACGGGGATCGACTGGATGGCAGAGGAGCCGGTGCCGATGACGCCCACGGTCTTCCCGGTGAAATCGACGCCTTCGTGCGGCCAGTTACCGGTGTGATAGGTCGGGCCCTTGAAATCCTCGAGCCCCGGAATCTTCGGGGTATTGGGCGAGGACAGGCAGCCCATCGCGGTGATCACGAAGCGCGCCGTGACCGCGTTGGCCACACCGGTAGCGCCGGCCTTCTCGGTCTCGACCCGCCAGAGGTTGGCGGCCTCGTCGAACGTCGCCTTGCCGACCCTCGTCTCGAACCGCATGTCGCGGCGCAGATCGTAACGGTCGGCGACGTGATTGGCGTAACGCAGCAGCTCGGGCTGGGTGGCGTAGCGCTCGCTCCATTCCCATTCCTGCTCCAGCCCGGGATCGAACTGATAGGAATACTGCACGCTCTCGACGTCGCAGCGCGCGCCGGGATAGCGGTTCCAGTACCAGGTGCCGCCGACGCCCTTGCCGGCCTCGAACACGCGCGCCGTGAAGCCCTTCTGACGCAGCTTGTGCAGCATGTACATGCCGCCGAACCCTGCGCCGATGATCACCGCATCGAAATCGACCGACATGCATCCTCCGGAATTGCGCAAGCGGGTAGAAAGTCTCCGGCAAAATTAGTGCGGGAGAGGAGGTGACCGCGCAAGCCTTCCCATGGCACCTCTTCTCGCGGAGAAGAATGGACATGACCGAATTCGACTATCCGGCCAGCTGGTATGCCGCTACGCGAGACGCGGACGCGGTGCGCCCACCGCTCGCGCGGGAAGAAGAGGCCGATGTCGTGGTCGTGGGCGCAGGCTTTGCCGGGCTGCACACGGCCCGGCTGCTGGCCCGGCAGGGAAAGCGGGTCGCTCTGCTGGAGCGCCGGCGCATCGGATGGGGCGCCTCGGGGCGCAACGGCGGCTTCGTCGGTGCGGGCTATGCCCAGCGCTCCGGCGCGCTGATCGACCGGCTGGGACTCGACCACGCACGACAGCTCTACGCCCAGTCGCAGCGCGGCGTCGCGATCGTGCGCGAGGCGATCGCCGAGTTCGGGCGACCCGACATTCTGATGGGCAGCGGCAAGCTCAGCGTCTCGCGCACCGACCAGGGTCCAGGCTTCGCCGACCGCACGCGCAGGCTCGCCGAGCAGCTCGGCGCCGCCTTCGAGCCGTGGGAGACGGCGCGCGTCCGCGGCCTGCTCGCGACGGCGCGCTACCATCAGGCGATCCACGACCCAACCTCCTTCCACATCCATCCGCTCAACTTTGCGCTGGCTCTGGCGAAGGACATCGAACGGCGAGGCGGCAAGGTCTACGAGCGGACGGAGGCACTGGGGCTCGCGCGCGACAGTGACGGCTGGCGACTGCGCATCGCGCACGGCACCGTCAGGGCAAAGCATGTCGTGCTGGCCGGCAATGCCGATCTCGGCGCCGTGCAGCCGCGGATCGCGCGGGCGGTGCTGCCGGTCGCGACCTATGTCGCCGTCACCGGAAAGCTCGGGCCCGGGCTCGGCGAGGCGATCCGCTGGGCCGGTGCGATCTCCGACACACGCCGCGCCGGCGACTATTACCGCATCGTCGACGACGACCGCCTGCTGTGGGGTGGCCGCATCACCACCGACACGAACGAGCCGCGGCGGCTGCGCGAGATGATGCGCGGCGACATGGTCTCGGTCTATCCGCAGCTCGGCGAGATCGAGATCGCCTACGCCTGGCCCGGGATCATGGGCTACGCGCCGCACAAGATGCCCCAGGTGGGCGAGATCGAGCCCGGCCTCTGGGTCTGCACGGCCTTCGGCGGCCACGGCCTCGCCCAGACGGCCGCGGGGGCGGACGCGGTCGCCGCCGGCATCCTGGGCGATCCGTCTCGCGCCCGCCTGTTCGCGCCCTTCGGCACCGGCTGGGCCGGAGGAGCGGCGGGACGCGCCGCGACGCAGCTTGCCTATTGGGGCCTGCAGATGCGTGACTGGTGGGACGAGAAGCGGCAGGCCCAGAACGCGGAGACGCTGCGCACATGACGATCGAACGGATGGGCGATTCCCCCCGGCGCCGCGAGGATGCGCGCTTCGTCACCGGCCAGGGCGCCTATCTCGACGACCTCAAGTTCGATGGCCTGGTCCACGCCGTGGTGCTGCGCTCGCCGCATGCGCACGCGATCGTCAGGTCGATCGACGCGCGGGCCGCCCGCTCCGCTCCCGGCGTCCTCGCGATTCTCACATCCGTCGACGCTTTGGCGGACGGGCTCGCGCCGTTGCGCCCCTATGTCGAGGCGAACGTTCAGACGGCCGAGCCCTTCGCCTTCGCGCCTCAGCCGCTGCTGGCGTCGGACAAGGTCCGCTTCGCCGGCGAACCCGTGGCCCTCGTCGTCGCCGAGACGCTGGCGCAGGCGCTCGATGCGGCGGAGCGGGTGGCGGTCGACTACGAACCCCTGCCCGCCGTGACCTCGGCCGAAGCCGCTCGCGTGCCGGGCGCGCCGCTTCTCTCCGACGAGATTCCCGGCAACACCTGCCTCGACTGGCACACCGGCGACGCGGCCGGTGCCGAAGCGGCGTTCGCGGCAGCGGCGCACGTCGTGTCGCTCGACCTCGACAACCATCGCATCGTGATGAATCCGATGGAGCCGCGGGGCGGCGTCGGCACCTTCGATCCCGCGACCGGCCGCTACACCCTCCACGTCTCCAGCCAGAACATCCACATCAACCGCAACCACGTCGCCCGCTCGCTCGGCGTGGAGCCCAAGGACGTACGGTTCATCGCGCATGACGTGGGCGGCGGCTTCGGCGCCAAGAACTTCGCCTATGTCGAGCATGCGCTGGTCCTGTGGGCCGCTCGCACGGTGGGCCGACCGGTGAAATGGATCGCGAGCCGCAGCGAGGTGTTCCTGTCGGACCATGCGGCGCGCGACATGCAGGCCAGGGCATCCCTGGCGCTCGACGCCGACGGCAGGTTCCTTGCCCTGAAGATCGCGAGCCTCGCCAATCTCGGCGCCTACATGGCCGGCGCCGGCGGCGGCGTGCAGACGTTCCAGTACATCCACCTGCAGGGGTCGGTGTACCGCATCCCCGCGATCGCGCTGCATGTCGTGGCCGTCGTCACCAACACCGCGCCGATCGGCGTGACGCGCGGACCGGGCTTCGCCGAGGCGATCAACATCGTCGAACGGCTGATCGATGCGGCGGCGGAACGAACCGGCTTCGATCGTGCCGATCTCAGGCACTGGAACATGGTCCCGCCCGAGGCGATGCCGATGACCAACGCCTTCGGCTTCGAGGTCGACAGCGGCCGCTTTGCCGAAGCGCTCGACCGGGCGCTCGTTCGCGCGGATCGCAGGGGCTTCGACACCCGGCGACGCGAGAGCGAGCGGCGCGGACGCCTGCGCGGCCTGGGCTTCGCCTATCACATCAAGGCGACCGGCGGCCCACCGGACGAGAATGTCGACGTGCGCTTCGAAGCCGACGGCACGATCTCGCTGATCACCGGCACGCAGCATATCGGCCAAGGCCACGAGACGACCTTCCCGCAGATCCTCGGCACCCGGCTGGGCGTGCCCAACGCGCGCATCCGCCTCGTGCAGGGCGACACGGATGCGATCCCGTTCGGCGGCGGCCACGGCAGTTCGCGCGCGACCTATATGGGCGGCACGGCGCTGTGGCGGGCCTCGGACGAGATCATCGCCAAGGGCACGGTGCTGGCGGCCGACGCGCTGGAAGTAGCGGACGCCGACATCCGCTTCGAGGAGGGGCGCTTCGTCGTTTCCGGCACCGACCGGGCCATCGGCATCCTCGAGGTGGCCGCGCTCGGCCGCGACAGGGGCAGACCGCTCGACACGTTCCATGCCTGGAAGCGCGAGCACATGACCTTTCCCAACGGCGCGCATGTCGTCGAAGTCGAGATCGACCGCGACACCGGCAAGGTCGAGCTGGCGCGCTACACCGCGGTCGACGATTACGGCGTGCTGGTCAATCCGATGATCGCGACCGGCCAGGCGCACGGCGCCATGGCCCAGGGCGCGGGCCAAGCCCTGCTGGAGCGCGCGACCTACGATCCCGTGTCGGGGCAGATGGTGGCCGGCTCGTTCATGGACTACGCGCTGCCGCGTGCGGACGACCTGCCGTCGTTCGATCTGGGCTTCAATCCCACCCGCTGCACGACCAATCCGCTGGGCGTGAAGGGCTGCGGCGAGGCCGGTGCCATCGCGGCCTTCCCCGCCATCGCCAATGCCATCCTTGACGCGCTGGCGCCGCTCGGCGTCAAAGGCTTCGACGGACCGGCGAGCCCCGCGCGGATCTGGCAGGCCATTCAGGAGGCACGATGAAAAGACAGGCACCGGCGGCGGCCCGCAACCGGCAACCCATTCTCGACGTGCTGCAGCCACGCCTGCCGCGCGAAGGGCTCGTGCTCGAGGTCGCGAGCGGCACCGGCGAGCACATCGTCCATTACGCCACCGCCCGGCCCGAACTCACCTTCCAGCCCAGCGATCCCGATGTGGATGCCCGTGCCAGCGTCGACGACTGGGTGCGGACGCTGGGCCTCGCCAACGTACGACCGGCACTGGAGATCGACGTCACCGCACGGACATGGCCGGTCGAGCGCGCGGACGCCGTGCTCTGCTGCAACATGATCCACATCGCGCCGTGGGAAGCCGCGGTCGGGCTCGTCGCCGGCGCCGCCCGCGTGCTGTCCCCAGGCGGCTTGTTCTTTCTCTATGGTCCCTACCGCCAGGGCGGCCGGCACACGGCCCCCAGCAACGAGGCCTTCGATGCCGATCTCAAGCGCCGCAATCCCGCATGGGGCGTGCGGGACATAGAGGCCGTCATCGACCTGACCGGCGCGCAGGGCTTTTCCACGCCCGAGATCGTTGAAATGCCGGCCAACAATCTGTCGCTGCTGTTCAATCGGCTGTGATGTCCCTGGGCGGTGGCAATCGTGCAGGGGATGCGCTAACGCTGGGCCCTGCGTCGCGGGGAGCATCGTCGGAATATGTCGAATGGTAGCGATGAAGCCGTAGTTTTTGCAGGCTTGCGGCAGTTTCGGACGCTGGCGCCTGTTCTGGCGGTGATTGCCTTCTCCGGGCTGGTCGCCGGATGCAAGCAGGAAAACAAGTTCCAGCCCCCACCGCCAGCCGAGGTCAACGTCGGCGTGCCCGTGAAACAGGAGGTGGCGCCCTTCGAGGTCCTCACCGGCAACACGGTGGCCTTCGCGACCGTCGATCTCGTCGCCCGCGTCGAGGGTTTCCTGGTCTCGCAGGATTATGTCGACGGCTCCGAGAAGAAGAAGGACGAAAAGCTCTTCGGCATCGAGCAGACGATGTACAAGGCCAAGGTCAAGGAGGCCGAGGCCCAACTCGACGGCGCCAAGGCCTCGCTGGTCCAGGCCGAGGCCGAGT
>CAZPOS010000022.1:16876-20397 GCA_964588065.1 uncultured Reyranella sp.
GCGCCAGAACGTGTCGGCGCAGAACACCTTCGATCAGGCCAAGGCCAAGCGCGACAATGCCCGCGCCAACGTCGAGAACGCCGAGGGCAACCTCACGATCGCCCAGACCAACCTCGGCTACACGACGGTCACGGCGCCGTTCGACGGCATCGTCAGCAAGCATCTCGTCTCGGTCGGCGAACTCGTCGGCGCCACCACCGCCACCAAGCTCGCGACGATCGTCCAGCTCGATCCGATCTACGTCACGTTCAACATGAGCGAGCAGGACATCCTGCAGATCCGGCAGAACCTGAAGGACCGGCGCGTCACCGTCGAGGAGCTGAGCAAGGTGCCGGTCGAGATCGGCCTGATGAACGAGGAGGGATTCCCGCACAAGGGCTTCCTCAATTACGTCTCGCCCGAACTCGATGCGACCACCGGCACGATCCTCGTCCGCGCCCTGTTCGAAAATCCGAAGCGCATCCTGATCCCGGGCTTCTTCGTGCGCGTGAAGGTGCCGCAGGGCCTGGGTGCCACGGCCTCGCTGCTGGTGCCCAACCGCGTCATCGCGGAGGACCAGGCGGGCAAGTACCTGCTGACGGTCAACAAGGACAATGTCGTGGTGCAGACCCGGATCACCACCGGTCAGCTCCTGCCCAACGGCCTGCGCGTCATCTCGACGGGCCTCAAGCCGGACGATCGGGTGGTGCTCAGCACCAACGGCGCCGCCATTCCCGGCGGCAAGGTCGTCCCCAAGCTGACCACGATCCCGGCAACGACCGACGGCACGCCCGCCGCGCCACCGGCCGCGTCTCCAGCCGCACCCCCCGCCGCACCCAAGTGACCGGCCGGGGAGCGCCGCCATGATTTCCGCCTTCTTCATCAACCGGCCGGTCCTGGCCAACGTCCTCGCCATCATCATCGTGCTGATCGGCGGCGTGTCGCTGGCGACCCTGCCGATCGCGCAATATCCCAACATCGTGCCGCCCACGATCCAGGTCACCACGACCTATCCGGGCGCCAGCGCTGCCGTGGTCGTCAACGACGTCGCCCTGCCGGTCGAACTGCAGGTGAACGGCGTCGAGAAGATGATCTACATGCAGTCCTACAGTACGGACTCCGGCACCTACACGCTCACGGTGACGTTCGAGATCGGCACCGACATGGATTTCGCGCAGGTGCTGGTGCAGAATCAGGTCAGCGCCGCGCTCGCCTCGCTGCCCATGCCGGTGCAGGCCCAGGGCCTCGTGGTGCAGAAGAAGTCGACGTCGATCCTGCAGATCGTCTCGCTGACCTCCCCCGACCAGCGCTACGACAGCCTCTATCTCAGCAACTACGCCACCATCAATCTGGTCAACGAGCTCGCGCGCCTGCCCGGCGTCGGCAACGTCAACGTGCTGGGCGTCGGCCAGTATTCGATGCGCGTCTGGCTCGATCCGCAGAAGCTCTACACGTTCGGCCTCACGCCGGCGGACGTGAGCAAGGTCATCCAGCAGCAGAGCCAAGACGTGACGGCTGGCCAGGTCGGCCAGCCGCCGGCGCCGAAGGGGCTGGATTTCCAGTACACGATCGACGTCGTCGGTCGCCTCAGCACGCCGGAGGAATTCGGCAACATCGTCGTCAAGGCCGAGCAGGGCAATGGCGGCCGGATCGTGCGGGTGCGCGACGTCGCCCGCGTCGAGCTGGGCGCCCAGACCTATTCCACGACCTCGCACATCAACGGCAAGCCCAATTCCGGCCTCGCGATCTACCAGCTGCCCGACGCCAATGCGCTCGACGTCGCCAATCGCGTGAAGGCCAAGATGGCCGAGCTGGCCAAGGACTTCCCGCCCGGCCTCGCCTACGAGGTGCCGTTCGACACCACGCGCTTCGTCAAGGCGTCGATCCACGAGGTCTTCATGACCCTGATCGAGGCCGGCATCCTGGTCCTGATCGTGATCGTGATCTTCCTGCAGGACTGGCGCGCCATGCTGGTGCCGGCGACCACCATCCCCGTCACGATCATCGGCGCCTTCGCCGCCATGGCGGCGCTGGGCTTCACCATCAACACCACGACCATGTTCGGCATCGTGCTGGCGATCGGCATCGTGGTCGACGACGCGATCGTGATCGTCGAGGGCGTCGCCCATCACATTGAACGTGGCATGACGCCCCATGACGCCTCGATCAAGGCGATGGACGAGCTGTTCGGACCCGTGATCGGCATCACCCTGGTGCTGATGTCGGTGTTCCTGCCGGCCGCCTTCCTGCCCGGCCTGACCGGCCAGATGTTCGCTCAGTTCGCGCTGGTGATCGCGGCCACCGCCCTGATCAGCGCCATCAACGCCGCCACCCTCAAGCCCACCCAGTGCGCGATGTGGCTGCGGCCCGCGACACCGCCGGAGAAGCGCAACATCTTCTTCCGCGGCTTCAACAAGGTCTACGGCAAGCTCGAGGACGCCTATGCCGGCCTGGTCGGCTTCATGGTCCACCGGGCGGGACTGATGGTGCTGCTGGCGCTGGTCGCCGCCGGCATCGGCGGCTGGGGTGTCGCGCGCCTGCCCACGGCCTTCATTCCCAACGAGGACCAGGGCTACCTGATGATCGGCGTGCAGCTGCCGGATGGCGCTTCGCTCGAGCGCACCGGCGCCACGCTGCACCAGGTCGCCGAGATCGCCATGGCGGCTCCCGGTGTCGAGAACGTGGTCGCGCTGGGCGGCATGTCGGTTCTCGACAGCAACTCTTCCCTGGCGAACGCCGCCGTGTCCTATGTGATCCTGAAGGACTGGGACACGCGCCTGAAGGCCAAGGACCAGGACCTGCGCTCGATCGTGCTCGGCCTGATGGAGAAGCTGAAGGTCCTGCAGGACGGCCGAGCCTTCGTCATCGTGCCGCCCGCCATCCAGGGCATCGGCAATGCCGGCGGCTTCCAGATGCAGATCGAGCAGAAGGACGGCAGCTTCGACTACGCCAAGCTGCAGGCCATCACCGACACGATGATCCGGAACGCCAGCACGCAGTCGGCGCTCTCGAACCTCGTCACCTCCTTCCGCTCCGGTGCGCCGCACGTCCGGATCGAGGTCGACCGCGTCAAGGCCGAGTCGCTGCGCGTGCCGGTCGGCGATGTCTTCACGACCCTGTCGAGCTACATGGGCTCGTCCTTCGTCAACCGGTTCAACAAGTTCGGCCTCAGCCTCCAGGTCTATATCCAGGCCGATTCGCAGTATCGCACGCGGCCCGAGGACATCCTGAAACTGCAGGTCAAGAACCTCGACGGGCAGATGGTGCCGATCGGCGCCATCGCGGAGCTGCACCCCGCGCTCGGCCCGCCGCTGATCAGCCTCTACAATCTCTATCCGTCGGCCGCGATCGTCGGTTCGCCGGCGGCCGGGTTCAGCTCGGGCGAAGCGATCGACCTGATGGACCAGATCGCCAAGGCGATCCTTCCGCCGGGCACCGGCTACGAATGGACCGGCATGGCCTATCAGGAGAACGTCGTCGGCAACCAGCTGCTGTATGTGTTCGCGCTGGCGATCCTGCTGGTCTATCTCTGCCTCGCCGGC
>CAZPOS010000022.1:20407-36995 GCA_964588065.1 uncultured Reyranella sp.
TCGGGCTTGCCAACAACATCTACACCCAGATCGGCCTGATGCTGCTGATCGCTTTGGGCGCGAAGAACGCGATTCTCATCGTCGAGGTGGCGCGCGAGCGACGCGCCGAAGGCATGGACATCGTCGAATCGGCCATCGAAGCGGCCCGCACCCGCTTCCGGCCGATCCTGATGACCTCCTTCGCCTTCATCCTCGGCGTGGTCCCGTTGGTCACCGCGACCGGGGCGGGCGCCAACTCGCGCATCTCGCTGGGCCTCTGCGTGTTCAGCGGCATGATCGCGTCGACGTGTCTGGCGGTGCTGTTCGTGCCGTCGTTCTTCACCGTCCTTCAGCGCTTCGAAGAACGCGGCAAGGCAAAGAAGAAGGGCAAGACGACACCGCCGCCCGCCGAAGGCGTGGCCGCGGCCGGCGATTGATCGCGGTGCGGGTCGATCCGCCTCAGGGGCGGACGATCCGTATCAGCTCGGAAGGCTGCCGGTCAGACATCGAACGGGGCGCCCCGTCGAGATCGCCCCGCATGATTTTCAGCGCCGTGCGTTCGATCTCGATCTCGCGGGCCGTCCGGAGGCCGAGCCGCCGCAGCAGCGTCTCGACCGGCAGGATGCCATTCGCGGCCAGCCGAACCAGCGACGCGGCCCAGGAAACCGGCACCGACGGAACCTGGCGGTTCAACACCGCGCCCACCATGACGCCGAGGGCCGCCACGATCGAGGCGTTGTTCTCGAGAACGCTCTCCAGATCCCACTCCTCCTCGAGTTCGCGCAGGCGACGCGTGATGCGTCGTCGATCGCCGGCGCAAGAGCGAAGTCGGGCGCCGATCTCCGCCTCGACGCGCGGATCGAGGAGGGCGGCTGTCGTCTGTGGCGCGATCCTCATGGAGAGCCTCAGCCTCGCAGGCTGACGGTCGCGACCTTGTCCTTGTAGTCCTGCTTCGGATCCACACCGAGCAGCATCTTGATGCCGGCGACGATGCTCGACGCATCGAGCCAGATCTCGGCTCGTTCCGGATCGAGCCGCAGGAGCGCGAGCTTCGGATCGGTCTTGCCGCCCTCGTACCAGGCCGCCACGTAGCGGTTCCACAGGCGGTCGATGACTGCCGGATTGTTGTCGAGCGAGAGGCCGCCATGCACGGTCGCGAAGAGGTCATGACCCTTCGAGGTGAAGGTGGCGATGGCACGATTGCCCTGGCCCGCGCCGAGCTTCTCGACGATGGCATTCTCCCGGCTGGTGAAGAACCAGATCGGCCCGCGCTCGCCTTCGAGCTGCGCGGTCATCGGACGGGCATGGCCGTCCTCGACGCCGTCGAGGCCCAGCATCATGGTCATGTCGGCCTTCAGGGCCGACCAGAACTTTTCTTCGATTTCCTTCGGGGTGGGCATCGTCGGCTCCTGTGGGTTGGTGCGATTTCTGCCCCAACGCGCGGACGCGATCGGCGTTCCGAGCGAGGCCGCCGGCCAGGAGTCTAGCGGCTCGTCTCCGTCAGCATCTCGGCAAGCGCCCTGACGATCTCCTCGGCGCGAAAGGGCTTGTCGAAGAAGGGCCTGTCGCCGTGCCGCAGCGGCATCAGGGCGGTCGATCGGCCGCTCGCGAAGACGTAGGGCACGCGCAGCGCCTGAAGCGTGTCGGCGACCGGAAAGACCAGCTCGTCCCTGTAGAGACGAATGTCGAGAATCGCGGCATCGACCGCATGATCGGCAATCAGCGCGAAGGCACTCTCGACGCTGTTGGCAGGACCGACGGGGGTTGCGCCTTCGGCGGCGAGCGTCGCCAGGAGATCCAGCCCTATTGTTGGATCGTTTTCAACGATGAGGATCGTACGACCGTCGAGAAGAGCCAAGAAACGCCACTCCTGTAAGCAACGGGTCAACGCTGGTGCATCGCCGGAGTTGCGCGGCCGCGCAACCTTCGATGCAGGGCGGCCGTTGCGACTCGCCTCGACAACAGGAGATCACATGGGCCGCTCAATCCTTCTCTGGCTTATCGGTGTGCCGATTCCAATCATCATCCTGCTCGCCCTGTTCTGGCGCTAGCAGTCCCACCGGACCGGGTCATTCCTGGAACACGTAGGTACCCGGCGCCTCGCAAAGCGGCGGCAGACCGGCGGCGGGATTGCCCATGGGCGGCGGCGCGTGGCCGCCCTCGGAGCGGGCAGTGAGCCAGTCGGCGAGCGTGGGCCACCAGGATCCTTCCCGCTGCGGCGCCGTGGCAAGCCAGGCTTCCGGATCGACGTAACGGTCTTCGACGGCCTTGGTCATGATCTGGTGATGGCGGCCGTCCCGTCCGGGCTCGGACACGATGCCGGCATTGTGGCCGCCATTGGTGAGCACATAGGTGACCTCGGTGTCCGCCAGCAGGTGGATCTTGTAGGTCGACCGCCACGGCGCCACGTGGTCCCGGGTGGTGCCGACGGCGAAGATCGGAACCCGGACGTCGGTCAGGGCGATGGGGCGGCCCTCGACCTGATAGCGTCCCTCGGCCAGATCGTTGCCGAGGAACAGGCCGCGCAGATATTCCGAGTGCATCCGATAGGGCAGACGCGTGGAGTCGGCGTTCCAGGCCATAAGGTCGCTCATCGGCTCGCGCGTGCCCATGAGATAGCGGCGCAGCACCACCGACCAGATGAGGTCGTTGGAGCGCAGAAGCTGGAAAGCCCCCGCCATCTGCTTGGCGTCGAGGAAGCCCTGCTCCCACATCATGTCCTCGAGGAACGCGATCTGGCTGTCGTCGATGAACAGCATCAGCTCACCGGCCTCGGTGAAGTCGGTCTGCGCCGCGAGGAGCACCATCGTCTTCAGCCGTGAATCGCCGTCGCGCGCCATCGTCGCCGCGGCGATCGCCAGCAGCGTGCCGCCCAGGCAATAGCCGAGCGCATGCACCTGTCGCCCCGGCACGATGGTCGTGATGGCATCGAGTGCGGCCATGATGCCCAGGCGGCGATAGTCGTCGAGACCCAGGTCGCGGTCCTCGGCCGAGGGGTTCTTCCACGAAATCATGAACACCGTGAAGCCTTGCGCGGTCAGGTATCTCACCAGCGAGTTCTGCGCCGACAGGTCGAGGATGTAGTACTTCATGATCCAGGCCGGCACGATCAGCACCGGCTCGGCCTGCACCTGCGCCGTCGTGGGTTCGTATTGCAGCAACTCGATGAGCCGGTTCCGGAAGACGACCTTGCCGGGGGTCGCCGCCACGGTCCGTCCGACCTCGTAGGGTTCGGCCCCCACCGGCTTCTTGCCGCTGACGGCTCGTTGCCAGTCTTCGACGAGATGCTGCAGCCCGGCGACGAAATTCTGCCCGCCTGTCTCGAAGGTGCGCTGCTGGAGTTCGGGATTCGTCGGCAGGAAGTTCGACGGTGCGAAGACATCGAGCATCTGCCGGCACGCGAAGCGGACGATGTCCTCATGATGGCGCGTCACACCGCGAACGCCGGTCGTCGCGTTGTGCCACCATTGCTGCTGCAGCAGGAAGCCCTGGTAGAAGAGATTGAACGGTGGATGCTGCCAGGCCTCACCGGCAAAGCGCCGGTCCTGGGGCAGCGGCTCGATGGCGGGAGGAGCCGCGCCGGGCCGTTGCGCCTGCTGGGCGGCGAAGTCGGCGAAGCGCATCGACTTGCGCGCCATCTTGTCGATCAGTTGGAGGCGCTTGCCGGGCGCCGCCATCAGATGGGCCAGCCAATCGAGATAGGCGGCCGCGATCGCCGCCGGAGAGAGACCCATGGTGAATCGGGCGATCCCCGCGTGCAGCGCGCGATCGGTGATGTCCGACAGCGCCGTGACGACATAGGAATCGCGCTCTGGGGAATCGCGCTCTGGCGGCGAGGCTGCGGCCGCCCTCTCCTCGTCTCGCGTCATGCCGCTTCCCTTCTGCCTTGCGGGACGTACTCTACCGACCTTCCGTGCGGAAGGGATTGAGACAGATCAAGAGCAGATACACCTGGGCGTGCGAGTCTTACCGAGAGGTTTCAAGGAGCCAGCCATCCGCATCCTGCTGATCGAGGACGATGCCGATCTCGCGAGTCGACTGCACAAAGGGCTGACCAAAGCAGGATTCGCCGTCGATGACGCCACCGATGGTGAGATCGGGTGGTACATGGGCGACACGCAAAACTTCGACGCCGTTGTGCTCGATGTGGGTCTGCCCCGCCTGAATGGTATCGAGGTTCTCAAGCGTTGGCGGGCGGCGCGGCGCGACGTGCCGGTGCTCCTGTTGACGGCCCGCAGCGGTTGGGCAGAGCGCGTCGCCGGACTCAACGCCGGCGCCGACGACTATCTGGAGAAGCCGTTTCACATGGAAGAGGTCGTCGCCCGACTGCGCGCCTTGGCGCGCCGCTCTGCTGGGACCGCAAGCCCGCTGCTGCGTCACGGCGACATCGACCTCGACACGACGACCGGCCGCGTGACACGCGCGGGCGATCCCATAGATCTCACCGCCCAGGAACTCAAGATTCTGAACTACCTGATGCACCGGCCGAAGCGTATCGTCTCGCAGAGTGAACTGGTCGACCACGTCTATCCATTCGACGCGCCTCGTCAATCCAACACCGTCGAAGTCTACATCGCCCGGCTGCGTAGAAAACTCGGCCAAAGCACGATCCGTACGATTCGCGGCCTGGGCTATCGCCTCGGGGATGAGGGCGATGCCGCGGAGTAGCTTCCGTACACGCCTGATCATCGGCGCAGTGTTGTGGATCTCGGTCGGCCTGCTTTTGAGCGGCCTCGTCCTGTCGCGGCTCTTCGAAGAGCTGGCGATCCGCCAGGTCGACCATGACCTGACTGACCACGCAGAGGAACTGCGCGGCCTGCTGGAACGCAGCTCTGACGGTACTCTGGCTGTGCCGAGACCGCTCAGCGACCCGCGGTTCGCCGTACCTGGCTCAGGGCTCTACTGGCAGCTCGAAGGGTCGAAAGGCCAGGTCCTGCGCTCTCCTTCCCTGCTGGACTTGTCGTTGTCGTTCGATGCCGCTCACCTGGATCGGCCGCAGAAATCGGTCACCGCTCTCGGAGCGCTGCGCCTCTACCAGCAGCTCGTGCGCACAGGCAGCGACGAACCACCTCTTCGATTGTCCGTCGCCGTGGCGGAAAGCACGCTCGACGCGGAGCTCTCCCACTTCAACATGACCCTGGCGGCCTCTCTCGCCGTCATTGCCCTGGGGCTCTCAGGCGCGGCCGTCCTGCAGGTGACGATGGGCCTGCGACCGCTTGTCCGACTGCGACGAGCCCTGACCGAGGTCCGAGGCGGCCGTGTCGAACGCCTGCCCGACGATCTGCCCTTGGAGGTCGCACCTCTGGTCCAGGATCTGAACGCGATGATCGGCAGCAATAGCGAGATGCTGCGGCGTGCAAGAACCCAAGCGGGTATTCTGGCGCATTCGCTCAAGACCCCGTTGGCCGTCCTGGTCGACGAGGCGCAGCAACTCGAGGCGAGCGGGCAGGCCGACTCCGCGCGTGTCGTCAGGGACCAATGCCTGAGGATGCAACGTCAGATCGACTACGAGATGGCCCGGGCGCGCGCTGCAGCCCGCGGAACGTTGGGGCTCGCCAGTGACGTGAAAGAGACCTTGACGGGTGTCGTCTCTGCCCTGGCACAGCTCAATCGCCGCCGCGGTGTCGCCTTCCGTCTCGAAGTCCCCGGCGCTCTCGTGGTCGCCTGCGATCCTCAGGACTTCAGCGAGATCGTGGGCAACCTCGCCGACAACGCCGCCAAGTGGGCCCGAGCGACAGTTCGACTGTCGGCCTGCCGCGCAGGAACGATGGTCACGCTATCCATCGAGGACGATGGCCCCGGCATACCGGAAAGCGCCCGCGAGGCCGTGTTCGCGCTCGGCGCCCGTCTGGACGAATCGATCGCGGGATTCGGCCTGGGGCTGGCCGTCACGCGCGAACTCGTGGGGCACTATGGCGGCCGTGTCTGGCTCGAAGCCTCGTCGCTCGGCGGTACGCGCGCCTGCGTCGAGCTGCCCGCCGTGATCGCCTGACCCCGCTATACGATGAGAAAGTCCGTCGCGCTCAGGCCGGTCACTCCGCCCAGCGTTGCGACGGCTACGGCGTCCGCCCCGCTTCCACCGTTTGCGTCCCAGTAGAGCGTCCCCAGCCCCTTTCCTGCATCGTCGAAGATGAAATAGCCATCGGGCCCGCCCATCGCGGCGGCGGCACTGGCGGCATTCACCACCATGGCAGCTTCGCCGGCCACCAGCCCCCCGCCGAAGCCGGCGGCCGAAAGTTCCAGCATGTCGGTCCCGACCAGGAGATCCTTGATGGTGTCTCCCTTGTCGGCGAGCGAGGTGAAGACGAACGTATCGCTGCCCGTCCCGCCGGTGAGCACGTCCGCTCCGGCGCCGCCGATCAGGCGATCGTCGCCCGCGCCACCGTTGATGGTGTCCCTGCCGGCGCCGCCGCTCAGCGTATTGGCCGCTGCATTGCCGACCAGAATGTTGTTCAGTTCGTTGCCCGTACCGTCGATCGCGTCAGCGCCGCTCAGCGTGAGCTTCTCGACGAACTTGACGCCGTTGCTTGCGGAGAGATCGAAGGAGACCGTACTGATCACCTGGTCGATTCCCCCGGCATCGATCGTATCGGATGGATCGATCGTCAACGTCTCGAAAACCTGGTCCCCGACATTGTCGACATAGTAGATATCGTTGCCCGCGCCGCCGTGAAGGATGTCGGCCTCAAGCCCGCCATCGAGCCGGTCGGCTCCGGCCCCCCCTAGGAGGGTATCGATACCGGCACCGCCGAACAGCGACACGCCGAGATCGTTGGCCTGGAGGGTGAGGCCCACCGGACCGCTGACGTGCAGCGCCTCGATGAACTGGTCGTTGGTCAGAGCGTAGTCGACCGAGGTCCAGATCGTGTCCGTACCTTGGCCGGCTACCTCGACCACGTGGTCGCCGGCGTTGTCGACATTATAGGTGTCGTTGCCCGCGCCCCCAATCATCGTGTCCGCGCCAGCCCTGCCGTCCAGGAGGTTGTTGCCCGTATTGCCGACAAGCGTGTTGTCGAGCGCGTTGCCCCGGCCGGCCAGGTTGGATGCGCCGGAAAGTCCTAGATTCTCAAAGAAACGCAGGCCGGCATAGGCATCGAGATCGTATGAAATACTGCTGTAGACCCAGTCGAGGCCCCCCGCGTCGGCGGCATCGGGCGCGGTCGTCACCGTCTCGTAGACCCTGTCGCCGGTCGCGTTGACGAAGTAGGTATCGTCGCCGGCGCCGCCGAACATCACATCGTTGCCGGCCCCGCCGTCGAGCCTGTCGTTGCCGGCCGCGCCGTACAGCGTGTCCTTGCCCGCCGCGCCCGACAGGACGTTGTCGCCGTCGCTGCCCTTTAGAGTGTCGTTGCCGACGCCTCCGACCGCGTCCTCAATATGTGTCGTGGTCACGGCCGTCATGCCGGCGGTGATCGCCGACACGATATTGCTGCTGTTGCTCGTGAGCGACACGACCGTGCCGCGCCCGAGGGCGCCGACGAGCCCCTGGTACGTTGCCTCGTAGCCATTGGCGATGGCGAAGATCGGAATGATGTTGGCCGCTTCGATCGCCGCCCTGACCTGCTGCACCAGCGGATAATCCTCGAGCGCACCGTTTCCCGGCGTCTGGTTGTCGCCGTTGTTGGGCGTCGTGATGCCGGCCGCCGTTCCATCGCCGGCCTGGTGGTAGGGCGCGTCTGTAAACAGCACGACGAAGCGTGCGGAGTCCGCCCGGAAGCCGGTCTCGACCGTGTGCAATGCAACCTGCATGAGGCACTCGATCTGTGACTCCGGCTCGTCTGCCCCGTAGCGGATCGCCAGGGCGTTATAGGTGGAAGCCAGCGCCGCAGCACTGCCGGTCAGGCCGAGCTCGAGATTGTAGACCCACTCACCGGTTGCACCGAAGGGCGACACCGGCTTGTCGACGAAGGAAGTCACGCCGAAGAGGCTGTCCGATTGCACCGCCTGCAGTGCTGAAACGATCTGCGGCACGAGCCCGCGTACGGTGGCGATGTCATCCCCGAACGAGCCACTCAGGTCCTGCAGGAACTGCACGTCGAGCGGTGCGGCGCTGGAGCCGCCGCCCTTGAAGTGGCAGATCTCGCCCTCGATGACGCTGTCGGTCGCGCCGCTGAGGTCGATGTAGCTGTTGCCGGTCGCCTCGCTGGCATCGAGCTTATCGTGGCCCAGGAAATCCTCGATCTCGACCGAGCCGCCGGCGACCTTGTAGGTGTCGTTGCCGGCGCCGCCCGACAGGGTGTCGTGACCGCCCCTCGAAATCAGCGTGTCATCACCATCGCCGCCAAGCTCGAGATCGTCGCCTCCGGCGCCATCCAGCTCATCGTCACCGCTTCCACCGGACAGGCGATTGCTGCCATCATTGCCGACCGCGATGTGCGCCGCGCCGGTCAGCCTGATGTTCTCGACATTGGCCGGGATGCCTGCAAGATCCACACTGCTGACCACGGTGTCGATGCCGCCATCCAACTCCTCGACCACGACGTCGCCGGCGCCATCGACGTAGTAGGTGTCGTTACCGGCACCGCCGATCAGCGTCTGCGCACCCGTACCACCGGTCAGCACATTGTCCAGTACATTGCCGGTGCCGACGGACCCCTCACCTGAGATCTCCAGATTCTCGACGTTGTCCGCCAGTGTCACGCTGAAGGTTGCGACTTCCGTGTCGATGCCGCCGCCTGACGCTTCGGTCACGCTGTCGAGGACGGAGCGGATGATGTAGCGATCGTCTCCGCCTCCACCGATCAGCGTGTCGCCACCGCCACCGCCGTCCAGAGTGTCGTTGCCGTCGCCGCCCGTCAGGGTGTTGCTGCTGGCATTGCCCGTACCGATATGCGCCCCGCCAAACAGGACGAGGTTCTCGATCTCGCCCGGAGATAGCGTGTAGTCGAACGACGCAACGACCGTATCCGTCCCGCCGCCACTCACCTCGACGATCGTGTCGAGCACGTTGTCGACGTAGTAGGTGTCGTTGCCGGATCCGCCCGCCATCGTGTCGGCGCCGGCCTTGCCGTCCAGCACGTCGTCGCCGATCGTGCCTGTCAACACGTTGTCGAGGGCATTGCCCGCGGCCTTTCTTGCGAGGCCGGTCAAGGTCAGGTTCTCGACCTGGCTGCCCAGCGTGAAGTCGACGGAGGCGATGACCGTGTCGATACCGCCCGCAACCGCCTCGATGATCGAGTCGCCGGCATTGTCGACGATATAGGTATCGTCGCCGAGACCTCCGCTCATCGAGTCGGCGCCACCGGCTCCATCCAGCGTGTCGTTGCCGACGGTCCCGAACAATGTGTTGCTCTTCGCGTTGCCGGTGCCGTGGCGCGCGCCGCCCTGCAGGACGAGCGCCTCGACTTCGGCGGCAAGCGTGTAGTCGACACTTGCGTAGACGGTGTCGTAGCCGCCGCCCGGCAACTCGGTGACGACGTCGCCTTCATTGTCTACCGCATAGCTGTCGTCGCCGAGCCCGCCGGCCATCTGGTCGACGCCGGCGGCGCCGTCGATGACGTCGGCGCCGTCGCTGCCGGTGATCTGGTTGTCGAGTTCGTTGCCGGTGCCGGCGGCGGCCTGGGTCAAAACCAGATTCTCGACCTCCGCGCCGAGCGTGTAGTCGCTGGCGGCATAGACGGTATCGATGCCGCCGCCCGGCAACTCGATCACCGTATCGAGCGGTGTGTCCACGACGTAGCTGTCGTTGCCGTCGCCGCCGGTCATCACGTCAATGCCGACACCACCATCGAGCCAATCGTTGCCGGTGTCTCCGAACAACGCGTCGTCACCGTCATTGCCCTCGATCGTGTCGTCGCCTCCGCCGCCGCTGATCGTATCGTTGCCGTCCAGGCCCAGGATGCTGTCGGCGCCCGCGCCGACGATATACTGGCCGCCGTAACCGACATCGATCACATCGTCGCCGTTGGTGCCGTAGATGTTGGTGTCAGGCTGCCAGCTCGGATCGGAGAAGAGGACGTAGGCGCTTTCGCCGCTGCCGGGGGCGCCAACCATGAGGTCCGGGGTTCCGTCGCCGTCTACGTCGGACGTGATCGCAACGGTGGCGCCGGCCAGGCTGCCCGCATTGCCGACCACCTTGGCGCCGCCGATGCCCTGGGCCACCAAGGCCAGATCCACGGTGCCGGCGCCACCGCCCCAGACGACGTAGACCGCGCCTCCCTGGTAGCCTCCTTCACTGTTATCGGGCGTGCCGATGACCAGATCGCTGATGCCATCGCGATTGAGATCGACGCCGCCGGCGACCGACATGCGCGCCAGGTCGCCACCCGATTCGGCGATGATCCTGAAGCCGCCTACGCCATTCGCGACGTCCGCGAGGTCGACCTGCGCCGTTCCGCTCTTCCCGAACACGACATAGGCGCTGTCCGAGCCCGGCGCACCGACGAGAATGTCGGCCTTGCCGTCGCCGTTGACGTCGCCGAGCCCGGCCAACGCGGATCCGGCCTCGTCTCCTGCCATGCCTTTGATGCGGAACCCGCCGGTGCCGCCCGTGACCGTTGCCAGCGACACCTTGGTGGTAGTGCTCTTGCCAAACACCACATAGACGGCACCCGACTGCGCGCCGCCTGCATCGCTGTCGGGGGCAGCGACCAGGATTTCCGCTTTGCCGTCGCCGTTGAGATCGCCCACGGTTCCGACGACCCGACCGGCCCCGTCGCCGGCCGCTTCGCCGACAATCTTGTAACCGCCGGTACCGGTGGCAACGCTCGCAAGGCGCACGATCGAGCCCGTGGCTTTGCCCCACACAACGTAAGCCGCGCCGGCATCGGCCCCTCCGGCGTCGTTGCCCGGCGAGCCGACGACGATCTCCGCCCTGCCGTCGCCGTTCAGGTCGGAGACCGAGGCGAGCGCGGTACCGGCAGCGTCACCGGCAGCTTCGCCCTTCATCACGAAGCCACCTCCGCCGGCCGAGAACGGATCGCCGAGATCGACACCGCCAGGAGACGACATGCCCCATACGACGAAGGCGGCGCCTGCATCGACCGCCGCACCATTCTCCATGCCCGGCGCGCCGATCAGGATTTCTCCGCGCCCGTCACCGTTGAGATCGCTGATGGAGCCGACCGCAGCGCCAGCGCGATCGCCGGCATTGACGCCATCGATGATGATGTTGGTCAGCGAATCGGCGACCGTGAGCGTCGCGCCCGGAGAGGGTGCGCCGAGCTGCACGAAGACGCGACCGGCATCGACCGCCTTGTCATCGTCACCCGGCGCTCCAAAGATGAAGTCGGGCAACCCGTCGCCATCGAGGTCGCCGACGCTTCCGAGCCACTTGGTGGCGGTCGATGCCGAGACCGTGAGGCTGAAATCGCCGCTGGCATTGGGGAGGAAGCGCAGGGCCCGGGCCGCGGACAGGGCAGTGCCCAGGTAGATTTTGGTTTGCGGAATCGGCATCGGAGTCTCCCGTCCAGGTCGACTGCCGGCTACACCGCCAATCTGAACGTCACCTGAAAGTGCTAGATGGCGCATGGACACATTGTCGCAAAAACGAGCAGTCCATGGCCCACAGAGCGCGAGCGGCTACGGACACAGGCAAGGCCTGGTTATGCTCGCGGGTGTTCGCCTCATGCCGCACACGGGGATCGGAGGTCACCTCTGGCTGGCGCCGTTACCTGCAGTAAACAGTCGTTTCTTTGATTCAGATCATACGCCTGGCTCGCACTTGTCCCGTAAATAGCATCGGGCAATCAGTGCGCTACCGCGTTCGGCCAGCAAGCGAAGTGGAGTGCGACAGCAGGAGCGACCGCCATGGACCCCGCCGCGCCAAGCGGCCAGCCCGGCAAGGACGCTGCGGCAATGGCCGACCTCGAGAAGCTTCCGATCGAGCGTGTGCTCGCCACCCTGGACACGGTTCCCGCAACGGGGCTCTCGGCCGCGGAGGCCGACCGTCGCCTCGGCCAGTACGGTCCCAACGCCATCGTCGAAAAGGAGAAGAGCCTCGCCGCGAAACTCCTGGCCTGCTTCACGGGACCGATCGCCTATCTCATCGAAGCGGCGGCGGCCATATCGGCATTCCTCGGCCACTGGGAAGATTTCGCCATCATCGTCGCGCTGCTGCTGTTCAATGCGGCGCTCGACCTGTGGCAGGAGCTGAAGGCCTCGAACGCGCTGGCGGCCCTCAGGAAGGGGCTGGCGCCGGTGGCCACGACGCGGCGCGACGGAACCTGGAGCCACATCGCCGCCTCGACACTGGTGCCGGGCGACATCGTGAAGATCCGCCTGGGCGAGATCGTCCCCGCCGACCTGCGTCTGATCGGCGGCGACTATGCGGCGATCGACCAGTCCGCCCTCACCGGCGAATCGCTGCCCGTGGCCAAGAAGGTCGGCGACGGAGCCTATTCCGGCAGCGTCGTGAAGCAGGGCGAGATGGAGGGTGTGGTGATCGCCACCGGCTCCCATACCTTCTTCGGCCGAACCGCCAGGCTGGTGGCCGGCGCCGGCGCGGCGAGCCACGCGCAGAAGGCCATGTTCCAGATCGGCAACTTCCTGATCGAGCTGGCGCTGGTCCTGGCCGCCGTGATGGTGGCCTTTCGCGTCTATCACGACATCGTGGTGGCCGACGCCTGGAGCACCGCCGATGGGCTGCGCATCCTGCAGTTCGTGCTCGTCCTGCTGGTGGCCTCGATCCCGGTCGCCATGCCCGCGGTCTTCTCCGTCACCATGGCGCTGGGCGCGCTCGCTTTGTCGCGTCAGAAGGCCATCGTGTCGCGACTGGAGGCGATCGAGGAGATGGCCGGCGTCGACATCCTCTGCTCCGACAAGACCGGCACGCTCACCAAGAACCAGCTCAAGCTCGGCGAGCCCATCCTGTTCGCCGCAACGGACGGGCAGGAGGTCGTGCTCGCCGGCGCCCTGGCCTCGAAGGCGGAGGACCGCGACGCCATCGACACGGCCGTGATCGAGGCACTGGCCGACCCGGGGTCCCTGAAGGCCTGGAAGCAGACCGGCTTCACGCCCTTCGATCCCGTCACCAAGCGCACCACGGCGCACGTGACGGCGCCCGACGGACGCGCGATCGTCGTCTCCAAGGGCGCGCCGCAGGTGATCGCCGATCTCGTCAAGGCCGACGAGAAGGCCGTTGCGGCCGTGCACGGCACCGTCGAGTCGCTGGGGGCGCGGGGATACCGGGCGCTGGGCGTGGCCCGCTCGGACGATGGCGGGGCAAGCTGGCGGCTGCTCGGCATCCTGCCGATGTTCGATCCGCCGCGCGACGATTCGAAGGCGACCATCGACCTGGCGCGCGCCAAGGGCGTGACCGTCAAGATGATCACCGGCGACGACACCGCGATCGCCCGGGAAACCGCGCGGCAGCTCGGGCTCGGCACCAACATCGTCGCCGCGGCCGACGCCTTCCCCAAGGACATGGACCCCAACAACGTGCCGCCGCCGATCGTCGATGCGATCGAGGCGGCCGACGGGTTCGCGCGGGTCTTCCCGGAGCACAAGTACGCCATCGTCAAGGCCCTGCAGGGTCGCGGCCACCTCGTGGCGATGACCGGCGACGGCGTGAACGACGCGCCGGCCCTGAAGCAGGCCGACTGCGGCACCGCGGTGTCCGGCGCCACCGACGCCGCGCGCGGCGCCGCGGCGCTGATCCTGACCTCGCCGGGCCTTTCGGTGATCAACAGCGCCATCGACGAGGCGCGCCGCATCTTCGGCCGCATCACCAGCTACACGATCTACCGGGTCGCGCTCACCATGACGATCATGTTCCTGGTGGTGCTGTCGTCGATCACGCTGGGGTTCCAGCCGCTGACGGCCGTCATGATCGTCATCATGTCGCTGCTCGACGACATCCCGATCATGACCATCGCCTACGACAACACGCCGGTGTCCGAACGCCCGATCCGATGGCGCATTACGCGCCTGCTGTCGGTGTCGGCGGTGCTGGGCCTGTTCTCGGTGGCCCAGGCGTTCGGCCTGCTGCTGATCGGCATGGAGGTTCTGTCCAACCCGGCCTGGAACGCCTGGTTCGCACTCGGCGACCGCGCCCATCTGCAGACCGCGGTGTTCCTGCAGCTCGTGGTCGGCGGGCATCTCCTGCTGTTCGTCACCCGCACGGAACGCTGGTTCTTCCTGCCACCCTTCCCCGCCGCGCCGCTGTTCTGGGCCATCGCGGCCACGCAGCTCGTGGCCGCCCTGATGTGCGGCTTCGGCTGGCTGGTGCCCGCCATCTCCTGGGCGGCGATCGCGGCGGTCTGGGCCTACAATCTCGCCTGGATGGTCGTGCTCGGTGCCGTGCGCCTGGCGACGGAGCGGACGCTCGACAATCGCACGGCGGGTCGCCTGCGCAGCGCGTCGATCGTGACGCAATCGCTGCAGGGCCACGTGCCCCTGCGCCCGAAGTCGATGAGCTGAAAGGGAGGCCGCGATGAACTACGCAGGCGAACTGGTCGTGGCGCCGGGACACAAGGTCAAGCTCAAGGACATCGACCCCGGCTTCCACGGCAGGCACGAAAACAGCGACGCGGCGGCGGCGGAGATCGCCGCCCATCTCGAGAAGCTCCAGACGCTGCAATACACGCTCTATGCCGAGCGCGCCCATTCCCTGCTCATCGTGCTGCAGGGCATCGATGCCGCGGGCAAGGACGGGGTCTGCCGGCACGTCATCGGCGCCATGAATCCCCAGGGCTGCACCGTCACGGGCTTCAAGCAGCCCACGGCCGAGGAACGCGGCCACGACTTCCTGTGGCGCGTCCACCGCCATGCGCCGGAGCTCGGCCAGGTGGCGATCTTCAACCGCTCGCACTACGAGGACGTGCTGGTGGTGCGCGTGCACGATCTCGCGCCGAAGGAAACCTGGTCCCTCCGCTACGACCACATCAACGCCTTCGAGAAGCTGCTGGCCGACAGCGGCACGACGATCCTGAAGTTCTTTCTCTGGATATCGAAGGAAGAGCAGCTCGAGCGCTTCAAGCAGCGGCTCGACGATCCGGCGCGCCGCTGGAAGATCAGCGACAGCGACTACAAGGAGCGCGAATACTGGGACGACTACGTCAGGGCCTACGAGGACATGCTGGAGCGCTG
The DNA here is from genome assembly GCA_964588065.1 of uncultured Reyranella sp. GTDB lineage: Bacteria > Pseudomonadota > Alphaproteobacteria > Reyranellales > Reyranellaceae > Reyranella. The sequence goes on from CAZPOS010000022.1 coordinate 35,414, forward strand.
CTCGACGGACGGGGCGCCGTGGTATGTCATCCCGTCGAACCACAAGTGGTTCCGCAACCTCGCGGTCTCGCAGATCATCTGCGGGGCGATGGAGGGGATGAAGCTGCAGATGCCCAAGCCCACCGTCGACCTCGACCGGATCCGCAAGGCCTACCACAAGGCGGCCAAGGAATGAGGGCCGTCCGGAACGGTCGGCCGGCGCCATGGCCCTGACCGTCGCGATCTTCCTCGCGACCTACTTCGCGATGGCCGTGGGACGACTGCCGGGCTTTCGCGTCGACCGCACGGGCGCGGCCCTGCTCGGCGCCATCGCCATGCTGGTGTCCGGGAAGATCGGCGTGGAGGCCGCTTGGGCGTCGGTCAGCTTTCCGACCATGGCGCTGCTGTTCGGGCTGATGATCGTGTCGGGCGCATTCTCCGTCTCCGGCTTCTATGGCTGGCTCGCCGCCCGCGCCAGCGCGCTCGAGATCGGGCCGGCGAAGCTGCTCGCCGTGATGATCGCCGCCTCGGGCCTTCTGTCCTCGATCCTGACCAACGACGTCGTCGTGGTCGCCATGGTCCCCCCGCTGGTGCAGCTCTGCCTGGCGCGCGGCCTCAACACCACGCCGTTCCTGCTCGGCTTCGCCTTCGCCGCCAATGCGGGATCGGCCGGCACCATCATCGGCAGCCCGCAGAACATGATCATCGCCCAGGGGCTGGACCTCAGCTTCGTCGGGCTGATGCGCGCGGCCCTGCTGCCGGCGCTCCTGTCGCTGGTCGCGATCTGGGGCGTGCTCGTGCTGCTGTACCGCGGCCGCTGGACGCTCGCCCAGGCCGCGCCCGCGCCTGTCGCCGCTCGGCCTCCGGCAGAGCCGCAGGACCCGCCGGAGCCGCCGCTCGACCGGATCGAACTCGCCAAGGCCGCTATCGTGACCGCGCTGGTGGTGGCCGCCTTCTGCCTGACCGATTGGCCGCGCGAGCTCATTGCCCTCGCCGCCGGGGCGGTCCTGCTGCTCAACCGCCGCATCGCCTCGGCCGACGTCATGAAGCATGTCGATGGCGACCTGTTCATCCTTCTGGGCGGGCTGTTCGTGGTCAACGCCGCCTTCGCCGCCACCGGCATTCCGCAGCGCATGATCGCCGACCTCACGCAATGGGGGCTCGACCTCAGGCATCCGGTGACCCTGCTGGTCGGCAGCGGCGTGGTGAGCGACATCGTGGGCAACAATCCCGCGGTCCTGCTCCTCATGCCCTACATCCAGGGCGGCGACGCCGAGCAGACCGGCGCGGCGATGGCGCTGGGCACGGCCCTGGCGAGCAACGTCGTGGTGTTCGGCAGCCTGGCGGGGATCATCGTCGTGGAGCAGGCGGCCCGGCGCGGCACGCCGGTCTCCCTGGCGGAGTTCTCCCGCGCCGGCGTCCCGGTGTCGCTGATCAGCATGCTGATCGCGGCCGGCTGGCTGCTCTTGCTGCACTGATATGTCGACGATCGCCGTGGCGCGCCGAAGTCGGCCGTCACGCTTCCCTGCGATCGAAGGAATGGCGTCCCCGAGAGGATTCGAACCTCCGACCTCCGGTTTAGGAAACCGCTGCTCTATCCGGC